>JBILKO010000014.1:0-38348 GCA_044376615.1 Caulobacteraceae bacterium
TGGGATGGGATCCGTGAGTTGGACAATCCCCTGCCGCGGTGGTGGCTCTGGATCTTTTATGCCTGTATCGCCTTTGCGATCGGCTATTGGGTCCTAATGCCCGCCTGGCCGGGCCTGCATTCTTATACGCACGGTCTTTTAGGCAAGTCCGACCGCGCCCAGGTGGCGGTTGATCTATCGGCCTTAAAGGCCCAGCGCGGCGCGGCGGGCGCTGGCCTTGTCAATGCCTCGCTCGAACAGATTGAAGCCGATCCCAAGCTTCAGGCCTATGCCCTGGCGGCGGGGGCCTCAGTGTTTGGCGATAATTGCGCAACCTGCCATGGCGCGGGCGGCGGCGGCGGCAAGGGCTACCCCAACCTGCGCGACGATGTCTGGCTTTGGGGCGGCACGCCGGCCGATATTGAGCATACGCTGCGAGTGGGTATTCGCTCGGGCCACCCAAATGCCCGCATGTCGCAAATGCCCGCCTTTGGCCGCGACCAGATTGTGACGCCAGACCAGGTCAATGACCTGACCGAATATGTGGTGGCCCTGTCGCGCCGTAAGGCCAATGCGGCAGCGGTGGCCCGCGCGGCACCTGTCTTTCAGGCCCAGTGCAGTGTCTGTCATGGCCCCGCTGGCCTTGGCAACCAGGCCGTTGGCGCGCCCAACCTGACCGATCGCGACTGGCTCTATGGCAGCGACCGGGCCAGTATTCACGGCCAGATCTGGAATGCGCGCGGCGGCGTCATGCCGACTTGGGAAAAGCGGTTTGATACCGCCACCATCAAGGCCCTGGCCGTCTATGTTCATGCCAATGCGAGCGGCAAATAGGGGCAATACGCCCCAAGCGGAGGGCCAAACGTGCCCGTCTTGATTGATACGGTTTCGAAAACGCCCAGCCCCGGCGTGCCGCCGCCGCTGTATAAGAAGCGCGAGCCCATCTATCCCAAGCTTGTGCACGGCCCGTTTCGGATGATCAAATGGGCGGTCCTGGTGGCAACCTTGGCGGTCTATTATATCCTGCCCTGGCTGCGTTGGGACCGGGGGCCGGGCGTGCCTAATCAGGCGGTCCTGGTCGATTTTGCCGATGCCCGGTTCTTTTTCTTCTTTATCCAGCTCTGGCCGCAAGAGGTCTATTATTTTACCGGCCTTTTGGTCACCGCAGCCCTGGCCTTGTTCTTAGTATCAGCCCTATTTGGCCGCCTATGGTGCGGTTATGCCTGCCCCCAGACGGTTTGGACCGATCTTTATATTGTCGTCGAGCGCCTGTTTGAGGGCGATCGCAATGCGCGTATGCGCCTGGATGCCGCGCCCCTGTCCCTGAACAAGGCCTGGCGTAAGGGCGGCAAGCACCTGGTCTGGATCCTAGTAGCCCTGGTCACGGGCGGGGCCTGGGTGTTTTATTTCCAAGACGCCCCGACCCTGTTTGGCCAGCTGTTTAAGGGCCAGGCCCCGGTTACCGCCTATCTGTCGGTCGGCATATTGACCTTCACCACCTATATGCTGGCCGGGACCATGCGCGAGCAGGTCTGTACCTATATGTGTCCCTGGCCACGGATCCAGGGCGCTATGCTTGATGAGCATTCGCTCCAGGTCACTTATCGCAAGGATCGCGGCGAGACGCGGGGTCCACATAAAAAGGGCGAGACCTGGGAGGGGCGCGGCGACTGTATTGATTGCCTGCAATGCGTCGTGGTCTGTCCCATGGGCATAGACATTCGTAATGGCGCCCAGATGGAATGCATTAATTGCGGCCTCTGTATCGATGCCTGCGACGAGATCATGGACAAGGTTGGCCGGCCAAGGGGCCTGATCGCCTATGATACCGATGCTGCGGTTGCCGCGCGACAGGCGGGGACCAAGCCGGTCTATAAGTTCGTCCGCTCACGCACCCTCTATTATGCGGTCGCCTTGGCTCTTGTGGGCTCGGTGATGCTGTTTGGCCTTCTAACCCGTTCGCCCATGGCCATGGATGTGCTGCGTGACCGCAATCCTGAATACATTACCCTTTCTGACGGCGCGGTGCGCAATGGCTATACGGTTCAGATCATGAACCGGTCGATCCGGCCTGAGGTCTATTTCCTCGAGTTCCACGGCCCGCACGGCGCGCATATGCGCACAGTTGGCCAGACCCATGAGGGCCCAATCTCGGTGGCCCTTGGCGCGGATGGTCAGCGCACCTTGAGGGTCTTTGTCACTGTGCCGCCATCGGATCACGAGCATCACCGCGACCATTCTGAGCCGGCTGAGTTTCGCCTGATTTCTCAGTCCGGAAAACAGCTGGAAAAGGCCACCGTATTCTTAAGTTCGGGAGAGGATGAATGAGCGTCCTAGCAAAGGTTCAGCCGCGTGAGCTCAAAGGCTGGCATGTCCTGATCATATTCCTGGTGTTTTTTGGAGTCATGCTGGGGGTCAATATCTATATGGTGGTTCAGGCCGTCCGTACCTTTCCCGGCGAGGTCAATACCCGCCCCTATGAGGCGGGCCTGGCCTATAATCGCACACTCGAAGCTATGGCGACTGAGCGCGCCCTGGGCTGGCGGGCGCGGGTGGATGCCATTGAAACGAGCGCCGCTGGCACACGCATCGTCGTGCGCTGGAGCGATGCGACCGCCCAGCCCCTGGTGAGCGCAGTCGTCAAGGGCAAGATCGTGCGGCCCGCAACCGAAACGCAGAACCATGCCCTGGCCTTTACGGAAACCGAACCTGGGGTCTATGCGGCCCTGGTCAAGGCCGCGCCGGGGGCCTGGGACCTTTCGGTTACAGCGACGGACGTACGCGGTGAGCACCGAACGGCCGAGCGGCGGGTGGTTTGGCCATGACCCAGGCCGTGCTCAAAGATCAAAGGCTAGAGCTCCTGGTTCAGGGCGCGCATTGCGCCGGGTGCCTGAACAAGATTGAGCGCAATATTGGTGCCCTATCGGGCGTAACGCACGCCCGCATGAATCTGACCACGGGCAAGCTGGCGGTTCAGTCGCAAAAAGGCGGCGTTTCACAAGGTCTGGTTATTGAGACCCTAAACGATCTTGGCTACCGCGCTGTGCCTTATGATCCCGTCCAGGCCCGTCAGGCCGAGGACAAGGAGGGTCGCCGCCTCGCCATTGCGCTCGGTGTCGCTGGCTTTGGTGCCGGCAATGCCATGATGTTTGCGGTTCCCGTCTGGGCCGGGCTGATGGGCCAGGAAATGGGCGAAGGCGTGCGCACCGCCTTTTACTGGCTAACCGCCCTGATCGCGGGACCTTGCGCCCTCTATGCCGGTATGCCGTTTTTCGAAAGCGCCTGGAAGGCCCTATCCAAGGGCAAGGCCAATATGGATGTGCCCATATCTCTGGGCGTTCTCTTAGCTCTAGGCGTCAGTGTCTATGAGACCTTGCTGCACAAACAACACGCCTATTTCGAAGCCGCGGTGACGCTTCTTTTCCTCCTCCTGATTGGCCGCTATCTCGATCATCGCCTTCGGACCCAGGCCAAGAGCGCCGCGAGGGACCTTTTGGCGCTTCAGGCCGTAACGGCCCGGCGGCTTGAGGTCGATGGGTCCACCACCGCGATTGCCTTGTCCGATGTCCAGCTGGGCGACCGGCTCTATGTCGCGCCGGGCGATCGGGTTCCGGTCGATGGCCAGGTGATTGAGGGCCGGTCTGAGCTCGACATCTCCATGCTGACAGGCGAGACCGCCCCAGCAGCCACGGCCCCGGGCGCCGCGATTTCAGCTGGGGCCTTGAATCTGACCGGCGGGCTGGTGATTTGCGCTGAGGCCCGCAGCGAAGACTCAACTATTGCCGCCATTGCCCGCTTGATGGAGGCGGGTGCCCAATCGAAATCAGCCTATGTGCGCCTCGCCGACAAGGCGGCTGCCCTTTATGTGCCGGTGGTCCATAGTCTGGCCGCCGTGACCTTGGTCGGTTGGTGGATGGCGGGCCTTTCATTTCCTGATGCCTTGATGCGGGCGACGGCCGTCTTGATCATTACCTGCCCCTGCGCGCTTGGCCTGGCCGTGCCAGCGGTTCAGATCGTCGCCTCGGGCCGCCTGTTTTCGCGCGGCATATTGGTTAAGTCTGGCGCGGCGCTAGAGCGCCTAGCCAAGATTGATCATGTGGTGTTCGACAAGACCGGTGTTCTCACGCTCGGCCGTCCAAGCCTGACCCTTTATGACCCGGAAGCCTTGGCCCTTGCCGCCCCCTTGGCCCGGGCCTCGCGCCATCCCCTATCGCGTGCCCTGGCCCTGGCCGCTGGGCCAGGCCCTGCTGCCAGTGATGTGGTCGAAACAGCAGGCCTTGGTATAGAGGGCCTGATTGACGGGAAACTGGCCCGCCTTGGCCGCGCCGGTTTTGTTGGCGCAGACGGCGCGGGCGCGAGTGAAACCGAGCTTTGGTTTAAGTGCGGGAACTATGGGCCAGTACGGTTTCGGTTCGCAGATGAATTGCGCCCTGATGCGGCCGTGACAATCGCGGCGCTTAAGGCGCGCGGACTGACGGTCGAGATCTTGTCTGGGGACCTGGCTGGAGCTGTCGAGCGCGCCGCCAATGGCGCCGATATTGACCAATGGCGCGCTGGCCTGACGCCGTTTGATAAGGCCGATGCCATAGATGCCTTGATCGCTAATGGAAAAAAGCCGCTCATGGTCGGGGATGGCCTGAATGATGCAGCGGCCTTGGCCAAGGCCCATGCCTCTATGGCCCCGGGCGCAGCTGCCGATGCCAGCCAGTCAGCGGCCGATCTGGTGTTTCAGGGTGAAGACTTGTTTGCCGTCGTCCAAGCAATAGATGTCGCTCATGCGGCGCGAGGTCGGGCGATGGAGAATTTTGGTTTTGCCGCAGTTTATAATTTGGTCGCTGCCCCAACAGCCGTGTTTGGCCTCGTCACACCCTTGATCGCAGCCTTGGCCATGTCGGGCTCGTCCCTCGTAGTTATGCTCAATGCCTTGCGACTGAGACTTGAGGCGCGCAAGCCATGACCATTCTTTTCCTGCTAGCGCCCCTGACCCTTCTGATGGCCGCCGTTTCACTGGTCGCGTTTTTCTGGACGTTTAAGGCCGGGCAGTATGATGACCCCAAGGGCGATGCCGCCCGCATTCTCTATGACCATATGGATGAAGGTCCGCCCAGTAGCGGTTTAGCCGAGGAGAATGCAAAAGAGATTTAGGCTGAAGTTCAGCTTACAAATCCAAAAACTAAGCCCGCACAATTTTATGCATGGCATGCAGCGGTTTCCGAGGCTCGGAACAGCCTGAATGGCGGCGCACTCAGGCCCATTGGCTAGAATAAGGCGCTCTTCAGAAAAAATTTTGGGCACCACTGTATTTTTTTACCGCTAGTTTTTGCTACGGGAACGGTCGCCAAAATGCCTATCCACAAAGACAGAGCGATAGCGCAACTGCTTATAATGTAAGGCCTTTAGCTAGGCATGCCATGCTTGGCCATGTCCTCAGCTACTCGCGACTCGTGCCGGCTATAATGGTGAAAACTTCGTTAAGTTATTGATCTAATTGAAATTCATCATGCTTATTAGGGTTTCTGAAATAACGGTAGCTCATATTACCATTCATGTCATCAACACCGATGCCATTGACCCATTTTGGTAATACGGAGATTTAACCCATGAACGCGAAGACCCTTACCATTCGCAGTCTCGTTTGTGCCATCGCCTTGTTTGGTGCTGGTCAAGCCCTTGCTGAAACCGCTACCGCCTCTGTTGGCGCAAGCGTCCTGACCCCAATCGCCATCACCAAGGTTGACGATCTGGCGTTTGGTAACTTCATTTCGACCACTGGCGGCACGATCGTCCTGACCCCCACTGCCACTGCGCTCCGCACGCCTAGCGCGGGCGTTACCTTGGACAACACTGTTACGCCGACCGCAGCCAAGTTCACGGTTGGCGGCACGGCCGGTGCGACCTTCTCGATTACGTTGCCGACCACTGTTTCCTTGAGCAACGGCCCGAATACAATGGATGTTGGCACCTTCACGTCTGATCTGGACCTGGCCGCAGCAACCATTCCTGTAGGCGGCACGATCGACATGTATGTCGGTGGAACTCTAACGGTTGGCGCTGCCCAGGCCAACGGTGCCTATACCGGCACCTTTGATGTCTCGGTGAACTATAACTAATAGGTAAGCCGGACATGGCCGCTCAAGTGCCTCGTCGCCTTTGGCAGATACGGCATCTACTTGCCGTACCTATAGTGCTTAACGCCGTCCCAGCCCTGGCTGGGACGGCTGTTGCCAATGTGACAGCCAAGCTCATAGCCAGCCAGCCGATCGTAACCAAATCGGTGACGGATCTGATCCTAGATGCACCGTCTGGAACCATCACAGTCAATCTTGAAAACGGGCAAGCGCCCGTTTCTATGCGTTTAACGGTCGATCATGATGATCCAGATAGTGGCGGGATCATTTTTTCAGTTTCTGCGCCGACGCGTGAAGCGCTGGAACTGTCTATGGCGGCTTTAGCCCGTGGCGACTTGCCGGCGACCGTGTCTGGAAGCTTGTTTACTCAGGCCTGGCAGGCCGAATCTGGGTCAGGACTGAATGTCAATTTGACGATTCTAAATGTCGATTTTGGCGCGGGAGTTGGCGCCAAAATCACCGCCCTTGTTACCTTCGATTAGGGGCGGGCCATGGCACGTAAGGCGAAAATCCAGCGGATTACTGTTCATGTGTTGGCTGGCTTGATGTTCATGGGCATGCCAGCCAGCGCCTGGGCACAAACTGTGTCGGTCGTTCAGGACCTGTCATTTGGCACCTTTGCCGCGGGCGGGGGCGGCACGGTTACCGTAACGCCTTCAGGCGGAAGAACTTCGGGCGGCGGTGTCATTCTGTTTGGCGGCGGCGGATTCAATGATGGTGGGTCCGCCAATGTGGTCGTTACTGGCACTACCGGGTCAAACTTTTCGATCACCTTGCCGGCCAGTGCCAGCCTTATAAGCAGCGGCGGCGGGTCAATGGCGATTTCTGGGTTCTCAAGCGCACCCCTTGGAAGTGGCGGATCTCAGATCGCCATCGGAGCCACACTCAATGTCCCAAGCCAAGCTGCGCCAGGAAACTATACTGGTAGCTTCGACATAATAGCTAGTTACGAATGAATCTTTGGGCCAATTCCAAATTTACCAGAAAGGTAATCTAATGCTCCTTAAATACTACAGTGCAGTGGCTTCGACCATAAAGTGGCTTCTAGCAGCCATTTTACTTATTCCAGTCACCGCGCATGCTGAACTCATGCTTTATCCCACACGGGTAGTTATTGAAGACCGCCAGCGTGGTGGTCATGTTGAAATGATTAACCGCAGCCAAGAAACCCAGACCTTCCGCATTGGTCTATACAATAGTCGGATGACAGAGGCCGGCGAGATTGTTGTGGCCGAAACGCCCGAACCGGGCGAACTTTTTGCAAAGGATATGCTGGTCTTTACGCCGCGCCAGGTCACTTTGCGCCCGGGCCAATCTCAGACGGTTAGGATCTCAATCCGCAGGCCTGCAAATTTGGCGACGGGCGAGTACCGCACGCATCTTCGGTTTAGCCGTATGACCGACGCCAATGGCCCAACCAATCTTGAAACAGCGGTAAAGCTGCCGCCGGGCCAGGTGGGCATATTGCTCCAAGCCATGATTGGAGCATCAATCCCAGTCATAGTGCGCCAAGGTACGACCCAGGCCGAGGTCACACTGGATTCGCCGGCCTTGATCTCGGCCAAGGGGGGCAACCCGCCTATTTTTTATGCCCGGTTTCACCGCAAAGGCACCCGCTCCGTCTATGGGGACTTAAAGGCCTTCTATACCCCACCCGGTAGGCGGCCGATTGAGGTCGGCAAGATGGGCGGTGTTTCGGTCTATGTGCCCAATGCCACCCGCACCATCCGAATGCCACTTACGCTACCGCCTGGAACGGCACTGAAGGGTGGAACGCTCTCGCTTCGCTATACGGAGCGGCAAGAGGCAGGCGGTGCGCTTTTGACCCAGACACAGGTCCAGGTGCCTTGATCGAGGCATAGGCACTAGGGGGCGATCATGCGCGCAAAAGATTGGAATTGGAGACTACTCAACGGGATCTTAGTCCTAGGTGCAACTCTTTTGCCTATGACTTGGACCCATGCAGGGTCGCTGCCGCAGGCGCTTGTTCCATCTGGACGGTCAATAGTTGAGGACTTAAATCCGTTAATCACCGAAGTCTCGCTGGACTCACAGCAGATTGCCGATGCGGTTAATCTCTATGAGTCCGGCGACGACATCTTTTTGCCGGTCGGAGACCTAAGCCGGATCTTGACGCTGAGCATTAGTCTGGATCCGGAGCACAATTCCGGATCTGGATTTTTGGTTGACGAGGCCAATTCCTTTTCAATCGACACTGATGATGCGGTGGTCAAGCTAGGAAGTCGACGCGAGGGGTATGACCGCAGCCGTGTTCGCTGGATTGATGGCGAGCTTTATGTCACTTCGGACTTGTTGCAAAAATGGTGGCCGATTGACTTTAGGCTCGATCACTCAGCCCTAAGCTTGAAGGTCATGCCCAGGGTTACGCTTCCAATCCAGGCGAGACGTCAGCGTGAGCAGATGGCCAAGCGGTTACGGGGGCGAAACAGTGCCTATCGCGCGGCGGACTATCCGACCAAGCGCGTGGAATACAAAATGTTCGATGGGCCGTTTATCGACAATACCGTGTCAGCCGGCGTCAGCCGTCAGGGTTCAACTCGTACAAGTGCTATCGGCTATACAGGCTATGCTACGGCTGATTTGTTGGCGATGGAGGCAGCGGTCTATGCAGCGATTGGCGGCGCAAAACAGGAATCTGATATCCGCCTGACCCTGTCGCGCAATGACCCTGACGCCAAACTTCTCGGGCCGTTAGCTGCCCGTAGTGTTGCCCTAGGCAATGTTTCTGTCCCTACCTTGCCTAATGTGATCAGAGGTGCGGCAGACGGCAATGGCGTCATGATCAGCAATCGTCCCCTTGATCTGTCCAGCAGCTATGGCTTGCAAACCTTAAGAGGTGAACTGCTACCCGGCTGGGATGTCACCCTTTACTACAATGACGCCCTGATCGCCTACCAGCAATCTAGGCCGGATGGGCGTTACGAATTTGCCGATCTGCCCCTTGGTTTTGGGCGCAATGAGTTTCGCCTTGTGTTTCAGGGGCCCCTCGGTCAAAGCCGCGTAGAGCGCCAGGTGTTTGAGCTGGACGATCTTCAGATCAAGCCGGGCAAGCTAAATTATATGTTCGCGGGCCAACAAGGCGCAAAGGGGTTGCAACAAGTTGCGCAATTTGACTATGGCCTGACCAAGTCGGTCGCCGTTTCTTTGGCCCAGGCCTATACGGATCACGACCACAATCGCCCGGCCCAAACTTTCGTAAGCGGCGGGGTTCGGGTTGCGGCTTTCGGATCCTTAATCAATATTGGCCAGGTCCATGATCTCGCAGGCGGAAGGCTAACCGCACTTGGTGTTCGTGGAAGCCGCGCCGGAATCGCGATTGATGCTTCGCGCACCTGGGCCGACGGCTTTGAGAGCGATTTTTTCACAACCGGGCCGAATGGGTACAAGATTCGCGATGCGGTGCGAGCCACGGGTGTCATCCAGGCCAGCGATCGGGTTCGCCTGCCCTATGCCTTCGAATTCTCACATGATCAGACGAATTCGGGCCAACAGCTTTATGGCGCCAAGCAGCGTATATCGTTCAGCCAGCTCGGCACCAATTTCACAAGCGCCCTGGACTGGCGCCAAACTCCGGAACAAAAGGTCCTAGACGGCATGTTCCAGGCCAGTCGCCGCCTAGGCGGCGTGGGCTTAAATGGGCAGGTACGTTATCGCCTCTCGCCGGAGAGTCAGATCAGGACTGCGTCCCTGTTTGCCAATCGCTCATTTGGTGAAAACAATTTTCTTAGCCTTGGTCTATCTCATGATTTTATGCCTGATCAGACCAGTGTCACCCTTGGCGCGAACCGCAATTTTGGTGACTTTGCCTTCGGCGTGAACGCGCTTTATGGCGGAGAAAACAATATGGGCGTTGGCCTAGTCCTGTTTACGTCGCTAGGCCGCGACCCGCGTTCTGGCCAAATGGTTCAGGATTGGCGCCCCATGGCCAGCATGGGTACGGTATCGGCCCAAGCCTTTGTCGATGCCAACCAGAACGGGCAACTCGACCCTGGAGAAGAACCTATTGAGCGGGCCGCCTTTACCCTCAATGGCGCAAGCCGAAATTCCGTGCGCACTGGCAAGGATGGAACGGCTATGATCACCCGCCTGCCCGTTCGGTCTTACACGGACATTGCACTGGACTTAAGCACCTTGGACGACGCCCAATGGCAGCCGACCGTGGCCGGAGTTCGGGTCTTACCACGCCCGGGTAGGGCCCAACGCATTGATTTTCCTGTGGTCCTAACCGCCGAAATAGATGGTACAGCCTTTTTGCAAGACCGCACCTCGCGTCACGGCATTGGTAATGCCTTGGTCGAGTTGATTAACGTTAAGGGCCAAGTCGCCGCTTCGGCGCGTAGTGCCAGTGATGGCTTTTTCCTGATCACCGGCGTCAGACCCGGCGACTATATGTTGCGGGTTTCCAGCGAACAGGCCAAGGGCCTAAATCTCAATGTCAGCGAACCCGTCCCCATCACCATCAATGCCCGCGCTGATTTCATTAGCGGCACAGAACTAACGCTTAAGCGGATGACCCAGGCGGAGTAAGGGGTGTTTCTGTAGGGCTGGCCTTTATGGCCCCTGGCCAATGCAGGGCGGCAAAATTTCTTGTGCGGAAATAGGTAGCGATCAGAACGGCGGGCCAGGGGTTCACCTCTGAAAGACCGCTTCTATTGCCTTCGCAATCTTCGATCTCTGCCACAAAGCCATAGTCACTGGCCTGGTTTCGGGGAAGCAACACCTTGCCTCCATTCTCAATCGCCCGATCGATAGCTCGCACTCTGTCCTCGACCGCGAGATAAACTAGCTCGCCTGACTTTGACGGCTGATAGATTTCCCCCTTGGCAAACGTGCCCTTAATCCCGGTTGAGGTTTGATTGAACGGCAGCAATGCTATTTCGTTGCCATGTATATTCTCATAACCGAAATCAAACCCAAATATAGATTTGTAGAATCTGGTTGCACGCTTCATGTCGCGCCCCGGTACCTCAAAATATACAGCGGAGTTGGCTTCTGGTTTCATTCAGTTCTCCTCTTGCTTTGGCATACAGGCGCTCACTAATGACAGAATTCCAACTAGAATTAATGTCATCAAACGATTGCGGCGCATCGATAACTTTACTCCAGGTAAGAGCGCCGTTTCTTCTTCCGAGTCGCCTGGAGTGCTGGAAGAAGGCCGGGTTAAAGAAATAGATCGCGCAAAGGTTCACGCCATTTTTACGTTAAGGAACCAATGCGCCTAAATGCCATAGGGAGATAGTGAAGTCCTTGAATAGTCGGGACAAAACTTTGAAGGCCTTAGGCTTTTTCGATTGGTTGAAAGCCTGTGTTGGCCGTATGCCCATCGGCTAGCTGGAAAGCGCGCCCTTGGTTCAGTGTGTGGACGCCCGATGATCGCCAACCGCCAGTGTTCATCTACTGTTCAGCTTACCCATGTTGAGATCGTCATGGGTGAAGGGCTGTCTTGAGGTGAGAATTCACATGGACACCCTTCTGAGCCCGTTTAACTAGGCTTATGGAATGCGACCGGCAATTCTGATGAGTCCAACAAATTAGGGGGCGACGTATGGACCACTTAAGCAAGACCAATAAGAATATAGCCCACGCGTTAGGTCGACGCGGGTTTCTGCTAACAGCGGGCGCGACCCTCCTTTATGGCGCTGGCGCTCATGCCGCGCCCGCTAACGGTGGATCTGCTCCGTCTTCAGCGGCCTTATACCCGGTTACGATCCTTGATAATGTCAGCCTCACGGACTCAGTTCGGAATAGAACGTTTCTGCTTCGCGCCTATTATCCAACGACCACTGGAACCTATCCGACCATTGTGTTTAGTCACGGCTTTGGTGGCGACATGCGCTCCTTTACGAACACTGCCCAAGCGTGGGCTGCGCAGGGTTTTGTGGTGATCCATCCGACCCATTCCGACTCCGTTTACTATCCAGACCCAGCCCGGCCAAAGGGGGTCACGGCTGCGCTCCAACAGGCCTCGGAAGGCAACAGTGCGCCCTTGTCCGCCCTTTTGGAGGATCCTTTCTTTCTGTCCAGCCGACTAGCAGATATTTCTTTCGTGGTTGCCCGTTTAAATGCCGGTACAGGCATTCATTCCGAGCTTCACAAAAAGGTTTTGAGCGGGAAATATGGCATGGCGGGCCACTCATTTGGTGCCTATACGACACAAGTGATCGGGGGCGCGCTCCTGGCTACGACTACACGCAATCCTCCTGAAGATCTGAAGAAGAGATTTGCTGCCACGATAGCGATAAGTCCCCAAGGCTCGGGACGCATGGACCTTACCTCAACCAGCTTTTCCACGATCAAAAAGCCCTTCTTTGCGATTACGGGAACTCTAGACACCGGTGCCGGTGGCGAAAGCCCGGAATGGCGGTTAGAGCCCTATTATAAATGTGCGCCGGGTGGCAAGTTCGCGGCGGTTGTCAAGGACTTTGACCATATGAGTTTCGATTCGGACGGCGAAGGCAGTCAAGCCTTAAGGGCCATGCAGCTCGACTTCTGGCGCGCTTATCTTGTAGGGACTTATGGGCCAGGAAACAAACTCCTTGCTACCGCAAAAAGCTCGACTTCGTCCGATACGGTATGGCTACGAACACGGTAGGTAGTTTATCAAACACTCTAAGACTTATTCGATTGATCCAAATCATACCTATCCCGTGTTGGGTTGGCGGATAGGGCACCATCATAATTGCTTAGCCTTCAAGAGATGTGTCACTTTCCTTGAAGGCCGCATAGTTGGTGCCCTAACGGCCGGAATACCGGTCTTGACGAACAACTTCAGTATTTGAGACAAGACCAGCCATGAAGGAGTTGGGCGTGAGCCGGATAGACAAGACCAAAGACAATCGGCACGGAGCGATGGCACGGCGCGGGTTTTTGCTAACAGCGGGTGCCACCCTCATTTATGGCGCTGGCGCTTATGCCGCGCCTGCGACCAGTGGTCTAGCTACGTTTTTGGGGCCCAAATATGCGGTCAAGACCCTCGACAAGGTCAGCCTCACTGACCCGTCGCGGGGGCGAACGTTTCTGCTCCGGGCCTATTTTCCGGAGGCCCCGGGGATATATCCGACCATAATCTTTAGTCATGGTTTTGGCGCCGACATGTCCGCCTTCGACCAGACAAGCCGCGATTGGGCGGCCAAAGGCTATGTGATTGTCCACCCAACCCATGCCGACTCCTTCCGTTATCCAGACCCTGCTGCGCCCCCCGGCGGCAAGGAAGCGCTCCTGGAGTTGGTCTTGGGGCGAAAAGGCCCGTTGCGCCGCCTGCGGCCGGGGCGAAATGGGGATGCTACGCTCGCGGCTCTATTGGAGAACCCTTTCTATCTGTCCAGCCGATTGGCGGACATTTCTTTCGTCGTCGGTCTTTTGGATGCCGGCTCTGGCATTGACAGTGAGCTGCACGCACGAGTTCGGCGCGGAGGCTATGGCATGGCCGGCCATTCCCTTGGTGCCTATACATCCGAAGTGATTGCCGGCGCGCGCTTGGCTACGCCTGAACGCAATCCTCCCCCGAGTCTGATGGCGAAATTCAGTGCCGTCATGGCGGTCAGTAGCCAAGGATCGGGAAGCATGGACCTCACCCCTGACAGTTTTGGTACGATCACCAGGCCGTTCTTTGCGATTACGGGAACCCAAGATTGGGGCTTGAACGGGGATACCCCGGAATGGCGGTTGGAGCCCTACTATAAATGCGCGCCCGGTAACAAGTTCGCGGCGGTGGTCCAGGACTTTAATCATTTGAGCTTTGACACCCAAGGCGAGGGCAGCAAGGCATTGCGGTTAATGCAAATTGCCTTTTGGGATGCCTATCTTGCTGGCGAGTGGGAGGCGGGCAACAAGCTCGTCGCTGCGGCGAAGGGCTCGACTTCAGCCGACACAGTATGGCTACGAACCCGGTAGGCTGATTCGTCGCAAGGGGGGCGTCCTAACAATCGGAAAGCCAATCTTGCCCACGAGATTAGGCATTTGAGAAAAAAGCAAATCATGAAGGAGTCAGGCGTGAGCCAGCCAGACAAGACCAAAGATAGTCGGCCCCAGACGATGGGTCGGCGAGGGTTTTTGCTTACGGCTAGCGCCGCCATGATGTTTGCAGTCGACGCGCATGCCGGCCCATTTGCTGGCCGCGCCCGTCCATTGGCCGGACGTTTGGGCCGGTCGACTGGTGGTGTTGGTGCAGTCAAGACCGTCGACAATGTCAGCCTCACCGATCCCTCACGCGGCAGGACATTTTTACTGAGGGCCCATTATCCCGCGGCCCCGGGCACCTATCCAACCATAGTGTTTAGTCATGGGTTCGGGGCCGATATGTCCGCCTTTGAACAGACTAGCCGCGATTGGGCAGCGAAAGGCTATGTCGTCATACACCCTACCCATGCGGATTCGGTTCGCCATCCCGATCCTGCTGCGCCTTCGGGTGGTAGGGCGGCGCTCCTCGGAGCGATCATGTCTCAAAGAACCGCGCAGCCTGGTCGCCCCCGCCCGGGGACGGGCGGCAATAATGCCCTGGTCAATGTTCTTGAGGATCCATTCTACCTCAAGAGCCGACTAGCCGATATCAGCTTCATTGTTGGCCTTTTGGACGCTGGTTCAGGCATTGATAGTGCCCTTCATGCCCGGGTTAAGCGCGGGACCTATGGCATGGCGGGCCATTCCTATGGCGCCTATACGTCGGAGGTGCTTGCCGGCGCGCGCCTATCGACCCCGGATCGCAATCCCTCGCCTAGCCTTATGGCAAAATTCAGCGCCTTTATGGCGATTAGCGGCCAGGGTTCGGGCCGTCTGGATCTAACCCCTGACAGTTTTGGCACCATAGGAAAGCCCTTTTTTGCGATAACCGGAACCGAAGACACAGGTGCAAACGGCGAAACACCCGAATGGCGGCTTGAGCCCTTCTACAAGTGCGCGCCCGGCAACAAGTTCGCAGCCGTGGTTCGCGGGTTTAATCATATGAGCTTCGATTCCGACGGTGAAGGCAGCGCGGCCCTACGGTCAATGCAGCTTGAGTTTTGGGATGCCTGGCTTGGCGGAAAATGGCAGGCGGGTAATCAGCTCCTGTCCACAGCCAAGAGTTCGACCTCGGCCGATACGGTGTGGCTACGGACCCGATAGGCGGGTTTGCGACCAAGCCGAGACCGAGCTAGGTGTTAGTCAAGTGTTCGGAATCAAGCCAGACCTCGGGTGGTCCCCATGCGGGCAATTCTCGCCGATCAGCGATCCCTCGCGGCGTCCATATATTGCCTTAGCGCGGTCAAGACCGGCATGATTTTGGCCAGGTCTTCGGGACTGAAATGCGTTGCCATGCGCGCGAAGTCGGGGTCAAGGCTGGCTATGGCCTCCTCCCGGCAGGCCCGCCCCTTGGCGGTCAGCCAAACACACCGGCTGCGGCCATCCTTGGGGTTGGGGCGCAGCTGCACCAAGCCTTCGGCCTCCAAAACGGCCAAGGTGTGGGTCATGCTGGTCTTGGCCGTCTGGAAGGCCTTAGCGATCGACAAGGGCGTGCGGCCATCGCCAAGGCGGACTAGGTGATTGAGCACAGAGAACTGGGCCTGGTTCAGGCCAAAGGATAGGCGCGATTCCAAAAGAGCGCGGCTCAATTGGGCAATAATCCCGATCTCAGTGAACAAGGCAAAATAGGGCCGATGATCAGACTCCATGTTTAAGCCCGGCTTATGAGGGCGGCCAGGCCCCGTCGCGGCGCGGGCGGCGCGGCGGGCATTCCGGGCGCGACCCTGCCAAGGCGGGCCAGCATCTGGACGGTTTGGCCGCCTTGGGGGGCCAAAAGGCGGTGAATATCCTTATATTCCCCGGCGACCTGTGGAAACTCTTGCAGGGCCTGTTCATTGGGATGGGCCGAGAGCCCAAGCCCGGTTGCCGCCAGATTTGCCCGCACATAGGCGCGTCCGGCATCGACCTGTTGGCCGCGGCTATTGCCGTCAGTCACAATCCAAAGATAGGCCGAGGTGGATGCTGTGATCTTATCAAAATCGGCGATCTGGGTCTTCATGGCGACCGATCCGGGTGCCGGCGGCTTGGTGCGATCAAAAAGCCCTAGGGCGTTCAGGGTCACCAACATCGGATCGGCGATCGTGATGCCATCGCGATAGCGGTCAATCTCTGGTCCGCCGATCCGGATCAGGTGCACAGACTCCATCATGGTCGCGGGCGTGGCCAGCTCTATGCCCCAGGCGCGGCGGGCAATGTCCCGGATCGTCTTTAGGCGCGATGGGTCGGTCTCGACGCCGAACGCCACCGGCTGCGCCGCGGCCGCCTGGCTAAGTTGCGCGACCTCCGCTTGTGTCACTAGGCGCGCGGGATCATAGGGCCGCCGGTCGGTTCGGCGGGTCAGAACATGGGCAAATAGCGGATCGGGCACGGCATCTGGCGCAGGCTCCAGGCGGATCTGGGCCATTCTTCGCTGATCCAGGCGCTCGCCCGGCTCGCCATCGGGGAACATATCGATCCTTGCCCTATGGCCCTTTTGCGCCGCTGCCATGGATAGGAGCTCTAAGAAAGCGCCCAGACCCATCAGGATTTGACGCCCAAACGGGTCCGTCTCTGGGAGCAGCCGTTCAGTATCTAGGCTGACGCTGATTTCTCCGGGGACTGAGAGATCGGCCATCCAGGGCTGCCGGTTATGCGGGTTTGGGGCTAAGATCGCATAGGCCAGGACCTGCCGACGAATGTCGCCCGCCTCTTGCGCCGCTGTGCGCCAAGCCGCTGTGGCGGAGTCGGGTACGGTGAATTGCGTTCGGTCGACATAAGTATAGGCCCCTGCGCCAGCCGCCGCCAGCACAGCGCCGCCCCCCGCGATCCGAATGAATTGACGACGATCCATAGCAATGTCTCCAGATAGTTCGATTTCGTACTATTTAGTGCGATTTCGAACTATGTCAATCGGGGATTTGTGAGAATTTGATGGGGGGCGGGATATGGGCGTTTGCTTGACCTGACGATTGGCCATGCCTAGCTATTTCCAATGCCCGCCCCGCCACCCTATCCCGACTGGCCCGTCTATCGGCAAATCCTTGCCGAGCGGTTTGGCTTTGTCATGCGCCAGGACCCGGCTGAGACCAGTTGGCCTTGGCGCGGGCACCGGATCCATATCGATATCCACACCCCAAATGCTCCGCCCAAGGGCACGCTGATCCTTGTCCATGGCGCGGGGGGCAATGGCCGGATCTTGGCCCCGATCGGTCAGATTGCAGCTGATCTTGGCTGGCAGGTGGTAGCGCCCGATCTGCCGGCCTATGGTGTGACCGAAGTCCGGCCCGGCTGGGTGCCAGATTATGCCGACTGGCCCCAGTGCCTGGCCGATCTGGCTGAGGACCAGGTAGGCCCAGTGGTCCTGATGGGCCTGTCGCTTGGCGGCATGACGGCTTTGCGGGCGGCGCAATTATCGCCCAAGGTTTGCGGCATGATCGCCACCACCCTGATCGATATGGGCGATGCGGCGACCTTTATAGCGACCGCGCGCTGGCCCTGGCTGGGGCGTCTGGCCCTATGGACCATGCGTGCCCTGCCCTGGCTTATGGATAGGCTGTCCTTTCCCCTGGCCCTGGTCACGCCGCTGGACAAGATGACCACGGACCCGGCCCTGCAAGCCTGGTTTAAGCGCAGCACCCTGATCGGCAAGCGCCGCATCAGCGGCCGATTTATCCGCAGCCTTCATCAATATAGGCCCAGCGCGCCGGACCTTTCTCTGGCCTGCCCCTTGCGCCTAGTTCACCCCGGCCAAGATACCTGGACACCCTTGCCCTTAAGCCGGGCTGTGTTTGACCAGGTGCCTGGAAGCGATAAGCAGATCATCGTCCTAACAAACGGCGCCCACATGCCGGTTGAGACGCCTGCGTGGTCCGAGCTGTGTGAGCGGGTTGGCGGGTTTTTGGCGCGGGTTGAGTTAACCTATAGAAGCGTGCCTTAGTAATTGATGCTGCATTAAAGAAAAGAGTTGCAGCAATTCATCTTTCGCTCTTTCAAAACACGTAAAGTAATTACGACGTATGCCTTTGGCTGTGTGCGAGCATCTCGATTCTTAAAGGCAAAGATCAATTGGAGCCCTGGTTAAGTTGAACCCTTACCAAGTCTCGTCGAAGTTCAATATCATTTGGAAGGTGGGTAGAATATATCTGTAACTCTCGCTTTAATACAGGGGCCGAGGTTAGATCAATCTGGAAGAATTTCGGATATGCCAGCTTGAACATTGTGTCGAGGGCGCGCATTTCTCGCGTCATATCACTCGCAAGATTGCGATAAAGGGTGACGGCCAAACCGATACGCGATTCATTCTCTTCGTCTGTCGGCAAGGAGAGAGGCGCTTCTGGGTCCCGATCAGCATGTTTCAGCATATTCGCCAATCGGCGGAACCGCTGACGACCAACCGCCGTCAACAATTCATCCAAACGGGAATGTAGATCAACATTTTCGTGCTTGAGTAGGTCGTTAAGAACGCCGTACGCGGCCATTGTGAGTGTGTGAATGGCCAAAGGATCACCGGCGTCAAGCCAAAGCCGGATCGCTGTATCAAGCTGTCGCTTTGCGCCTTCGAGTCTTGAGATTGTCAACTCTGCCCCATAAGGGTTGGCCCACGAGCTTGAGCGTGTGCAAAAGACGCTCGGCATAAACTAATTCCTGGCGGAGAGGGAGGGATTCGAACCCTCGATACCCTCACGGGTATGCCGCATTTCGAGTGCGGTGCATTCGACCACTCTGCCACCTCTCCCAAGGTCGTTTGTCGCGGCGGGCGCGATCAGAGGGAGGCCGGAACCTATCTGTGGGGCGGGCATTTCGCAAGGGCGATTTATGGCGCGGGGGCGGGCAGGGTCTTGAAGCGGGCATCGGCCCTGGCGATCACCGTGCCATCGGCTGTGACAAAGGCCTGGGCAAAGCACAGGCTGGCCCCGACCTTGACAAAACTCGTATCGATTTCAAGCCATTGGCCCAGCTTGGCCATGCCTAGATAATCCAGCGATAGGCTGACCGTCAAAAGCCCGCCGGCCTGGATCCGATCGGTTTGGCGCAAGACCACGCCGCAGGACAGGCCCATGGCATTATCGGCCAGGGCCGCGATCAGGCCGCCATGGGCCAGGCCGCGCGCATTGGTATGGGGCTGGGCCAGCACCAGGCCCATCACCACCCGGTCGTCTAGGGTCTTGGAATAGAGCGGCTCCCACGGATCGGTCAGGGGGCTTTTGCGAAAGTGGGGCTCAAAACCAGGTGGGGGCAGGGTCATGGGGGGTCGCTTTGGTGTGTATTATAATGACTGGTCTATATATGCGTAGGCGAGACGCTTGGGCAAGGGTCTTGACCCCAGCGCCTGGATGATTAAGTGCGAGGTATGACCCGCCTGGTTTCAGACCTGCCTGCGTTTTTGAGCGCCACCGCCCAGCTTATTCCAAGCCATCCTTCGGCCTGGGAGCGGCTTTTAGAGAGCGGCGGCGAGTTCATGGTGCGGCTGGCGGTCGGGGTCCTGGTGCTGCTTGTGACGCTCTGGGCCTCGGGCGCGGCGGCGAAATTTGTCCGGCGTCTGTTTAAACAGTTTCATCGCGCCGGCGTTGCTGACCAGACCCTGCAAAGCTTTGTCGCCTCCTTGGCCCGCTATGGTGTCTTGATCATTGGCGGCGTGGCGGTCTTGCAGCAATTGGGTGTCCAGACCACCTCGGTCCTGGCGGTGCTGGGTGCCGCCTCCCTGGCCGTGGGCCTGGCCTTGCAGGGGACGCTATCCAATGTCGCGGCCGGGGTGATGCTGCTCTTGTTTCGCCCTTATCGGCTTGGCGATTATGTCGAGGTTGGCGGGCGGTCGGGCACGGTTATGGCCCTGGACCTCTTCACCACCGAACTGGCTACCATCGATAACCTGAAAGTGGTGGTGCCCAATGGCAAGGTGTTTGGCGAGACGATTGTCAATTATAGCCACCATGCCGAGCGGCGGCTCGACCTGGTATTTCGCATTGATTTTGAAGACGATCTGGCTGGCGCGCTTGGCGTGATCAAGGCGGCGGCCATCGCGACACCAAAAATCCTCTCAGACCCCGCCCCCATATGCGAGGCCACGGCGATCACCGAAAACTGGGCCGAGGTGACCCTGCGGGCCTGGGTCGCGCGCGATGATTTGCTCAGCGCCCGGTCTGACCTTTTTGTCGCTGTGCTCGCGGCCCTAAAGGCGGCCGGTTATGGCCCCGCCTATCCGCACCAGATTGCCCTGCCGCCGCGTCCCGTCGCCTAACCAGTCCTAGCCAGCAATCGCAAGCGCGCCGCGCTCGCCTGTGCGGATGCGCAGGGCCTGTTCGAGGTCTGAGACAAACACCTTACCATCGCCGATCTTGCCGGTATTGGCCGTGCGGGCTATGGCCTCGACCACCGCCTCGACCAGATCGGTGGAGATAGCAATTTCGAGCTTAACCTTGGGCAGGAGCTTGATCTCGTATTCGGCGCCGCGATAGACCTCGGTCTTGCCTTTCTGGCGGCCGTAGCCGCGCACCTCGGTGACGGTAATCCCAGACGCGCCCGCATCGGTCACGGCTTCAAGCACGGCGTCCAGACGGCTGGGCTTGATAATGGCGGTGATGAGTTTCATGGGCCTGTCCCCTATTCGGCTGCGCGTTCTGGTAATCTAAAGCCAAGTTTTAGCAAACGCCAAGCCCAAGCTTTGCCTCAAGGTTTGGGCTTGGTCTGGCTGACGGCGCCTGGCCTGGCTAGGCCTGGAAGGCCAAGCCGGACCCGGGCGGGCTGGGCTCTTGGCTTGATGGCATAGGTCTGTTTGACGGCCTCCAGCAGGATCAGGCCCGACAGGCCAGGCCAAAGCTGCGCGCCCAGTGGCTCAAACACATCGGCAAGGCCTGCCAGAGCGTTTAATGGCGGCATATACAGGGCGCGGGACCAGGCGGCTGGTTCTAGACCCGCGGCCCTGACCAGGTTTTCAAGCTGGCGGCGGGTAAAGGGCTGGCCATGGCCAAACGGGGTGGCCTCGGCATTGGCCCAGGGACCACGGCGATTGGCCGCGACGATAATCACGCGGCCCGACGGCGCCATGATCCGCATGGTTTCTTGCAGCAGGGCTAGCGGGTCTGGGCATTCTTCCAGCGCATGGATCAGGAGTACCCGGTCAAACAGGGCATTGGTCAGGGGCAGGGCCAGCTCGTCGGTAAGGCAAGACAGTCTGGCGGCCTGGGCGGGCCAGACCTCAACCCCTTGGGCGGCGGGCATTAGCGCTAAGCAGCGGCGAGATTGGTTGCGAAATAGCTCAAGATAGGGCGTCGCATAGCCCAGACCGACCACATCCAGGCCGCGACCATCGCCCCAGGCCTGGACCAGTTTTCGCGAAACCAGGTCGCGGACCCGCTGGCCCAGGGTCGAGCTGTAAAACTGCCTAAGCTCAAGGACGTCACGGCGCATTTGGGTTTTGCTCGACAAAAACGTGTCAGGGCCAAAGACTCAGGGCCAAGGGTGATCCTATAAGTATAGGGGCCCATGCGCCGCTTGCCAAAGGAATGCCAATGCCAATTGAGGTTCATCAATTTGCCTGCCTATCCGACAATTACGGATTTTTGGTGCGTGATCGCGAGTCAGGCCAGACCGCCTGTATCGATACGCCTGATGCCGACGCGGTGCTTGCAGCGCTTAAGGTCACGGGCTGGGGCCTGGATATGATCTTGAACACCCATTGGCATCCTGACCATGCGGGCGGCAATGCGGCGCTCAAGGCGGCGACGGGGGCAACTGTTATCGGCCCAAAAGAGGTTGAGCGGATCAGTCCGCTTGACCGAATTGTCAGCGATGGTGACCGGGTCGAGCTTGGTCAAACCCCCTTTGATGTCCTGGATACAGGCGGCCACACACTTGGTCATGTCAGCTATTATTGCGCCTCGGCCAATACAGTCTTTGTCGGTGACACCCTGTTTGCCTTGGGGTGCGGGCGCCTATTTGAGGGTACGCCCGACCAGATGTGGACCAGCCTGTCGCGCCTTGCGGCCTTGCCGGATGAAACCGTGGTCTATTGCGCGCACGAATACACCGCCTCAAACGCCCACTTTGCCTTGAGCCTGGATACGGGTGCGGCCCTTGGCCAACGCGCTGAGGCCATTTTTGAAGCCCGGCAAAGGGGTGAGCCGACGGTGCCCACGACGATTGGCCTGGAAAAAGCCACCAATCCGTTTTTGCGGCCCTCCGCCCTGGCTGGCGCGCTCGGGCTCACGGGCCAGTCCGACACGGCGGTTTTTGCCGCCATTCGCGCGGCCAAGGACGCCTTTAAGGGATGAGATCAAGTCTTGGCGATATGAGCGCTGCCCAGATTATTCGTCTGCTAAATCTTCGCCCGCATCCGGAGGGCGGCTGGTATGGCGAAACCTTCCGCGCCGAGGCCGTGGGCGATGCGCGGCCCAGCTCAACGGCGATCTATTATCTATTAGAGGCCGATCAGGTCTCGGCCTGGCACCGGGTCGATGCGGATGAGGCGTGGCATTTTTATGCGGGCGCACCGCTAGTCTTGACCTTGTCGCCGCCCGATGGGGTAGGGGCCAAGAGCCTGCATCTGGGGTCTGATCTGATGGCGGGCCAAAGGCCTCAGGCGGTCGTGCCTAAAGGTTGGTGGCAGGCGGCCGAAAGCTTGGGGGCTTTTAGCCTAGTTGGCTGTACGGTTGCGCCCGGCTTTGATTTTGCTGGCTTTGAGCTTGCGCCGCCCGATTGGCGACCCAAGGTCTAGTGACCAATGGCCTTGACGATGCGGGCTGAAGAAGGACGCCCGGCCAGACCGTCATCGGGGTCTATGGTGATGATGATCTGATTGCCTTTACGTTTCGCATTGCTGTTTTCGCCCTGGACGAGCAAGACCCGATCAATGCGCACGGCCATGGCGCGGCTCTCGGCGCGGCGAGCCATTAGGTTAAAGGCCTCAACAGCGGTCATGGCGGAATCGGCAAAAAGCGAGGCTGATTCATCAGTGACATCCTCGGCGTCGAAACTGATCAGCTTTTGCGTCGCGCGCGAGGCCTTGGCGCTCGCCAGGGCCAGCCTTTGTAAGAGGATAGAGGGGCTCATGGGGCTAAGGACGCGAATTGGCGGCGCTCTTCCCGCCAGGGCGGCGGCGGAGCCCGACGGCGTTTCAGCCGTAAACACGGTCATGCCGCCAAGCTTGGTTGCGCGCAGTAGGGGCTGGCCGACATCGTCCATATAGATCATGTCCCCCCGCCCCGCTCGCCGCGGCGTCAGAACCCAGACCTCATGACTGGTTTCAAACCGAAACAGGACTGACCTCTGAGACCGGTCGAGGATGAAGCTTGCCCCGTCTTCAGATTCAAACCGCGCAATGATTGGGGTCTTCGTGGCGCGGCTATCCTCACCTTTCCTGCCAAATAGGGCGTCTGCTAGGCCTTGGCGATTCGTGTCAGCCTTAGCTTGGCCCGCTAAAGAAACCACGGACAAGCTCAGACCTAAGAGGGCTACGACCAGCCAAGCCGCCCAAGGCGTTGAAATCGGCCTTGGGCCCACCGGCCCAGGCCGGCAAAAATGATCAAGGCGCATATACACAGACATGACCTGTCCCTTGCATCGGGACTGGGGCGGATTTTGGACCAAGTCTGAATTCTTGCCGCGGACCGTCAATATTTCGTCAAACCCTTAGCGCCCTGGATACAGCAAGTTCAGGCCTAGCCCGCAATATACTGTCCGCCATTAATGGTCAGGGTCGATCCAGTGACAAACCCGGCATGATCGGAGGCCAGATAAGACACGGCATGAGCAATTTCGTCAGCCTGGCCGAGGCGGCCGACCGGGATATTGGCAATAATACCTTCCAAGACCTTTTCTGGAACCGCTGCGACCATGTCCGTGTCAATATAGCCGGGCGCAATCACATTGACGGTTATGCCCTTCCGCGCGGTTTCCTGGGCCAGGGCCTTGGTAAACCCGATCACGCCGGCCTTCGCCGCTGAATAATTGGTTTGGCCCATCTGGCCTTTTTGGCCATTGATCGAGGAAATATTGATAATGCGCCCAAAATTGCGATCGCGCATGCCATCGATCACGTGGCGGCTGGTATTGAATATGCTGTCCAGATTGGCCCGAATAACCTCTGTCCATTGGGCTGGGGACAGTTTGTGCAACATGGCGTCGCGGGTAATCCCGGCATTATTGACCAGGACGGCGATCGGACCGAGCGCCTTTTCAATCTCGGCAAAGGCGGTGCCAACCGCTTCGAAATTGCCAACATCAGCCTTGATACACATAACGCCGAGGTCTTTGCGGACCTGTTCGGCGGCGGCTTCGTTGCCGGCATAGACGGCGGCAACGGCATAGCCTTCCGCCTTTAGGGCCTTTGTAATCGCTAGTCCGATGCCGCGCGTTCCGCCGGTCACCACTGCCACCTTGCTCACTCTAATTTCCCCGTATCTGGTTAGATTTATGTCTGGTTATGGTGTGGTCGGGCGGCCTAGGCCCGCTCGACACAGATGGCCACGCCCATGCCGCCGCCGACGCAAAGCGTTGCAACGCCCTTTTTGGCATCGTGATCTTGCATGGCATACAGCAAGGTCGTCAGGATCCGCGCGCCTGACGCGCCAATTGGATGGCCAATCGCAATCGCGCCGCCATTGACATTGACCTTGGCGGGATCAAGCCCCAGCTCGCGCACTACACACAATGATTGGGCGGCAAAGGCCTCGTTGGATTCAACGAGGTCCAGGTCGGCGACCGACCAACCGGCCTTTTCCAGTGCCTTGCGAACAGCGGGAATGGGGCCAGTGCCCATGATGGCGGGATCAACTCCGTCATTGGCCCAGGAGGCGATCTTGGCCATTGGCTTTAGACCGCGGCGCTCAGCCTCATCGGCGCTCATCAGGACCAAGGCCGCCGCACCATCGTTTAGGCCAGAGGCATTGGCGGCGGTGACGGAGCCCTCTTTGGTAAAGGCAGGTTTTAGGCCGCTGACACTGTCATAGGTTGCGCCATGGCGGATATACTCGTCCTTATCAACGACCGTGTCGCCCTTGCGGCCCTTAATGGTCACGGGCGCGATTTGGGCATCGAAGCGCCCAGCCTTTTGCGCGGCCTCGGCCTTGTTTTGGGAGGCGACTGCAAACTTGTCCTGGTCTTCACGCGTGATCTGCCAGCGCGCGGCAATGTTTTCGGCGGTTTGGCCCATATGATAGCCGTGGAAGGCATCCCAAAGCCCGTCCTTGATCATGGTGTCAACAAAGCCAAGATCGCCCATCTTCTGGCCGTTGCGCAGGTGCGCGGCATGGGGCGACTGGCTCATGCTTTCTTGGCCGCCGGCAACCACGATCTTGGCGTCGCCCGAAGCGATCTGCTGCATCCCTAGGGCCACGGCGCGAAGGCCCGAGCCGCACAATTGATTAAGGCTCCAGGCCGGGCTTTCTTGCGGTACGCCGGCCTTGATCGCCGCCTGACGCGCAGGGCCTTGACCGGCGCCCGCCTGCAGGACCTGGCCTAGGATCACCTCATCGACATCGCTCATGGCAATACCGGCGCGTTCGACCGCGGCTGAAATGGCCACAGCGCCGAGCTCGCTGGCGGGTAGGGCGCTAAGCGCACCATTAAAGGATCCAACAGGGGTTCGGGCGGCAGAGACGATCACTATACCGGTCATGGTCAAATGGCCTTTCAGAGCTGAGCCGCTGCGCCCAAAGGCACCGGCAAGGTTGACGCTTAACCCTACATTGCCCGGTAAATTGGCATTCGTCACGGGGGGTCGCGCATTTCTAGGTTATGATCGTCTAGCGCATCTCTATTGCATTGGTGATAGGGTTTGCCAAAGATGCATTATAAGGCGGCACAATCGGCATTGTGTCTCGTCTTTACCGGAGGCCCGATGTCGGAAGAAACCAAGGCCCAATCCAGCGGTCCAGAGGCGTCGGCGCACAAAGCTGGCTCTAAGGCTGGCACCAAGTCTGTCCCCACTGGCCCAATCATCATCAAGAAATATGCAAATCGGCGCCTCTATAATACCGATACCAGCACCTATGTGACGCTCGAGCACCTGGCGGACATGGTCAAGGAGGGTGCCGATTTTGTCGTTTTTGATGCCAAGACCAATGAGGACATTACCCGCTCGGTCCTAACCCAGATCATATTTGACGAAGAGAGCCGCGGCCAGAACCTGTTGCCGATTCAGTTTCTGCGTCAGCTGATCCGGTTTTATGGGGACTCGCTCCAGGCCTTTTTGCCCAGTTATCTGGAATTATCGCTCGACAGCTTTGCCCGGCAAAATGATCGCCTTAAGCAGCAATTTGCCGCCATGCCGCCGGGTCTTGGCGTTCCGGGCCTAAATCCAGCAACGGCGCTTGGCGCAGTGCCCATGCCGGGGCCACAGTTCCTAGAAGACCAGGTCCGGCAAAACATGGCCCTGTTTGATAGGGCCATGAAGATGTTTTCGCCCTTTGCCTATCCGCCGATGGAAGAGCCCAAACCGGCCGCGCCACAGGCCTCGGCAACACCCAATGATTCCGCTGGAGCGGATGCATCTTTAAAAGAGTTAAAAAAGCGTATTGAAGAAATGCAAGAACAGATCGAAAGATTGGCATCCAAGCCCTAGCTAGAGCTATGTTATGCCCGATTCGGCCCAGCCCTTGCCATTTGACCGCGCCATGCGTTTGGCCCGAAGCCCCTATCTTGGCAAAAACCGCAGGCGGCGCAATCGGCGTGGCTCTGGCTATATGGGCCGCGGCCGTCAAATTGGTGAATACGGGCCTTGGCTTGAGGATAAGACCACAGTCATTGAGGCCCATATATTGGGCCAGTCCATGCAAAGGCGGGGTCTGAGGGCTGGCCCCGTTGGGCTGGTCATCGCCAAGACGGCCTATCTTACCATCCAATGGTCCGGCAGCCAGGACCGCCGCGCTCAGCTTGGTAAGGTCACTCAGTTTAAGGTCTAGGGCCGGTCAGCCGACCGCGGGCCGGAAGCGGTCGCGTTTGGCCGCATACATGGCCCCGTCCGCCCGGGCCAGGATTTGATCCGGGGCTTCTGCGCCTGTGATCTCACAAAGACCAAAGGACATGTGCAGCGGGATCATCCATGCACCAGTATCCACCGGCGAGGTTTCCATGGCCCGAACGATTTGTATGGCCTTGGCCTGGGCAGTCACTAGATCGGCCTGGGTCAAGATAACGGCAAATTCATCGCCGCCCAATCGTCCGACAATATCCGTATCGCGCAAATGGGCGAGTAAGCGTTCGGCAACGGTCTGCAAGACCTTATCGCCTGCCCCATGGCCAAACCGGTCATTGATCGCCTTAAACCCGTCTAGATCAAGATACACAAGGCTAGCCCGCATGCCGTATCGCTCGGCCAGGGCTGCCGTGCGGCCAAGTTCGCGCACTAGGGCACGGCGATTGTAGAGCGGAGTCAGTCCATCACGATCGGCAAGATCTTGGGCTTCGGATAGCCTGCTTTTAAGAAGACCAACCTCGTCCCGCAGCCCGTCAATCTGGGACACAAGCGCGGTTAAGGCATCTTGAAGTGGGCCAGCCAGGCTTGGATCTAGAGTGCTGACCTGTCCATCAAGAACGGATTTGAGCAAGCTTGCTGCAGATGCTGGGCCGTCACCCTCTTGGTCCGACGCCAATTTCGCCAGTGCCTGCATGCCCAGTCGGCTCATAGGCTCACCCGACCTTTCTAAAGACTTGCAATCGAATCACCTGCAATGGGAGAAAATATGCACGGTGTCGGTTGCGGGGACAAGGCAGGTGCCTATACTCCGCCGCTTCATTCGCCATGGCCCGTTTCGGTGTCGCGGTCTGTCTGATCGCAAGCACAAGGTATCGTCAATGAACCCCAAGGGTGCCCCAGTGGCCATAATCATGGGAAGCCGTTCAGACTGGCCCGTCATGCAGGGCGCGGCCGATATGTTGACGGCGCTTGGGGTTGGCTTTGAAGCCAAGGTGATTTCAGCCCACCGTACGCCTGACCGGCTGGTTAGCTTTGCCAAGGGCGCCGCGGAGGCTGGATTTAAGGTTATTATTGCCGGCGCTGGCGGCGCCGCTCATCTGCCGGGCATGGCGGCCTCCATGACCCATTTGCCCGTATTGGGGGTGCCTGTGCCATCCAAGGCCTTAAGCGGCATGGATTCTTTGTTGTCGATTGTCCAGATGCCAGCGGGAATTCCGGTCGGCACCTTGGCCATTGGCGAGGCTGGCGCCAAGAATGCTGGGCTTTTGGCGGCACAGATCTTGTCCTTGTCTGACCCAGCATTGGCGGCCCGGTTTGCAGCCCACCGGCAAGCCCAGACCGACTCGGTGGCCGAGACGGTTGCGGACCCGCTGAAATGAGCCTTTTGGGCAAGGCTCTGGCACCGGGGTCAAGGATTGGCATTATTGGCGGCGGCCAGCTTGGCCGGATGTTGGCCATGGCCGCGGCGCGGCTTGGCTTTGAGGTCCTGATTCTGACCCCGGATCTGGATAATTGTGCCGGCGAGGTCGCAGGTCAGGTCATAATCGGAGGCTATACGGATCCCGATGCCTTGGCACAGCTGGCGCAGTGGGCCGATGTGGTCACGTTTGAGTTTGAGAATGTTCCCGCCGCCACGCTTGAAATCTTGAGTGGCCTAGGCTGCCCGGTGGCACCGGGGGCAAAAGCCTTGGCCGTGGCCCAGGACCGGGTCGATGAAAAGGCCTTTCTAAATGCCAGCGGCGTGCCAACGGTTGACTTCGCGCCCATAGCCAGCCTTGAAGACCTGGTCGCGGCTGTGGCCAAGATCGGTGCGCCATCCCTCCTAAAGACACGCCGCGATGGCTATGATGGCAAGGGACAGGTCTGGATCGAAAACCATGACCTGGCCCATTTGGAGGCAGCTTTCCAGTGGCTCGGGGAACGGCCCTGCATCTTAGAGGCCCCCGCCCAATTTGTGCGCGAAGTGTCGGTGATCGCTGCCCGGGCCTATGAAGGGACGGTTATGACCTATCCTTTGGGCGAAAACCATCACGAGGCGGGCATATTGCGCCGCACGCTAGCCCCGGCTCAGGCTTCAGAGGCGATCAAGGACCAGGCCCAGACCATAGCCGCCCGGATACTAAATGCCCTGGACTATGTCGGGGTCATGGGGGTGGAGATGTTTGAGCTGACCGATGGTCAGCTGCTGGTCAATGAGATCGCGCCGCGTGTCCATAATACCGGCCACTGGACCCTGGATGGCTGTGAGGTTGATCAATTTGAGCAACATATTCGCGCCATTGCCGGATGGCCGCTCGGCCCAACCCATGCCCTGGCCCAGGTCGAGATGATCAATCTTTTGGGCGCAGAAGTCCTGGCTTGGCGGGATTTAGCTGCCGATAGCCGGGCTAGGGTCTGGTTTTATGGCAAGGGCGAGCCGAGGCCTGGCCGCAAGATGGGCCATATCAACCGTCTCTCGCCCTTAAGGCCCTAGGCCTTGGCACCATAACGAATTTGGCCCAGGCGTGCGGCCAGGCTGGTGGCCATGGTCTGGAGCCTTTCAACCGGCCTGGCCTTATGTTTCCAGGTTTCAAAGGCCATCACATTATCGATCCGCGCGGAGATCAAGGCCTTGGCGGCGGCCTCACCAGAGGCAAGATGCGCCGTAAGTCCAGCCATCAAGATGGCTCCGACCAGGGCGCGCTTGGAATAATGGTTCTCATCCGTGGCCGTATCGCCCGCCCAGCGCCAGATCATGTCGGCGCTTTGCCAGACCAGTCTCAAGGCCAGGGGCGCGTGATGGGGCAGGGCCAGATAGCCGGCCCAGGCATGGGCTGCCTGGCCCTCGGCGACAGCCTGGCTAAGGCGAAGCTCAATGCCGGTCTGGATCCGGGCACGGATTTTTAAGGCACTTGGATTGAGCCCCTCAAGCGTTGCTAGGGTTGTAGCATCATGCCGGCGCGATAATAGGGCCGCCAGATCCGCCGCCCCGTGGGGCAGAAGAAGTTCAGTTTCCGCCCGGCTAAGGCCTGCCTTTTGCCCGGCTTGCCAAGCCAGCTGATCGCTCCAGCCCCGGGTTTTGGCCAGGTCAAGAGCCTGATCCAGAACCGCCTGTTCGGTCAGCACGGCCCAGTCTTCGGCATTTGGCAGGCTAGGTTTAGGGTCGGGCATCATGACGCCAATGGATTGGGTGTGGGAGGCACGAAGATCAACATACATCAATTTCGCCAAGATTCGACCCGTCCGGGCTAGAATCTCGGATCTTGCCGGTCTGGACTGGTAGACAGACTTGCCCACCTCTGGTATCGCAACCGCCAAGCACGAAGGACTGTCTTTCGGGCATGGGATGAATATTTGCCAGTTACCGACCCGCAGGCCCTGCGCCTGCGTGGTTACGGAAATACCTGGCACGCTTTGGAGGACTTGGTCATCGTTCAGATTTTCGTGCGCGACAATAATGTCGACCAGGCGCTGAAAGCGCTGAAAAAGAAGATGCAGCGCGAAGGTTCCTTCCGCGAAATGAAGCGTCACGTGCATTTCGAAAAGCCATCGGAAAAGCGCGCGCGTCAAAAGGCTGAAGCCGTGCGCCGGGCGCGCAAGCTTGCCCGCAAGCGTATGCAACGTGAAGGCCTAATCGCCGCGCCAAAGAAGCCCGTGCGATAATTAGACCGCTGGCCCAATTGGATTGGGCCTCGTTGGATACAGATACCAAGCCGCGCAGGGTCGCCTGCGCGGCTTTTCGTTTGGGCAATTGGCCTATCGGCGGGCTGCTGCGGCGACTTCTTCGATGGCTTGAACAATATTGCCGCTATAGGCCTGGCCTAGCAGGGTATTGTGCGAGGCGTCAGTAATGTGATGCACAAAGCCAGATCGCGATTCTCGCGCGGGCATAATCTGGATCTGCTTCCAGTCCTTGCGTATGCCGGTGGCAGGTCCGGCGGTTACGACCGCCACGGGTAGGGCAGGGTCAAGTTTTCCAAGTGCTCTTGCTTGTTCTGCAGCCTTTGGCCATTGGGCCACTTCCTCCGCAGCCGCGCGGTTGTGCGCACCAGAGGCAAAGGCGCGGCGCTTTTCGGCTGAGGCCTGGGGCGGAAGGCCGATCTTGTCGGCCAGATTAGTCCAGACCAGGGGCTTAAACAGGCCCATACTGGCCCCGAACGCGGCCAGGCGCGCGGCGCGGCCAAAGGCCGACACAAATCCATTCACCTGTTTGATTGTGTTGGCAATGGGCGGGGCCGCATCGACCATAACCAGGCCAGCGATCTTTTGCGGGTTGCGGAGGGCAAATAGGGTGACATAGGCCCCACCCATGGAATGCCCGACCAGGATAAAGGGTCCTGGCTCGTTCGCCGCTGTCATCAGGGCCTCAAGATCTTGGCTGATCGCCAAGCCATCGCGGGCCCCTGCGGCAAACGGCGAAGCGCCAAGACCCGCGCGATCATAGGCACATGAGCGAATGCCCTTGGCGAGCAAGGCCTGCTGAACGGCCCCCCAATCGGCCGAAAACCCAAAGGCCCCAGCTTCAAGCAAGACGGTGGGCGCGGCGCTCGAGGTGCCTTCGCAGATCAGATGCAATTGGCGGCCATGACCAATATCGACCATCTGGCCACGGACCTTATCGCTCGACTGGGCGGCAGCAGACATGACTCCGCCCAAGGCTATATAACCAAGAACAATAAGTACGGCGGCGGACAATACACGCAGCATAACCCCTAACCCCAGCGATTCAGATTGGACCAGGTCCAATGGCAAACTAGTTTGCGCCGCCGACCAAGGCCTTTTTCAGTTTCTTCTTCTTTTTCTTATCGCCCTTGGGCTTGTCGGCCTTGGCCAGTTTTTGCTTCTTAGGTTTTTCGAGCTTGGGAACCGTCGAGGAGGGCTTGGCGGGCTCAGTCGTCGCACCAGGTTCAACTAGGGCATGAAGCAGCTTCATGAAGCCTTCGCGTTTGGCGGCTGGAAGCCGGTCAAGGATTTGTAGATCGGCTGACATGACCTTGGGGCGAACCGCCTCGAGCACGGCACGGCCTTGCGGTGTTAGGGCCACCGTATTGGCTCTAGCATCCGTGGCCGACTTCTGACGACTAAGCAGGCCTTTCTCGGTCATACGGGCGACCATATCGGCCAGGGTCGAGCGATCGATCCCGGTAAGCTTAACCAGACTAGACTGGGTCAGACCATCGGCCGTTGCCGCCGCGGCCGCCAAGACAGCAAATTGGCGCTGGGTCACTGCGCCTGGCCCGGTTTCGGCGGTATAGATATCCAGCGCCAATTGCAGGGCACGGTGCAACATATGGCTGGGCGATAGATCGAGCACAGACAAGACTTCACTGCCCAACTTGGCCATAACTACCTCCTGACACGAGCAAAATGAATTTAGCCTACGCGTATCCTACGGTCAGTATACGTCGGTTTAACGACAAAAGTTCAATTGGCTTTTGAAGCCTCATCATCCTCGGCATGTTTAAGCATCAGGGGGAGCTGGCAAAGCGAAAACACAATGGCCAGGATTTGTAAGCCAGGCATCCGAAACCAGATCCAAACCGAATCGGGCTGACTGCGCCAGACGGCCTCGTTCAAGATTGCGGTGCATAGGAAAAACACACCATAGCGCAGGGTCAGGGTTCGCCAGGCTGGGTCAGGCAGCTTAATGGCTTCACCTAGTAAGGCCTTGAGTGGATTTTTCTTTAGCCATACGCCGCCAAACATGATCACGGCCAGGATGAGATTGATCACGGTCGGTTTGATCTTCACAAACCGCGTATCGTGAAAAACCAGGGTAAGGGTTCCGAATATCAGGGCCGCCAGCCCGGAAAACAAGGGCATGGGGGCTATGCGCCGCTCAGCAATATAGCCAACGACCAGGGCTAGGCCCGACGCACCGACCAGGGCCCATGTCGCGGTTAAGAGGCTCCTGGTCACTAAAAAGCCGACCAAAAAGGCTAGCGGTCCGGCATAATCGACACCAGCGCGGATCAGATTGCGAATCTTGGGCGATAGGGGCTGGCTCATGGGGACACCGAGGGGACTGGATCAAGGCCCACGAGCGAGCGGGCAAAACTGGCGGCATCAAAATCTTGTAGGTCTTCAATGCCTTCGCCGACCCCAATCAGCTTGATGGGGGCATCTGAGGCCTGGGCTACGGGGATCAAGACCCCGCCGCGCGCTGTGCCGTCGAGCTTGGTCATGACCAGGCCGGTGACCCCGGCCGTATTGCCAAAAATGTTTTCCTGCGACAGGGCGTTTCGGCCTACGGTCGCGTCTAGGACCAGCAAGGTCTCGTGCGGCGCTTCGGGATCAAGCTTTTTCAGCACTCGAATAACTTTCAGCAATTCATCCATCAGGCCAGTCTTGTTCTGCAACCGTCCTGCCGTATCGATCAAGACCACGTCAAAGCCCTCGGTCCTGGCCTTTTCGAGGGCATCATAGGCAAGGCCAGCCGCGTCAGCTCCCGTGCCCCGGGCTAGAAATTCGGCTCCCGCGCGATCTGCCCAGACCTTAAGCTGCTCAACGGCCGCCGCCCGAAACGTGTCGCCTGCGACGATGAGCACCTTGGCGCCCTTGGCGGTCAGATTGGCCGCTATCTTGCCTAAGGTCGTGGTCTTGCCCGAGCCATTGACCCCAACAAACAAGACGACATAGGGCCTTGGCCCGGCCAGGGGATCAAACCGGCCCTGGCGCGGCAAGAGCTCTGCCAACAGGGCCTCGGCAAGCGCGTCCCTAATCTCAAGATCGGTTGCCGATTTGCCAAATCGGGCCTTGCCAAAGGCTGCCGCGATCCGGCCAGCCGCTTTCGGCCCAAGATCAGCCTCGATCAACTGGTCTTCCAGTTCGCTGAGCAGGGCGTCATCGAGGGGGCGTTTGGCGATCACCGAAACAAGCTGTTCGCCAATCTGTTTGGACGAACGCGACAGGCCCTGACTCAGGCGCTGGAACCAGCCTAGCTGCGCCATTGCAAAACCGCCGCCTCTACCGGATTAACAAAGGGTCGGCCTTCCTTGCGGCTGGCCGCCCATTCGCGCTTGAGGGCCTGATACCATTTGGCCTGGCGGTCGGCATCGTCAATCCAGAGCAGGGCAGGGTCGTATTTCAGGCCCATATTCTGCAAATTGACCATATTGCCGTCCTGACGCAAAAACGCGCGGGCGCCCGCGGCAAAAAACGGCGCGATAAACCCAAAAATGGGATGATCGGACCAGACAATCTGAGTGATCTGAGTCTTGTTCTGAGATAGCGGCGTCAGACAGGTCAGGGACAGAACCTGGCGCTTGCCCACAGTAATATGCTCCCAGCGCAGGCCAGGCAGCCTAAAGGTGATTTCGGTTAGGGGCTCGCCGCCCAGAATCGCATAGGCGCGGCTATTCTTGGAAGGCTCATGCCGAACCATGGTAAAGCCAAGCTCGGTCGGCTCAAAGCGCTTGGCCTTGGCATGCTGGCTCTTGGCGGAACGCCACCACCATTGCGCATGGACATAAGGCCCATGCGCCGGGTCCATCAGGCCGACAACGGCATGGTCAATATGGACGTCGAACACCATCTGATCGACTAGCTTGGGCTTGCCGCCAACGACGCCTGGAAACACGGGCGGCAAGTGGTCTGGCTCCGCCTCCGAGCGCGGATCGGCCGCCATCCAGATAAACACCAGGCCCTGACTTTCATGGATCGGAAACCGCCGCACCTTGATGCGTTCAAGTTCAAGGCCCTGGCCCTCGACAAGGGACGGGATCTTGCTGCAGACCCCGTCAGTGCGAAACAGCCAGCCATGATAAGGACATTCTACGGCTTCTGCGCCCGAGTCGTCCTGGGTCAAGCGTCCCGCCGAAAGGGGTGCGGCCCGATGTGGGCAGATGTCGCGCAGGCCATAGGCCTCACCAGCCAAGGTGCGCCCGGCCAAAATCGGTTCCCCTAAGATCTCAAATCGCTGAAGTTTACCCGCCTTGAGCTTGTCGCTTGGGGCGACGAAGTACCAGCTATCCAAGACAAACCCTTGCCCAAACCCGACGCGCGTGTTGGGCCGCTCTAAATCTGCGCTAAAGGCGGCTGGGACAGACATAGTCCAGCCATAACCTGCCATCGCCACACCGCCAAGGCCTTGTCGATGCGATTAGTCTGCTATAGGAGTTTTCGCCTAATTGCCGAGATCAAATTGTATTTCATGGCAGAACAATGGGATCGGGGCTGGATGCGCGTGACGACGTCAGTTGAAGCTGGCCACTGCCGAAATCAGACCTGGGGGGCGGCACTATGATTCCAGTTATGAGGCCGCTTTTACCTCAGGCTGATGCGATTTTGCCTTATTTGCGCGAAATCGACACTAACCGGTGGTACAGCAATTTTGGACCCCTTGCTGCACGGTTCGAAAACAGACTTGCCGGCCTTTTTGATCTTGAGCCGAGCCAACTTATGACCATGTCAAATGGCACATCGGCCTTGTCTGTCATGCTTCGTGCGATGAACCTTGAGGCTGGTACATACTGCGTTATGCCGTCATGGACCTTTGCTGCAACGGCTGCGGCCGCGATCGAGGCCGGGCTCGTCCCGTATTTTGTCGATGTTGACGAGGTGAGTTGGTGTCTCGAGCCTGATGCTGTAATGGCACAACTGCCAAAAATATCCGGCAGGGTATCGGCGGTGATCACGGTGGCTACATTTGGCACACCTATCAATGTCGCGGCTTGGGACGCCTTTACGGCCAAAACTGGCGTTCGCGCTATAATTGATGCCGCTGCCGCGTTTGATACCCTGTTGCAATTACCGGAAACTCGCCTGGGCCGCACCCCGGTCATGGTAAGCTTGCATGCCACTAAAACCTTTGGCATTGGCGAAGGCGGCATGGTGACCAGTACAGACAGACCGCTTCTTCAGACCGCGCGTCAGTTGTGTAATTTCGGATTTGGCCCAGATCGCGAGATTGTTCTGCCCGGCTCAAATTCTAAGCTCAGCGAGTACTCCGCCGCGATCGGCCTGGCGGGACTGGATGAATGGCCACAGAAGCGCGAGCGTTGGGCTCAATTGACCAATTGGTACCTAACGGCGTTCGAACGGTGTGGTCGGCAAGGGCTTAAGCCTTGGCTGAACGACCAGTGGGTTAGCTCAGTTTGCAATGTTTTTGTGCCCGAAGGGGACCTGGATAATTTAATCGTGCAGCTAGGCGATAATCAGATCGAGGCTCGCCGCTGGTGGGTTAAGGCCTGTCATCAACAACCTGCCTATTCCCATTATTCTCGCTCTGACCTTCCGGTGACCGAGCGCATGGTAAAAAGTGTACTCGCCCTGCCATTCTCGGTCGATATGACCCGGGACGAGGTCGCCTATGTGGTCGACCGGTTCAGCAGCCTGTTTTGATCCGTTTAGAAAGTCCTGAATGTCTCCTGTAACCCTAGTATTTCCCTCATCCATGATGCAGTCGCACGCCTTTGCGCGCCTTGCCAAGGCGCGCGGGGACCGAGTGATTGCCGCGTCTTCGGTTAAGGCCGATGAGACCGCCAAGCATTATGACCACTGGGTCTATTTGCCGTCCATGTATGACCCGGGCTTTGGTGAAGCGGTTGCGGATTTGATCGCAGCTGAGGCGATCACGCATTTTTATACGCCGCATATGGTGGTCTATCTGGCGGTCAAGGCCCTGGTCGAAAAGCAGGCCTTGGCGGTAATCATGTGTGACTCTCCGATCGCGACCCTGCAAGGTCACTATCGCGACGTGTTTGACCATGCGCGCGATGTTGCACCCTTTATTGAGGCGATTAGCGGCATGGCCCCATCGCCGACCCTGATTGCGTCCTTGTTTCACTATGGGGAACAAATCTATGGCCAGACAAGCGAGACCAAGATTGCAGCCATGGCCGCTGTATGCGCCGATGCCCCCAAAGGTGATGTTATCGAAATCGGCTCCGCCTGGGGCCGCAGCGCCTTTGTCCTAGCCACACTGGCGACCCATTATGATATCGGCAATGTGCTTTGTATTGATCCGTGGCGGGAAGAAACGGCCCAACATGAGAGCGATCCCCAAGGCCTGACAACAGCCAATGAGATTCTCGACTGGGACATGACCTTTCAAATATTTTCAGTGCACCTAGCCCCTTTTGGTGGACGGAATTTAAACTATTTGCGCCAGCCTTCTGAGGCTGCGGCCGAAACCTATAAGGGCCAGTCCAGGGTGAGCTCGGTGGAATATGGGTCCACTGACTATACCCAAAGGGCCGCTGTTATTCATATTGATGGCAATCACGGGTTTGATTGTATTGATACCGATTGCCGACTCTGGCGACCTATGCTGTTGCCGGCTGGCTGGCTCATCATTGATGACTATGTCTGGGAACACGGGACAGGCCCACGCCTCGTTGGTGATGCCTTGCTCCATCACGAACGAGACAACATATTGAGCGCCTTTACCGCTGGAAAGGCGCTCTTCATTAAGTTTAGCGCGGCTGTCGGGCCTGCCCCACGAGGCCTATGAAGAAGATCGGTGGCTTTTTTGCCCTAGATCTGCCCGATAGGGTGGTGGAGCAATCCGTTGCAGCGCTTTGGACCCTGTCTGAGCGGCCGCATGTGTGCTATTCCAACGGCCGAAGCGCGCTGAATGCGCTGTTAAAATTAGGGGCAAGAAGGTGCCTTTGGCTGCCGGCCTATTGCTGCGAGTCGCTTGCCCAAGCTGTTAAGGGAACTGGGCTACAGATACGCTACTATCCGATCACCAAGACGCTGTCCCCGGATTTCGAGCACCTTAGCCGGGCATTTGAGCCTGCCGATCTGGTGCTTGTTATCGACTATTTTGGCCGCCCGGCGGATCTGGCCCTACGCGAATTTGCAAAAGCCCGCCCCGACATCGACTGGATCGAAGATCGGTCCCAAGCCCTGGATCCCGGCGGGGAGGATTGGGCGGACTATATTCTGTATTCACCACGTAAACTACTTGGTGTGCCCGACGGTGGCATATTAGTGAGTCGTGGTAAGCCGCTGCCAAGCCCTGGGTCAGCGGGCCGGAAGGATGTTGACTTCATCCGCGCCGCTTTGCTGCGTTATGAAGACATTGACGAGCAAGACAATGCGGTCTGGCATCTCGCCAATCGCGATTACGAAGTTGCTATGGCGGTAAGTGACATGCCGATGAGCCGCCTCACCCACCATATTTTACAAACAGCGGACGCGAGTTGGATCGCTGGGCGCCGGCGGACGAACTATCAATATCTTATGAGACATTTGGCGGACCTAGCCGTCTTGCCGCATGAGGAACTGACCTTTACGCCACTCGGATTCCCGATTTGGACAAAGGCTAGGCAAAAACTGGCGGGCCGGCTTGCCGCTCAGGGCATTTTTGCAGCGCATCATTGGCCGTCGCTCCCTTCCGAAAAAAC
>JBILKO010000068.1:0-13226 GCA_044376615.1 Caulobacteraceae bacterium
GCCCGCCCATATGCTCAGCGTCGGACTTAAAGCTCCATCGATAGTGCAGGGCAGGACGCCATAGCCATTCGTCGGCATAATCCTCCATTAGCAGGCTGAAGAATCGCAAGACCGGGTCCTTAGGTGTGACCTCCATTTGTGGACGCAGGGCCTCAATCCAGGCAATTATCGCCGTTGTATCGGTGAGCCAGCGTCCATCGGCCAGTTCAATGGCCGGCATTTGGGCCATGCCGGTCATGCGCGCGACCTTTCGCATATCGCCAATGCTCATATCGACAAAGCGAAAGGGCAGCTCGCAATAGCGCAAATAGGACTGCAATTTTCCGGTAAAATACGACAGGTCCAGTCCATAGACCGTCATGCCTTGCAAACTGGTCAATGTATCAGGCGCATTTACCGAACTGTCTTGAGCCACATCCTTGTCCCCCCAAGGCCAATTTGCGTCAAATCGACTATTGGCGTTTAGCAGGTCATAATCAAGTATGGCGGGTAAAGGGGGCGCGACTCAAAATGCAATACAGGCTCTATGGCATGCCCGGCTCGCTCTATACGGCCAAGGCCCGGTCCTATCTGATCAAGCAGGGCATTGATTTTGACAATCGGGCGGTGGGCGAGGCGCGCTTTCGCGCCGAAATCTTGCCCCAGATCGGCCGCTGGATCATTCCGGTGCTCGAGACGCCAGATGGGACGCTTGTCCAGGATGGCTCTGACATTATTGCCTGGTTTGAAAATCGCGGCCTGGCCCGCCTGCCAGCGGTTCCGACCACGCCGCGCCACCGTCTGATTAGTCAGATTTTTGAGCTGTTTGGCGGCGAGGGCCTGCTTAGGCCAGCCATGCATTATCGCTGGAACTTTGATGCGGCTAATCTGGACTTTCTGTCTAAGGATTTTGTCGCCGCCCTAGCGCCAGGTTCCTCAGACGAAGAAGGCGCTGCCGTGTTTGGCTTTTCCAGCGGGCGGATGCGTAAGGCCATGATTGGGTTTGGTGTCACGCCCGATTCCATCCCCTTGATCGAGGCGGCCTATGGCCAGTTCTTGGACCTTTTTAATGCGCATCTGGCTCATAGCCCCTATCTGCTCGGCGGGCGGCCGACGCTTGGGGATTATGGGCTGATCGCGCCGCTATTTGCGCACCTCGGGCGTGATCCTTATCCGGCCGATCTGATGAAGCGGCGGGCCCCTAGGGTCTGGCGCTGGGTTGAGCGGATGCACTCGGCCGGGCAAGACGCAGGCGATCACGGCGCGCCGCCGCCGGATCTGTTTGCCGATGATGGTGTGCCAGACACGCTCAAGGCCCTGCTGGGCTTTATCGCCGAGGACTATTTGCCCGAAATCGCGGCCATGGTTGGCTATACCAATGACTGGCTAAAAGCCCGCCCCGATATTGTTCCAGGCACGAATGGGCTGGATCGGGCCAGCGATCGATCGATTGGCATGGTTGACCTGGTCTGGCGCGGCCAGCCGATCAAGGTTCAGGTTTTGCCCTACCGGCTTTATCTGCTGCAAAAGGTGCAGGACGTGTTTGATGGTGCAGACGCTGGCGGCAAGGCAAAGATTGAGGGCCTGTTGGGCGAGACCGGCTTGGCGCCGCTCGTGACGCTCAGAACCCATCGCCGGGTCGAGCGGGCCAATCATTTGGAGGTCTGGGGGCCTTTGCTTGAACCCTAGCCCGCCCAAACAAAAAGGCCGCTTCGGTGAAGCGGCCTTTTTCAATCTTGGAAAGCCTTTAGGCCTTAGGCTGCCTGGGCGGCGAGCTTGGCCTTAAGCTGGCGCTTGATCCGCACGGCACGCAGGGACAGGTCGCTGTCGGGGGCCTTGACCAGGAAGACGTCCAGGCCGCCACGGAAGTCCAGGGTCCGCAGGGCGGCATTGGTAATGCGCAGGCGGAAGGTCTGGCCGAGGACGTCGGACTGCAAGGTCACAGCCTTTAGCGCGGGCAAGAAGCGGCGCTTGGTCTTGATGTTAGAGTGGCTAACATTATTGCCGACCATGGGGCCGACGCCGGTGAGTTCGCAGCGGCGAGTCATCGCGCATACCTTCGAGTAAGAATTGGGACCTGCAAAGGAGCCTTTGCAGGAGAGGGGGCGATATAGGACACCCGATAAGGCGTCGTCAAGACCAAGCATGCACTCAGCCCTTCAAGCCTGGTTCATATTCGCTGTATATAGGCTCCTGAACCAAGCTTAAGGACCCTATTATGCGTCTCGCCCGAACTCTCATGCTCATCACCTTGATCAGCTTCGGCGTGAGCACTGGAACAGCCAGGGCGGAAACGGGTTTTACGCCCTCGGCGCAGTCTGGGCCCGTGCACATGACGCTCGGCTATAGTGGGCGGCTCTATATCAAGGTCCTGGATATCCAGTTCGACCAGACGATTGAGCCTAGGGCCTTCAACTCTCAGGTCCGATTGGTGACCTATGGCCTGTTGCGGGCCTTTCGAAAGCTTGACATGCGCGCCAATGCGCAGGGGCGGATTGTCGACGACCAGGCCCTGCCCGGCTCCATGTATCACGCCAATATTGACGGCAAGGATAACCAAAAGGTCACAGTGACCTGGACGGGCGAGGATGTGGTGACCACGGCCAGCCCGGCCTATAACAATATGGGCAATCCCGCCGCCAATCGCGCGCAAAGGCTGGCCGCCGCCGATCCCTTGACCCAGTTCATGCGCATGACCCTTGCGCAGAGCCGCGAAGGGCCTTGCCAAGGCAAGGCGCGGTTCTTTGACGGCAAGCAGCTCTATGATCTCGATTTTTCAAACCCGCGGCCCTATGCGCTCGATGCGCGCGAGCGCCGGTTTGGCCTGGTCAATCCCTTGCGCTGCACGGTGCGCTATACCGAGGTTGCGGGTTTTAAGAAAAAGCCGCCTGAACAGCGCAATTCGGGTCTGAAGCGGCCGATTTCATCGGACTGGGCCCAGATCGGTACCAATGGGCCTTGGGTCTTGTCGGCCATCACCGCCGATACCCCCTTGGGCGGGGCCGTGATCCAGCTCGATCGCCTGGCCATGCGCGGCGAAAAGCCCTGATCATTCAGAAATAGATTTGTGGTTAACGCAAGTTATGATACCATATCTAGTATAGAACAAACACCGAATTGGCTGAAGTCGCTGATTCGGTCATGATTCGTTTCGCTGTCGTTCTCATGATCGGCAGCTTTTGTTTACGCCCTTGCCGTCGGGCCCCGACTCCCCCAACTTATCGCCCTATGAGCGACCGCACATCCGGAGCCGCGCCTGCCCGTCTGGTGGCAGTTTTGGGGCCGACCAATACAGGCAAGACCCATTTGGCGGTCGAGCGGATGCTGGGCCATGCCTCGGGCATGATTGGCCTGCCGCTGCGGCTTTTGGCACGCGAAATTTATGAGCGGATCGTCAAGGCCAGGGGCGCGCGCTGCGTTGCCCTGATCACGGGTGAGGAAAAGATCGTCCCACCCCGGCCGCAATATTTCGTCTGTACGGTCGAGGCCATGCCGCTCAATCGTGAGGTGGAATTCCTGGCGGTTGATGAGATCCAGCTCTGCGCCGATCCGGCCCGGGGCCATGTCTTTACTCAGAGGCTTTTGCATGCGCGCGGAACCGCCGAGACCATGTTTTTGGGCGCGGGCACGCTTGGTCCGCTGATCCGAAGGCTCTTGCCTGAGGCCGAGTTCGTGACGCGCGAGCGGTTTTCGAACCTGACCTATGATGGCTCCAAAAAGCTGACACGGCTGCCCAGACGCAGCGCCGTCGTCGCGTTTTCGACCGAGGCAGTCTATACGATTGCCGAGCTGATCCGCCGGCAAAGGGGCGGGGCGGCGGTGGTGATGGGCTCGCTCAGCCCCCGCACCCGTAATGCCCAGGTGGCGCTCTATCAGTCGGGCGAGGTTGATTTTCTCGTCGCGACCGATGCGATCGGCATGGGTCTGAACATGGATGTCGACCATGTCGCCTTTGCAGGCCTGCGCAAATTCGACGGCAAACGTACCCGCTGGCTCTATCCGCAAGAAATCGGCCAGATTGCCGGGCGCGCCGGGCGGTTTCGCACCGATGGCACATTTGGCGTCACGGGCGAGTGTCCGGAAATGGACGAGGATTTCGTCACCGCCATCGAAAATCACCGTTTTGCCCCCATCAACGGGGCCGAATGGCGCAATTCGCGGCTGGAGTTTCAATCGCTCAATGGCCTGATGCAGTCGCTTGCCGAGACCCCAGGGCGAGAAGGGCTGAAACTGGCTGAGGAAAGCCTGGACGAGACGGCCTTGCGCCTCATGGCCAAGGACGAGGATATTGTCCGCCGTTGCCGCGACCGCACCAATCTGATGCGGCTATGGGATGTGTGCCAGACCCCCGATTTTCGCAAAACCACGCTTGACGACCATGGCCGCCTGATCCGCGACCTGTTTATGCCCCTAACCCAGGGCCGCCGACGGGTGCCGGAAGACTGGATTGCAGGCCAGTTTAAGGCGCTGGACCGCATCGACGGCGATATTGATGCCTTGTCTGGGCGGCTATCGAGCGTGCGTACCCTGGCCTATGTCGCCAATCGCCCTGACTGGCTGGTCGAGCCTGGCCATTGGCAGGGCCAGATGCGCGGCCTGGAAGAGCGGCTATCGGACACGCTGCATGAAAAACTGATGCAGCGCTTTATCGACCGGCGCACCAGCGCCCTTATGCACGGACTGCGCTTGCGCGAGGACCTCACTGCCGGGGTCGGACCCGAAGGCGATGTCATGGTCGAGGGTCATTTTGTCGGCCAGCTAAAAGGCCTGCAATTCACCCCGGCCCAAGGCGCAAGCCAGCTGGAAGACAAGGCCCTGCGCGGTGCGGCGCAACGGGCAGTCGCCCCGGAAATGGATCGCAGGCTTGGCCTAATCGCGTCGGAGCCTGACGAGGCTTTTGCGCTCTTGCCCACAGGCGCGGTGCTATGGCGGGGCGAGGCGGCGGGCCAGCTCATCCCCTCGCCGGTGTTTGCCGCGCGGGTACGGCTCTATGGCGAGCTTGGTGCGGCGGCGGCCAAGGAACGGGCCGTGCGGCGGCTGGAGGCTTTTCTCGCGGCAGAAGCAAGTCTGCGCCTCGCCGCTCTTAAGGCCCTAGAGGCCGCAACCCAGGCCGGGACCTTAAAAGGGCTAGCGCGCGGGATTGCTTACCGGCTGGTCGAATGCGGCGGCATATTGGACCGCGCCTTGGTCGCGAGCGAACTTGCGGCCCTGAGCCAGGCCGAGCGCCGGACCTTGCGCACCCTCGGCGTTCGGTTCGGGGCCTTTAGCCTGTTCTTGCCGGGCCTACTCACCCCGGAAGCCCTCAATTTCAGCCGCGCCTTTGGATACTGCGCCTTGCCCGATTGGCCGGGGCATCTGGATCAGATCACACCCTTGAATGGAGCAGTGCCTGCGGCCCATCTCTTGGCCGCACTGGGCCTTCGGGCGGTCGCAGGCCTAGCCGTGCCGGTCCTGGCGCTGGAACAGCTTGATAGCCTGATGCGGGCCCAGCCTGCCGTCAAGGGGGCCATGCCCCTGGCCCCAGAAGCGCTCAAGACCTTGGGTTGGAGCCTGGATGAGGCGCGCCAAATCTTACAGGGCCTCGGTTTTGCGCCGGTGGGTAAGGTCAAAATCGATGAGCCAAGCCTTTGGCGTCGTCGCCAACCCGCCAAACCCAAGGCGGCACAGTCCGATCTTCCGGCTGCCAATACCAACTCGCCCTTTGCCGCCCTCGCTGCCCTCAGGGTGCCACCACCCGCGGCAAAACGGCCAAGGCGGCGCGTCCGGCCAAGGCGCAAGGCGGCTGCGGGGCCAGCATCCCAATGAGTGAAGAAACCTGCCGCATTGATGTCTGGCTCTGGCGGGCGCGGTTTTTAAAGACCCGCAGCCTGGCGGCCCGCTTTGTCGAACAGGGCAGTGTGCGTCTGTCGCGCGCTGGTCAATTGACCCGGCTGGACAAGGCCTCCCGCACCGTCCGGCCTGGCGACGAGCTAGTTTTTGCCTTGTCGGAGCGGGTGTTTAGCCTGCGGATCGAGGCCTTGGGCGATCGTCGCGGGCCTGCCCCAGAAGCGCGCCAGCTTTACAGCGACACCCAATCCCAGGCCCAGGCCTAGTTTTCCTGAAAGCACCCCGACAGGATCGGGAGTTGACATAAGGCCCCCCGCATTGAAATACAGCGGCCAGAGCGACCTCCACCAGACCGGACCCTTGGGCTTGATATGACCTATATTGTTATGGACGCCTGCATTAAGTGCAAATTCATGGACTGCGTCGAGGTGTGCCCCGTCGACTGCTTCTATGAGGGCGAAAACTTCCTGGTCATTAATCCAGACGAATGCATTGACTGCGGCGTCTGCGAGCCAGAATGTCCGGTCGATGCCATCAAGCCCGATACCGAAGACGAGGCCGACGGAAAGTGGCTCAAGATTAATTCGGAATATGCGCAAAAATGGCCCAATATCACGGTTAAGGGCGAGCCGCCCGCTGATCGCGAGCAATTTGAGCGCGAAACCGGCAAGTTTGAAAAATACTTCAGCGAAAAGCCAGGCAAGGGGTCTTAAGCCGACTTTTCCCGCAAATGCGGGGATAAGAATCCCCTAAAGTGTGCACAGATTGTCGCAACACTTTATTTTGTCTCATTTTTGTGATAGGCGTAAAGGCCGTGGCTAGGAGCCTTGGTCACGGAGCCCTTATGCGTCTAGATTCCAGCCTCGTCCTATTTGATGGGAACCGAACAGGCCTGTAACGGCATGCGCTTCAATTTGCGGCATCGGTCGTCTTTGTCGGATCCATCCGACACAGAACGGTGACGTATCGTTTGGTGTTTTAAGACCCTTGGACCGGCTTCGGCCCAACGGGGATAATCAAGAGGTCGGTTATGAGCGATACGGGTCTGGAATTTTCGGTCGGTAATCACGTGGTCTATCCTGCCCATGGCGTTGGCCAGGTGGCGGGCATTGAGACCCAGGCTGTCGCCGGCATGGAACTGGAAGTCTATGTCATTACCTTTGACCACGAAAAAATGACCCTGCGCGTCCCGACCAAGAAGGCCAAGGTTGCAGGTCTGCGTCCCCTGGCGGCGGGCGATGTCGTCGGACAGGCCTTGACCACGCTCAAGGGCCGCGCCCGGATTAAGCGCACCATGTGGAGCCGCCGGGCCCAAGAATACGAAGCAAAGATCAATTCGGGTGACCTGATCTCGATCGCAGAAGTCGTGCGCGACCTGCACCGTGCCGATAATCAGCCAGAGCAATCCTATTCCGAGCGTCAGCTGTATGAATCGGCCCTGGACCGCATGGCCCGTGAGGTCGCGGCGATTGAGCAGATTGATCGTGACGCAGCGATTGGCATTCTGAACAAGTCCCTGCAAAAAGCCGCCTAGGGCGCGGGGCCTTCGCGGCCAGAGCCCATCCAAAAATTTATCGCATTTGATTAGGCCGCCAGTGAACCAGACTGGCGGCCTTGTCGTATCTCCTTTGAACCGGACGCTTCTGCCCGGCGCCAAAGGGGTTGATCATGGCGCAGACCGAAACATCAGAAAGCCTAAGAGCCGACCGGCGGTTTGTGAAATCCGCCATGGCCGCACCGCTGCTTGAGGCCGATCACGAACGTGACCTAGCCCGCCGCTGGCGCGAGCAAAATGATAATGAGGCCCTGCACGAGCTGACCACCGCCTATATGCGCCTGGTCGTTTCCATGGCCGGTAAGTTTCGCAATTACGGCCTGCCCATGGCCGATCTGGTGCAAGAGGGCAATATTGGCCTGATGCAGGCCGCCGCGCGGTTTGAACCCGATCGTGAGGTGCGGTTTTCCACCTATGCTTCCTGGTGGATCCGGGCCTCGATTCAGGATTATGTGCTGCGCAACTGGTCGATTGTGCGCACCGGTACAACGGCGGCGCAAAAGTCACTGTTTTTCAATCTGCGCCGCCTACGCGCAGGCCTGAATGATGGCGGTAGCCAAGCCCTGTCGGCGGAAAGCCGCGCCTTTATCGCCAAGGAATTGGCGGTCGATGAGCGTGAGGTCGAGATGATGGCCGGGCGTCTTTCCGCCGTCGATCGCTCGCTCAATGCCCCCCTGGCCGAGGCCGGCGAAGGCGAATGGCAGGACTTCCTGGTCGATGAGGCCCCCCTGCCAGAAGCCGCGGTCATGCAGGCGCGCGATGAGTCGACCCGCCATGAATGGCTTGAAACGGCCCTGGCAACCCTCACACCCAGGGAGCGGCACATTATCGAACAGCGCCGCCTGATCGATGAGCCCCAGACCCTCGAGTTTATGGGCAAGGCGCTTGGCATATCTAAGGAACGGGTCCGCCAGATCGAGCACCATGCCTTGAAGAAACTCAAGCGCGCGCTGGAAAGCGCCGTCGGTGATCCGCGCGCGGCGGGGCTAATTGATTAGGCCTGCTGGTTGGCACCGGCATGGCCAGTGTGTTAGGTTCACCGCACGTCTCGTTAGCTCAGCCGGATAGAGCATCAGTTTCCTAAATTGAGGGTCAGAGGTTCGAGTCCTCTACGGGACGCCATTTTTGGCCTTGGCGTGCGTGGCCTGTGCGCAATTGGCCTTGTTTTTTGGTGAAAATTCAGTCACTAATTCGTCATAGATTGCCATTGACTGGATGGCCTTGCTGCCGCGCTGCCGCGGTCAGCCACCTGGTCAAAAGCCTTCCTAAACCGGAATAGTCCGCCCTGCGCCGTCACGGCTGCGGGGTTTATTTACACCATAAGGGTGATTTCTCATGGCCACAGGCCCTTATTCACGGTCTAGCCAGACCTTTAGTCTTGTCCTTGGTCTAATGCATGGGACGATCGCGCAATGAGCATGCCCACGGTCGAGCGCGCCTATGCCCTGGCGCGGTCTGGAAAGTTTAGCAATATTGATACCCTTAAGGACCGCCTAAAGGCCGATGGTTGCCGTGCGGTCGATGCCTTGCTGGCCAATCGCTCGATTCGCGGCCATATACAGGCCATCTGTGCGGCAACCTTTAAGCCGCCAATTGAAGACGAACCCGTCGCAGACGTGGTACAAGCCGATCCCGAGCAACCTGACCAGCCTGCCTAGTCTGATTGCTCGCCCTAAAGCCCCCCATTCGAAGGCCCCATGTCTGACATTTTAAAAACCGGCTTTGCTGACCGCCAAAAGACGGCGGCTGAGGCAAAGAAAGCCCTATTGGCCAAGTTCAAGCCAAAGCCTGCCATACCTGATCCCCTGTTCGAAGAGCGTGAGGCCCTGCGCCTAGCAGAAATCGAGCGCGTTCGGGCAGAGCGGGCGGCAACCAAGGCGGCGGCCAAGCAGGCTGCAGCTGAGGCCCTTGAGCTCAAGCGCCAAGAGCAAGAAGCGCTTGAGGCCGCTGAACTTGAAGCCCGGCGCGGCCAGCGTAAGGAACGCAAGATCCTGACCAAGGCCGAAGAAAAAGCCCGGCGCGACGCCAAATACGCCGCGCGTAAGGCCCGTAAATAACCGCTGCCATAGACTTGGCGGCCCTAAGGGAGGACGCCAAGATGGCGCGCAAACCCAATTATAATTTCGAACGCCAAGAGCGCGAGCGGATCAAGGCGGCAAAGCTTGCCGAAAAAGCCGAAGCCAAGCGCCAAGAGCGCGAACGCGACAAGGCCGAGGCCGGTGGTCAGCCCCAGGACGACGCGGACGATGAGCCTAGGACCTAAGCATGCAGACCGCGACCTTGTATAATCACGAGACCGTCCAGCTCGACGGTGAAGCCTTTGCCGACTGCGAATTTCGCGGCTGCCGCATGGTCTATAAGGGCGGCGAGCTGCCCGTCTTTGACAGCTGCAAATTCGACGATTGCGATTGGCGCTTCGAAGACGCTGCGGCCCGGGCCCTGGCGCATATGAAGACGGTCTGGGGCGTGGGCGGCAAGGCCCCGGTTCAGGCCCTGATCAAGGAAATCACCGGCGGCGGCGGGCGTTAGGCGCCCGCCTTCCAGGCTGCATTCTCACGCTATTGATAATCATTCGCAAAAACCTTGACAGGCTTTTTGCTGCAAACTAATAATGCGTCGCAAATTCAATTTGGGGCGCGAGATGGTTAGACTTACGGCAAGGATCAATCTGGGCGCTTCGGTGCTCGTCGCAGCTGGCGCGGTAATAGCCGCGCACACGGCTTTTGCGGCGGAGGCGGAGGTCTCGGAGCTGACGGTCACGGGCATACGCAATGCCTATGATCAGTCGGTCATCACCAGTGCCACCCGCACCCCAACGGCCTTGATCGATACGCCTCAGGCCATCAGCATTATCAGCCGCGCCGTCTTGCAGGACCAGGCCATGCAGGGCATGGCCGATGTGGTGCGCTACATGCCCGGTGTCGGCATGGCTCAGGGCGAAGGCAATCGCAATACACCGGTCATGCGCGGCATCAGCTCGACAGCAAATTTCTATCTCGATGGTGTGCGCGACGATGTCGAATATTTCCGCGATACGTATAATCTTGAACGGGTTGAGGCGCTAAAGGGGCCCAATGCCATGGTGTTTGGCCGTGGCGGCGGCGGCGGCGTGATCAATCGGGTTTCCCTCCAGCCGGACGGATCTAACGGCGGTGAACTGACCGTTCAGGCGGGGTCATGGAGCACACAACGCCTCAGCCTTGATCAAAGGCACGCGTTTTCCACCGCAATCTCGGGCCGCTTGGCGAGTGTTTACGAGAACGCTCAGAGCTATCGAGTCGGCGTCATCACCGAGAAGTTTGGCGTCAATCCAAGCTTAAAATTCGCCATCAGTGACCAAACCCAAATCCAGCTGAGTTATGAGCATTTTGCCTATGACACGGTCGCTGATCGAGGGGTGCCATCCCTCGGTGGGCGGCCGCTTAAGACCGCGCCTAGCCCGTTTTTTGGCAGTCCAACCCAGAGCCCGACCGATTTCTCGATGGATATGGCCCGCCTGGTGCTCGACCACCGCCTTGGCATCGCGACCCTGCACAGCGTCACCAGTCTTGGCGATTATGACAAGTTCTACCAGAATGTGTATCCGGGCGCGATCAATGCCGCCGGAACCGATGTGGCTATACTGGCCTATAACAACCAGACCCGCCGCCAAAATGTCTGGCATCAGACCGATCTGACCCTGCCTGCGCGCACCGGCCGGTTTGAGCACACCCTGCTGGCCGGGATTGAGCTCGGCCGTCAGACTACGGATAATCGTCGCCTGACCGGGTATTTTGGCGGGTCTGGGTCTGTGGTCACCAGCCAACTTGTGCCGCTAAGCCAGCCGAACCAAATCTTGCCGCTTGGTTTTGCGCCCGCTGCGACCGATGCCGATAATCATGGCGTCGCCACGACGGTCGCGGCCTATGTTCAAGATCAGGTCCAGCTAACGCCAAAACTCCAGGCCCTGATGGGCCTGCGGTATGAGCAGTTCGCGCTAAACCTGCGCAATAGCCGAAATGGCCAAGTCTTGAGCGCGCGCGATGGCCTGTGGTCGCCAAGGTTGGGACTGGTCTATAAGCCAAGCGATAATCTGGCGGCCTATGCCAGCTATAGCCGCACCTATAGCCCTAGGGCTGGCGATCAACTCGCCGCCTTGACGCTTAGCAACCGGGCCTTGGCACCGGAGAAGTTTGAAAATCACGAGCTGGGCGTCAAATGGGACCTGAGTCCCAACCTGTCCGCAACCGCCGCCCTTTATCAGCTCAAGCGCAGCAATGTTGCTGTGTCCGATCCGGCCCTGCCGCAACGGCTGGTCTTAGTCGATGGCCAGACCAGCCACGGGCTTGAACTTGGTTTGCAGGGCACCGTCAGGCCCGGCTGGACCCTGATCGGGGGCTATGCGTATCAAGACGGAAAGCTTGACCAGACCCAGTCGGCGTCGGCCAAGGCGGGCGCGCAGCTGGCCAATCTGCCAAGGCATTCGGCCTCGCTCTGGAACCGGTTTGATTTGGCATCGGGTTGGGGGCTGGGATTGGGCGTGGTTTACCGCGATGCCCTGTTTACCTCGACTGATAACAGCGTCACCTTGCCAGGCTATGTGCGGGCTGATGGCGCGGTCTATAAGCGTGTCACCGAGCGCCTGCGCGGCCAGATCAATATCGAAAACCTGTTCGACACGACCTATTTTGCTTCTGCCCATAACAATAACAATATCACGCCGGGCGCACCTCGAACGATCAAGCTTTCCCTTACGGCACAGTACTAGGCTTGGTCTGATCTTGATTTAGGGATTTTCAAACGCGCGTTTTAAGGTCAAGCTCAGGCCCAAGATTGGCAAAATTCAGGACCTGACCCCATGAAGACCCGCATTACCGAAATGTTTGGCATTGAGCGCCCCATCATGCAGGGCGGCATGCATTTTGTTGGCTTTGCCGAACTGGCCGCCGCCGTGTCCAATGCGGGCGGGCTTGGCATAATTACCGCCCTAACCCAGCGCACGCCGCAGGACCTGGCCAAGGAGATCGCCAAGTGCCGGGGCCTGACCGACAAGCCCTTTGGCGTCAATCTGACCTTCCTGCCCTCGGTCAACCAGCCGGACTATCCGGGCTATATCCAGGCCATTATCGAGGGCGGCGTAAAGATCGTCGAAACGGCGGGCAATAATCCGGCCAAGTGGCTGCCCGTCCTGAAAGAAAACGGCATCAAGGTGGTGCATAAGTGTACGGCGGTGCGCCATGCGCTGAAGGCGGAATCCATTGGCTGTGACGCGGTCAGTGTCGATGGCTTTGAATGCGGCGGCCACCCAGGCGAAGACGATGTGCCCAATATGATCCTTCTGCCGCGTGCGGCCGAAGAGCTGAAAATCCCTTTCCTGGCCTCTGGCGGCATGGCCGATGCCCGGTCCTTGGTTGCGGCCCTGGCCATGGGCGCTGACGGCATGAATATGGGCACCCGCTTTATAGCGACCAAGGAAGCGCCGGTGCATGAGAATGTGAAACAGGCCATTGTCGCAGCCTCAGAGCTCGATACTCGCCTCGTCATGCGCCCCCTGCGCAACACAGAGCGCGTCTTGAACAATGCTGGGGTTGAAAAGCTGCTGGCCAAGGAAAAAGCGCTCGGGGCCAATATCAAGTTCGAGGACATTATCGAGGAAGTGGCTGGGGTCTATCCGCGCATCATGCTCAATGGCGAAATGGATGCCGGGGCCTGGTCTTGCGGCATGGTCGCCGGTCTGATTCATGACATCCCCACCTGCCAAGAATTGCTAGATCGGATCATGGCCGAGGCCACTGAGCTGATCCGTAGCCGCCTAGAAGGCATGTTGGCGGCTTAGGTTGGATTATCGTTTGGTTGAATGGGTGGTGAATAGGTCCGCGCTTATTGC
>JBILKO010000151.1:0-4473 GCA_044376615.1 Caulobacteraceae bacterium
TTAAGGCCTTGGGGTCAGATCACAAGGCTAGGTAGGCTGGGAACAGGCGCTGCGTCGCTGGGGGACAAATTGGCTAGACGCTGCTGGCGGTATGGGAACCTACGACCATACAAAACAAGCGATTATAAAATTGAATACGAAGTTCAATGTAAAATTACGGTTGTCATAATTGGATAATGATCTGAACCAATATTTGATAATACTTTGAAGTCGGCTTCAGAAATCCCTTTAGCGAAAAAATGGTCTATTTGCATCGCGAATAAGGGTATCTGTGTGGGCCAAGTATAAGCAACTCCAGCCGAATTAATTCTTTTTAGGCCTGCATCGAATAGTGGCTTCACTGCCTCCCCCCAAAGGGTGCTGTTTAGATCGCCTGCAATGATGACGGGCTTTTTTTGATTGATTGCATTTTGGGCAATGGCTTTCAGGTATATTCTGTTCTCGCGCAAATTATTATGCGAGATCGGAGGCATAGGATGCGCAACGATCAACCTAAAATTTTCAAAATCTAAGACGACAAGTGGAAGATGATAGTCTCCTATACTCTGTATTTTTGCTTGGAACGGCAACTTGGAATAAACAGCCATTCCAAAATTATCGGACCTTGGATAATTGATAGAATGCTTAAATGTGCCCTTCACAGCATTAAAATTTTTGATCCAGCGATCATCTGTTTCCGTAAGTGCAATAATATCTGGCGTTTCATGTGTAATTACATTAATCGTATTTTGGTATTGAGTGTTATGCTTAAATACATTAGCAGATACGATTCTAATTTTTTGGCGACCATCGAAATCAGAAATCTGAGAAATTCCACCGCTTTGGTATAGGGGTATTAAAACCAGGATTAGGTTTCCTAATAATATGAACAGCAATAATGTGATATTATTCTTGCTAAAATTTAAATCGACAATAAGCAACAGAATGCTTGTTAACAAAAAATGGATTCGAAAATGATTAAACAAATCGAATAGCCAATAAATTGGAGAAAGAAGGCTTATAAAGCTGCAAACAAATAATATAAAAATGAAAATTTTTACCAATAATCTCATATTTACTCGCTTAAGTTTCTAAGTGCGCCTTCAGTACATGAAAATGAATTAATTTCCATACTTTAGTAATCCCAAGCCCTCTAATAAAAATTCCCATTTTCAAATCGCAAGCTGCTTGGACTTAATGCTGTAAATAAAGCGCCTTGCGCGTTCGGACAATGGCGGTGCGGGTGGGATTCGAACCCACCTTAGGCGTTCACCTAAACACGCTTTCCAACCTTTCGGCCATCGCCGACAGTTCGTTCCAACCGCTAGGCACCTGACCTCTAGCCTCGCTAAGCATGGCATGCTATGTAATACTCACGCTTAGTCAGGTATTACAAGGATCGTCATGCCCACCACGGTTACCAGCAAGGGACAGGTCACAATCCCCAAGCCGATCCGGGATCGCCTGGGCATCAAGGCGGGAACCAAGGTTGCCTTCATCCTCGACAAGGACGGACGCGCCTTCTTGCAGGCGCAGGTGGCCGCGCCGCTCACGCCGAGCCGATTTGAGCGCTTGCGGGGCACGGCGACCAGCCGTCTCAGCACGCATGAAATCATGGCCCTGACGCGGGGCGAGCCGGCTTGATATTGGTCGACACCAATGTGCTGCTTGACCTCGCCACTAATGATCCGGTCTGGGCGGATTGGTCGATAGACCAGCTGGAGGCGGCGGCGAGCCTTGGGCCTGTCGTGATCAATGCCGTTATCTATTCTGAGTTCTCAGTCGGCTATGAACGGATTGAGGATATTGACGGTTTGCTTGCCGAAACCGGCATCGGCTGGGCCGACATCCCCCGTGAAGCCTTATTCCTGGCGGGCAAGGCCTTCCAGACCTATCGGCGTCAGGGCGGCGGCCGAACCGGCGTGCTTCCGGACTTTTTCATCGGTGCCCATGCAGCCGTGTCGGACATGACCTTATTGACCCGTGATGCCGGACGGTATCGGACCTATTTTCCGAAGGTTAAGCTCATTTCCCCGTCTTGACGTCTGAACAACGGGCAAAGCTCAGCTCAATGCCCTGCGTCGTAAACACCCAATGGCGGTGCGGGTGGGATTCGAACCCACGTTAGGCTTTCACCTAAACACGCTTTCCAAGCGTGCGCCTTCAACCACTCGGCCACCGCACCATTGCCTTAGGGGCGGGGCAAATCGCGCCGGCCCGGCTCCGACGCGGGGGTTAGGCCGGTCGGGGAGGCGCGGAATATACAGACCTCGACGCCAAGAACAACGCCCCTTGTAACTTTTTCTTGGGGGCCTGACGAATAGGCCAATGCGCCCTATATTAGGGGTCCGATCCAAGGAGCCGATCATGCTGTTTGCCAAGACTGCTGCCGCCCTGCCCACTGCTGATACGGCCCTGCCAGGGCGTAGCCAGCCCCTGCCGACCGCCAGCACCCATTTCCTCAATGGCGCGCCTCTAAAGGGACCGTTCCCGGCGGGTAGTGAAGTCGCCATCTTCGCCATGGGCTGTTTTTGGGGCGTGGAGCGGATTTTTTGGCAGATCCCGGGCGTAGTCATGACCGCAGTCGGCTATGGCGCTGGGATTACGCCCAACCCGACCTATGAAGAGGTCTGTACCGGCCGCACCGGCCATACGGAGCTGGTGCATGTCGTGTTTGATCCGGCCAGGGTCAGCTATCAGGACCTGTTGCGCACCTTTTGGGAAAACCATAATCCGACTCAAGGCATGCGCCAGGGCAATGATGTCGGGACCCAATACCGCTCGGGCATCTATACGCTAAATGAGGCCCAGGCGCGGGCGGCAGAGGCCAGCAAGGCGGCCTATCAGGCTGCCCTGTCAGCGCGGGGCCTTGGGGCCATCACGACCGAAATCCTGCCCTCTGGCCCGTTCTATTATGCTGAGGAGTATCACCAGCAATACCTGGCCAAGAATCCCAATGGCTATTGCGGCATTGGCGGCACGGGCGTGTCTTGCCCAATAGGGGTCGGTGTCGAGGGCTAGGGCTCACGCCGATAGGTGATGATCCCTGCGCGGGTCGCCAGCTTATCATAGAGGGTCTGGGCGGTGGTATTGGCTTTATCGGTCACCCAATAGACGCGGTCCAGACCCAGCTTATCGGCGCGGGCATAGACCGCCTCGATCAAGGCGCGGCCAACCCCGCCGCCGCGCAGATCGGCGCTGACATAAAGGTCTTCAAGATAACAATAGCCCTGGCGCGACCAGGTCGAGGCATGGACCAGGCTATTAACCAGACCGACCAGCCTGCCGTCCTGCTCGGCCACCAGCCCGAAAAACGGATGGCTATCATCGAGCAGGCGGGCAAAGGTCAGGTCCGAAATGGCCGGGTCCAGGTCTTCCTTATAAAAGTCCAGATACCCCTGCCAGAGCTGGTCCCAGGCTGCACGATCAGAGGCCCTAAGGTCGCGTATCGTGCAGCCGGTCGCCATGCCTAGGCCATGGCCTTGGTCAGGTTTTCAGCGATCTTGTCGATAAAGCCCTCAGTGGTCAGCCAGCCTTGGGTATCGCCAACCAACAGCGCCAGGTCCTTGGTCATATGGCCCTGTTCAACCGTGGCGACGCAGACCTTTTCCAGGGTCTCGGCAAAGCGGGCCAGCTCGGCATTGCTATCGAGCTTGGCGCGGTGCTTGAGCCCCTGCGTCCAGGCAAAGATTGAGGCGATCGAATTGGTCGAGGTCGCCTCGCCCTTTTGATGCTGGCGATAATGGCGGGTGACGGTGCCGTGGGCGGCCTCGGCCTCAACAATCTTGCCATCGGGGGTCATCAGGACCGAGGTCATGAGGCCGAGCGAGCCAAAGCCCTGGGCCACCGTGTCGGACTGGACATCGCCGTCATAATTCTTACAGGCCCAGACAAAGCCGCCGGACCATTTCATCGCCGCGGCGACCATGTCGTCAATCAGGCGGTGCTCATAGGTAATGCCTGCGGCCTTAAAGTCAGCGGCAAATTCGGCATCGAACACTTCCTGGAACAGGTCCTTAAACCGGCCATCATAGGCCTTAAGAATGGTGTTCTTGGTCGACAAATAGACGGGATATTTGCGCTGCAGGCCATAGGCCAGCGAGGCGCGGGCAAATTCACGGATCGACTCGTCGAGGTTGTACATGCCCATGGCGACGCCGCCGCCGGGATAGGTAAAGACCTCGTGCTCTATGACCTTTCCGTCATCGCCGACAAAAGTCATGGTCAGCTTGCCAGGGCCGGGCACGACAAAATCGGTGGCCTTGTACTGATCGCCGAAAGCGTGACGGCCAATAATGATCGGCTGGGTCCAGCCAGGGACCAGGCGCGGCACGTTTTGGCAAATGATCGGCTCGCGGAAGACCACGCCGCCCAAGATGTTGCGGATGGTGCCATTGGGCGACTTCCACATCTTTTTCAGGCCAAATTCAGCGACGCGGGCCTCGTCCGGCGTGATGGTGGCGCACTTAATGCCGACGCCGTGCTTCTTGATCG
>JBILKO010000152.1:0-4446 GCA_044376615.1 Caulobacteraceae bacterium
CGGTGGGGTTAGAGGCTGGTAGGCGTTGGCGCGACCTGCCCTGGCTGTCTCGCCTTGGCGATGCCTCCTATAGTCTTTATCTTTGGCATTGGCCGATCGTCTGGCTAGTGGGCCGCTGGCTGGCCCCCAATCACGGCTGGGTCTTTGCCGGGGTCGCCGCTGGCCTTTCACTCGTGGTCGCCCTCGTCAGCTACGCCTTTGTCGAAAAACCGGCCCTAATCGCGCTACGACGGCGAACAAGGGTTTGACGAAGGCACCCTGCTTGTTCCCTATAGGCGCCAATAAAACAATAATTTCAGGAGACGCAGATGGGACGGCTTAGCGGAAAGCGGACAATCATTACGGGCGCAGGCTCGGGCATTGGCCGGGCCACATCCAAGGCCTTTGCCCGCGAAGGGGCCAAGGTCCTGTGCGTCGACAAGACCGACGCCGTGCATGAAACCGTTGCGGCCATTATCGCCGATGGTGGCCAGGCGATAGGCATGACCGCCGATGTCGGCATCGAGGCTGAGGTCATCGGCTGTATTGACCGCGCCGTCGCCGAATTTGGCGGGCTGGATGTCATCTATGCCAATGCTGGCATTTCCGGCGGCATGGTGCCCTTTTTTGAACAGACCGTGGATTATTGGAACGAGATCCTGAGGGTCAATCTGATCGGCCCCTTCTTAGCGATCAAATATGCCGCGCCGCATATGATCAAGCAGGGCAAGGGATCCATCGTCTGTACGGCCTCGGTTGCAGGCATCCGCGCCAATGCCGGTGGCTCACCCTATTCAGCCTCCAAGGCCGGGGTGATTTCCTTGGTCCAGACCAGCTCCAATGCCTTTTATGGCACAGGCATTCGAGTCAATGCCGTCTGCCCTGGCCTGATCGAGACCGGCATGACCAAGCCGATTTTCGACAATGCCCGGGCGCGCGGCAATGAGGACAAGATCGGCCAGCTCAATCCCATGGCCCGGTATGGCGAGCCGGAAGAGATCGCCAATATGGTCCTGTTCCTGGCCTCGGACGAGGCGTCTTATGTCAATGGCCAGGCCTTCCCGGTCGATGGCGGCCTGACCTCGACCCTGCCGTTTGTAAAGCCGCGCTAGTCGGCAAAATTAGCGGCGCGTTTCTGTAAGCTGGCCGTGACCGCCTCCACCTGATTGGGCGAGCCGATTAGGGCGGCCTGTTCGGTGCTTTCGGCCAGTAGGATGGCCGTCTGGTCGGCATCGTCGGCCAGGTTCATCAGCCGCTTGCCGCCCCGGATTGCATCGGGATTCTTTGTGGCAATATCCTGGGCATAGGCCAAGGCCTCAGCATAGGGGTCGGCACAGACGCGGGTGGCCAGGCCCATGGCAAAGGCTTCCTCGCCATTGAATTGCCGACCGCTATAGGTCAGGTCGCGCGCCAGGTCGTCGCGGATCAAGCGCCGCAGCAGGGCAATCCCGGCCATGTCTGGTACCAGGCCCCATTTGATCTCCATCACGGCCATGCGCACATCGGGCGTCACAAAGCGCAGATCGGCCCCCAGCGCGACCTGGAAGCCGCCGCCGAAGGCAACGCCATGCACCGCCGCAATCACCGGCACCGGCACTTCGCGCCAGACCATGGCCGCATGCTGGGCGCGGTTGGCACCGCCCGGCGTGCGCGGCGTATTGACCAGGCCCGTGCCGCCCTTACGCTCGCCCGAGGCCATCTTGCCAAAATTGCCCATATCCAGCCCGGCGCAAAAGGCCCGGCCCTCGCCCGACAAGACCACCGCGCGCAGGCCCTTTTGGGTCTTGAGCGCCTCGCCCGTATCGATCAGGGCCTGGAACATGGCATCATCCAGGGCATTCATCTTATCGGCCCGGGTCAGGCGCACATCGGCAACGCCGCCGGTCATGGTCACGGTGATACGGTCTTGCATGAAAGCCTCCCAGGCACGGTTTTGCTGAGGCTATAACGCCTTGGCGATGCGCGAAAGATAGACCTTGCGTAACCTTAAGCCGGCTTGAAGACCAGGGCCGCGCCATTCATGCAATAACGCTTGCCCGTCGGTGGCGGCCCATCGTCAAACACATGCCCCAAATGCCCGCCGCAGCGGCGGCAATGCACCTCGGTCCGGACCGAAAAGAATGAGGTATCTAGCCTTGTGCGCACCGCGCCTGGGATGGGCCGGATGAAACTTGGCCAGCCCGTGCCAGAATCAAACTTGTCTTGCGAGCGATAGAGATCAAGCTTGCAACCCGCGCAGGCAAACACGCCTCGTCGGTGCTCATTATTCAGCGGACTGGTGCCTGCCCGCTCCGTATCGTGCTGACGCAGAACCGCATATTGTTGCGGGCTCAAGCGTTTGCGCCATTCGGCATCGCTGAGATTGACCTCGAATTGCTCAGCGGCGGCGGCAACGGACTGCGAAGGCCGGGCCAAGGCCGATAGGGCTCCTACAAGACCTGCACTTGCAAAAAATCGGCGTCTCGAGAGCATGGGTCGTCTCCTGATGCGGCGACGGATCGGTCGCGCGCGCTAAAACCTGGCGAGCCAGATTAATTGTGGCAAGATTTTACGGCTCAATCATGTCAATACAGGTTCGCTTGGAAAGCCCATCTCGTTACGGCCAGGTCTGATTTTTATGCACGAACCAAAATCCATGCGGGTGGTCGCCGACCCTCACCGCTCAGGGCCTGAGCCGTTTGAAATGCGCACGATTGGCGCGCGGCGGTTTCACCCTTCTGATCCCTATCACGCCGCCCTGACGGTCAATTGGCCGACCTTTTTGTGTCTGATTGCCGGGGCCTATCTGACCACAGCCTTTCTGTTTGCCTGCCTCTATGCGCTTGAGCCCGGCAGCGTCGCTAATGTCCGGCCAGGCCATATTGAAGATCTGTTCTTTTTCAGCATCGAAACCTTGGCCACGGTCGGCTATGGCGACCTGCATCCGGCCACCACCTATGGCCACCAGATTGCGGCGGTCGAGATCCTGGTTGGGGTGGCCTTTACCGCCATCTTAACCGGCCTGATCTTTGTGCGGTTTTCCAGGCCAAGGTCCATGGTCGTCTATACCGAAAATCTGGTGATCACGTCCTATAATGGCTGCCGAACTCTGATGCTGCGGATCGGCAATGGCCGGACTAATATTTTGAGCGATGCGCATATGCGCCTTTCAGCCCTGATGCGTGAGGTCAGTCATGAGGGCCAAACCTTCCGCCGGGTCTATGAGCTTAGCTTGCTCCGCTCGCACAATCCGCTGTTCGCACTGAATATGACCCTGATGCACCCGATCAATGCGCAAAGCCCGCTGCAACACCTGACGGACCTGGAGCTGGTTGAGAGCGATATCCGCTTCTTCTTCTCGTTCCAGGCCCGTGACCCGGCCCTCGGTGCCATGGTCCATGATCTTCGCACCTATGCCGCCGACAAGGTTATGCCCGGCCATCGCTATGTCGATATGGTAACGGTCAATCCAAATGGCGGCACGCTCGGTGACCTAAGAAAGATCAGCATGGTTGAGCCCGACTCTGCGACCGGGTCAGAAAGCTGACGCCTTGCTTGTAAAGCTTGATCTTAGTCCTTCTGCGGTCCTGACGAAATCGCCGCAATGGCAGACCTTAACCAGCCTGGGCAACCAATTGCATCGCTGGGCACTGGATCATGCCTTGCCGCTCTGGGCCAGCACGGGGTGCGATGCTCCAAGTGGTGGGTTTTTTGAGAAGATCGATCAGAACGGTGATCCCGTTGCCTTGCCAAGGCGTGGCCGGGTAACGCCGCGCCAGCTCTATTGCTTCGCCGTCGCTGGCGAACTGGGCTGGGCCGGCCCTTGGCAAACCATTCTAGACCGCGAACTTGCCACCTATCGGAGGCAGTTTTTCGGTCCCGATGGCCAGGTCTATGCCTTGATTGGCCCGGATGGCCGAGTTCTTGACGAGGGGCCGGCGCTTTATGATCAGGCCTTTGGACTGTTTGCCCTAGCGACCATAAATGGCCTAAAGCCGAACCGCTTGGACCTCGAGTCCCAGGCCAAGACCCTTCTTTTGTCCTTGCGAACGCGGCAAGGGCGACCCGATGGCAGCTTTGAAGAATCCTCACCGCCAAGCCTGCCCTTGCAATCCAACCCGCACATGCACCTGTTCGAGGCCTGCTTAACCTGGGCAAGCGTGAGTAGCGATCCGATCTGGGCCGAACAGGCCGATGCCATAGCGGCCCTTTGCCTGAGCGAATTCATCAATCCGACCACCGGCGCGGTGCATGAGTTCTTTGACAGTCAGTGGCAGCCCATGCCAGGTCTGGAGGGCCGCAAGTGGGAACCAGGGCATCAATTTGAATGGGGCTGGCTCTTATTGCAGTGGGGTCTGACCAGAAGCCGCCCAGATGCGATTGCCGCCGCCCAGCTGATGATCAAGGTCGGCGAGGCTTACGGTGTCGATAAGGCCCGCGGCGTGGCCGTCAATTGCCTAACCGATGATCTCAATATCTTTGATGGCC
>JBILKO010000069.1:0-12920 GCA_044376615.1 Caulobacteraceae bacterium
GGATTGGCTGGGCGCGCCTTTGTTTGTTCGAACAACGCGGCAAATTCGCTTGACCGAAGATGGTCATCGCCTTTCGGACCGACTGAACGCCGCATTTGAAGATATCAATGCCGCGCTTGTTGAGGCCCATGGTCGACTTGGAGCCATGACCATTCGCGTTAGCGCCCTGCCGCTCTTTACCTCGGTTTATCTGATCCCAAGGCTGGCCTACCTAGAAGCGCAGATTCCAGGCGCGTCCATCGAAATCGAGACCAGCCACCGTGTCGTCGATTTCGAATGTGAGCCGGTCGATATAGCGATCCGAAATATCCACCATCCTACGCCTGGCCTAACGGCCTACAAGCTGATGGATCTGCGGGCGATCCCATTAGCATCTCCAGCCATTGCTGGCAGCCTGAATGGGCCACAAGATCTCGCAGGCGCGACCTTGATTCACATTGCCAGCCGACCAAGCGGTTGGCCAGATTGGTTGGCTGCACAGGGACTAAGCGGGCTTATGGGCGCATCGAGTATCTCGGTCGATACCATGCCAGCTGCCCTTGATTTAGCGGCGCATGGGCGCGGCGTAGCCTTGGGATTGGCACCATTGATCTTTGATGCGCCTCAAATGGATAAGCTGGTCGTGCCATTTCCATCGAAATCGGTCAGCGCTGGAACCTATTTCCTTGTGCATCGCCGGCATGACCGCGCAAATCCGGCCATTCAGGCCTTTGTGCGTTGGTTACGCGCCGCGATCCGCAACGATACAGACCGCTATGCAAGACTGAGATCTAAGCTAGAGCCCCCAGCTCCAGCCACGGCTAGTGACGCGCAATCATAAGCCCAAAGGAAATGTCGCGCTGCCTAATGGGCGGCGGCTTTTGGCCTGATTGCCGCGTGTAGCGTCTGCAGAATCCAGGCCCTCACGATGCGGTGGTTTGGCGAGCGCTTGAGGTCCTTGTGACTCATAAGCCAGATGTCACGGTCGGGAATAGGGACAGGCGTTGGGACACGAACCAACTGATCGTATTGACGGGCAATGACCTCGGGCAGCAAACCAATACCCGCGCCCGCCAGCGTCGCCATAAGCAGGGCGCGCGTGCTTGACGAGCGGATCCGTGATGCGTCCGAAAGGCCCATGGATCGCGTCCAGGCAACCTCGACAATTGGTCCATAGGTATCATCATAGGTCAGCAGGCGGGCCGCGCTCAGGTCTAGACCGTTAGGCGCCGTGCACCCTAGATATTCCTGTGTGGCATAGAGTCCAAGGCGAAATGGGGACAGGCGCTGGACCAGAAGACTTTCGCCCTTGGGCGGTGCCAGACGCAGGGCGATGTCGACGCTCCGAAAGGCCAGGCTAACAATCTCGGTCGTGACCGAGATGTCGATACGAACGTTCGGAACCTGGCGGATCAGGTTCGGAAGCGCGGGTGCCAAGAGCTCCGCCGCGATCGGTTCCGTTGCAGACACGCGGATCGGGTGCATTTCCCCTGCCTTCAAAGCGTCCGCGCGACGGCGTACACCTTCCATCGCAGAGGCTGCGGATCGGACAGTATCGATCAACCCTGCCCCGTCTGCGGTCAAGTGGATGCCCTCAGGTGTGCGATTGACAAGCCTCAGCCCCAAACCAAACTCAAGGGAATCGAGCCGCCGAGAAATGGTTGCAACGCTGACATTCAATCGGCGCGCTGCCGCGGTGAGGGTCGTAACGTCTGCAACCGCCTCAAATACCTTAATATCATCCCAGTCCATAGACTTCCATAATCAAAAAACGATTTTGCGCTATTGAGTATGGTGCCTCAACTTGATGCTGGCAATAGTTCGAGGGCCATCAACGGAGTGGTCGTAATGTTACCTCACCTAGTCGCCGCGCCCTTGACAGTGCCGATGACCATTACTGCGGTACTCGCAGCGGGACTCTTTGCGGCCATTGGTCTGCGATGCTTGATCGCTCCGAGCGGTGGGGCGCGCTTCTTTGGTGTGCCGGTCATTGATGCAGGCGGCGAATCCTTTGTCCGGGCTATGGGTGCCCGCAACCTTGGCTTGGCCCTGACCGCTGCGGCGTTGATTGCCAATGGTATACGCGTCGGTCTGGCGGGCCTGGTAGCAGCCGCCGCGATTATGGCAGCGCTCGATGCCTTGATTGTCCTGCGTGCAGCCGGACTGGCCAAGGCCGCCAAGCACATAGCCTATGTTCCCTTATTCGCGGCCTTCGCCGTTTGGATAGCCTTCGGTTCATGATCCCGGCAGTGCCGTTGCATTGCCATCACCCCTGACGGAGCCAAATCATGCGCCAACTCACCTTTATCAGGCCCGGCGAATTCGAATGGCGGGATGTGCCCGCCCCGGTTCTAACATCGCCAACAGATGCCATCGTGCGGCCCATCACAGTCGCCCGTTGCGATCTTGATCTTTATATCGCCACCGGCGTCATTCCATACCCAGGGCCTTTCGCGTTCGGGCATGAGATGGTCGCCATAGTGGTCGACGCTGGGGATCAAACGCCATTTAAGCCGGGTGAGACCGTGGTCGTACCGTTTCAGATCGCATGCGGACGGTGCCAGACCTGCCGTCGGGGGTTCACCAATGCATGCGAAGCCGTCCCATTCGGCGCAGCTTTTGGGCTGAAGCCGACGTCCGGCACCGAGTTTGGCGGTGCCTTGTCAGATCTCGTGCGCGTACCCTTTGCCGACACCATGTTGGTTCCCTTGCCAAAGGGGGTTGATCCGATTGTTGCTGCCAGCGTCTCGGACAATATCGCCGACGGGTGGCGTGCCGTCGCCCCTCAGCTGGAGGCTCTGCCCGGTGCCAGCGTCCTGGTTATAGGCGGGCTTGCCCAGAGCGTTGGACTCTATGCGGCCGGTGCCGCCGTGGCGCTCGGCGCGGGACGGGTTGTCTATCTCGACGATAATGACGGACGGCGCGCGGTGGCCGCATCCATGGGCGCAGAGGCTGCGCCGCTGGCCCTGGGCGAAGGACGGCAGCCCTCTGAGCAATTTGACATTGTTGTCGAGGCGGCCGGCAACGCCGCAGCGCTCGGATTCGGCGTTCAGTCCACCGGGACCAATGGAATCTTGACCAGCGTCTCTATCCATCTCGGTGCCACGACCCCAGTGCCCCTAACCCGCGCCTATTATAAGGGCCTTACCTTCCAGACCAGCCGGGTGAATTCCAGACCCACCTTCCCGTTGGCCCTGGACTGCATTGCCTGCGGCCGTTTCCATCCAGAAAAGGTGACCCATCGCGTGGCCCGCTTCTGCGACGCGCCCGACGCCATGGCCGATCCCGGACCGAAGGTTATCTTCACAGCCGACTGATTTTGGGCATAAAGCGCCCCCCTACTCCCACTCAATCGTCCCCGGCGGCTTGCTGGTGACATCATAGACGACCCGGTTCACCCCCCGGACCTCATTGATGATCCGCGTCGCGCAGCGGCCCAGGACCTCCCAGGGAAATTCGAAAAAGTCGGCGGTCATGCCGTCGGTGGAGGTGACGGCGCGTAGGGCTAGAACGTCCTCATAGGTGCGGGCATCGCCCATGACCCCGACGGTCTTGACCGGTAGGAGCACGGCGAAAGCCTGCCAGATCTTGTCATAGAGGCCGGCTTTGCGGATCTCTTCCAGATAGATGGCATCGGCCTGTTGGAGGGTGGCGACCTTTTGCGGGGTGATCTCGCCGGGAATGCGGATGGCCAGGCCTGGCCCCGGAAAGGGATGACGATCGACAAAGGCGGGGGCAAGGCCAAGCTCGACGCCTAGGACCCGGACCTCGTCCTTAAAGAGTTCGCGCAGGGGCTCGACCAGTTTGAGCTTCATAAAGTCTGGCAGGCCGCCGACATTATGGTGGCTCTTGATCACGGCCGATGGGCCGCCGCGGGCCGAGACGCTTTCGATCACGTCGGGATAGAGGGTGCCTTGGGCTAGGAAGGCTGCGCCCTCAATCTTGGCGGCCTCGGCGTCAAAGATCTCGATAAACAGGCGGCCAATCGTCTTGCGCTTGGTTTCTGGGTCGGACACGCCGGCCAGGGCATTGAGGAATGTGTCCTTGGCATCAACATGGATCAGCGGAATCTTGTAATGCTCGTTAAACAGGCTGACCACCTGCTCGGCTTCATTGTGGCGCAACAGGCCCGTATCGACAAAGACGCAGGTTAGCTGCTCGCCAATCGCCTCATGGATCAGAACGGCGGCAACCGAGGAATCCACCCCGCCCGACAGGCCGCAAATCACCTTGCCCGCGCCAACCTGGGCGCGGATCTTGTCGACCATTTCACGCCGGAACGAGGCCATGGTCCAGTCACCGCTAAGGCCCGCTATGCCATGGGTGAAATTGCGCAGCATCTGGGCACCGCGCGGGGTATGGGCCACTTCTGGATGGAATTGGACGCCATAGAATTTGCGCGTCTCATCGGCGATCACGGCATAGGGGCTGCCTTCGGACGAGGCGGCGACACTAAAGCCTTCGGGGATGGCCGTGATCTTGTCGCCATGGCTCATCCAGACGGTTTCCAGATCGCCGACCTGGCCTAGGCCATCTAACAGGGCGCAGGGCCGCTCAATCCGGATCTCGGCCCGGCCAAATTCGCGCGAATGCCCGCTCTCGACCTTGCCGCCCAGCTGTTGGCAAAGGGTCATTTCACCGTAGCAAATGCCAAGGACCGGCACGCCCAGTTCAAACACTTTTGGCGTGACTGAAGGGCTTTCATCCTCATGCGCGCTGGCCGGGCCGCCGGACAGAATGACGGCCTTGGGCGCATAGGCCTGTAGCATGGCCTCGATCTTGTCATAGGGGTGGATCTCGCAATAGACGCCGCTTTCGCGCACCCGGCGGGCGATCAGCTGGGTGACCTGACTGCCGAAATCGACAATCAAGACGCGTTGATGGTGCGGGGCCGAAGCGGTCATTTCTGTCGTCATGGTCGCCTTTCAAACAGGGCTATAAAAAATCCGTCCGTCCCGGTGCGCCCGGGCGATAATTGCAGCTGATGCGCCTTGGCAAGCGCGGTCAGTTGCTCGCGTCCGGAAGGCGTGATGGCCGCGCCGGTATGGGCCAGGGCCGTAGCGATCGGCAAGGGTGCAAAGCCCTGATTGCGCGCCTCAAACCGTTCCACAACCGCGGAATTCTCGGATGCTAGCACCGAGCAGGTGACATAGGCCAATATGCCGCCCGGCTTAATCAGATTGGCGGCCTGGGTCAGGATTTTGAGTTGAAGGGCCGCGAGGCGATTAATCTCGTCTGGCGTGATGCGCCACGCGCCTTCGGGGTGCCTGCGCCAGGTGCCAGAGCCGCTACAGGGCGCATCGACCAGGACCCGGTCGGCGGCGCGGTTTAGGTCATCCAGGCTTTCGCCCCGGCTGCCAATCTTACGAAGCTCGGCCTTGACCCCTGCCCGCTTGAGCCGGGGCGCGATGGCGGCCAGACGGCGGTCGTCAATATCGCAGGCGATCAGTCGCCCGCCCTTGAGGTTTGCGGCCAGGGCCAAGGTCTTGCCACCGCCGCCGGCGCAATAATCGACGACCAGGTCGCCAGGCCGGACTGCGCACAGGGCGGCGACCAATTGGCTGCCCTCATCCTGGACCTCAAACCCGCCCTCTTTAAAGATATCGAGGGCCTGGACATCCACCCCGCCCGCTAGGCGCAGGCCCGCAGCGGCAAAGGGGGTCGGTGCGGCCTCTAGGCCCAGATCCGCCAGCCGGGCCTGGACCGCGACCGGATAGCTGACCGCCAGATTGATGCGGATATCCAGCGGCGCACGGTCCTGCATCAGGCTGCGCGCCTCGGCCGGCCAGGCCTTGCCAAAGGTCCGGGCCAATTGGCCCTCTATGTAAGATCCCATCTGAACCGTGCCGGGGGTCAGGGCCTTTAGAGCCGCGATTTCCTCATCGCTCAGCGGCGCTGGGCCATGGGCCTGGCCACTGAACAGGGCATTGATGGCCTCGGGCTCTAGCCGGTCGTCGAGTGTGAGCGAGGCCGCCACCAGGCCGCGGCCATTCTTGGCGACCTGGCCGTGGCGAAGACAGGCATAGACCCGCTCGGCAATGGCGCGGCGATCACCAGACCCGGCAAACCGGTGCGCCGCGCCCCAGGTTTTCAGCGCCTTTTCCGCGGGCGCACGGGACGCGAGCAGAGCGTCCAAGATCTCAATGCCTGCCTGTAGTCTTGCGGCTGGGGTCACACACTGCTCGGATAATTAGGCGCTTCGCGCGTGATCAGCACGTCATGAACGTGACTTTCGCGCAGGCCAGCATTGGTGATGCGGATAAAGCGGGCCCGCTGTTGGAAATCAGGAATGGTGGCCGCCCCGACATAGCCCATAGAGGCGCGCAGGCCCCCGACCAGCTGATGCAGGATGGTGCCGATCTGGCCCTTATAGGGTACCTGGCCCTCAATGCCCTCGGGCACGAGCTTTAAGCTATCCGAGACTTCCTTTTGGAAATAGCGGTCCGCCGATCCGCGGGCCATGGCCCCGACAGAGCCCATGCCGCGATAGGCCTTATAGGATCGGCCCTGATACAAGAAGACCTCGCCGGGCGCCTCGTCGGTGCCTGCAAACATGGACCCCATCATGACGGTCGAGGCCCCGGCGGCAATCGCCTTGGCCAGGTCGCCGGAATACTTGATACCGCCATCGGCAATGACCGGCACGCCGCTATCGCGCGCGGCGCGTACGGCATCGGTAATGGCCGTCAATTGCGGCACGCCCACCCCGGCGATCATGCGCGTGGTACAGATCGAGCCTGGCCCTATCCCGACCTTGACCGCATCAGCCCCGGCATCAATCAGGGCCCTGGCGGCGTCATAGGTGGCAATATTACCCGCCACGATCTGGACAGCATTGTTTTCGCGCTTGATCCGCTCGACGGCCTGGGCAACCTGGATGGAGTGACCATGGGCCGTATCGATGACCACCACATCGACACCCGCCTCAATCAAGGCCTGGGTCCGTTCAAAGCCGACATCGCCGACGGTGGAGGCGGCCCCGACCAGCAGGCGGCCTCGGCCATCCTTGGCCGCGCTGGGATGGGCCTGGGCCTTCTCCATATCCTTGACCGTGACCAGGCCAACGGCACGATAGGCGTCATCGACGACGATCAAACGCTCAATCCGGTGACGTTGCAAAAGATCGCGCGCCTCTTGCGGCTCGACCCCCTCGCGCACTGTGATCAGATTGGTCGAGGTCATGAGTTCAGAGGCGGGCGTCTGCGGGTTTGCCGCGAAGCGCATATCGCGATTGGTCAAGATCCCAACCAGCTTGCCAGACTTCTGATCCACAACGGGAAAGCCAGAAATCTTGCGCTGTTCGGTAATGGCCCGCACCGCGCTGATCGGCGTGTCGGGATTAATGGTCATGGGATTAATGACCATGCCGCTTTCATAACGCTTGACCTCGCGCACCTGGTCGGCCTGTTCGGCCACGGTCAGGTTGCGGTGCAAAATGCCCAGCCCGCCGGCCTGGGCCATGGCAATGGCCAAACGGCTTTCGGTCACCGTATCCATGGCCGCCGAGGCAATCGGGATATTTAGGCCAATGGCCTTGGTAAAGCGCGTTGCGGTGTTTACCTGACCAGGCATCACGTCAGACGGACCGGGTTCAAGCAAAACGTCGTCGAAGGTAAGCCCTTCGCGAATCTCCATAGGAATTCTCCGTTTTGCGGGCTGCCTATAGCGAAAGATCGGGCCGGGCGATAGGCCTATTGACCGCGAAATCCGGTCGCAACTAGATAAACTTCCGAGCTTTCCGCCCGGCTGGCCTTGGGCTTGACGTGTTTGACCTCATCAAAATGGGCCTTGAGCGCGCGGAGGACCTCAGCCATCTCGCCGCCCTGAAACGCCTTGGTGACAAAGGCGCCGCCGGGCTTCAGGGTCTCGACGGCAAACTCGACCGCCGCTTCAATCAAGCCGACAATTCGCAAATGATCAGTCTGGCGATGGCCCGTCGTATTGGGGGCCATGTCGGACAAGATCACATCTGGCCGTCCGTCCAGTAATTCTATCAGCCGACCGCCGCAGGCGGGATCGGTAAAATCCATCTGGATCATGTGGGCAGGCGGCAAGGCCTCCACGGGCAGGAGATCCACCCCGACCACAGCGCTGGCGCCCCTGGCCATGGCAATCTGAACCCAGCCGCCAGGCGCACAGCCCAGATCAACCACGCGCTGGCCCTTGCGCAGAAAATGAAACCGGTCATCGAGCTCAATCAGCTTAAAGGCGGCCCGCGATCGGTAGCCTTTAAGCTTGGCCTCAACAACAAACGGGTCATTCAATTGCCGCGCCAGCCAAGCCTGGGACGAAGGCGTGCGCTTATTGGCCGTCTTAAGGCGAACAGCTTTAACCCGGCCACCGGATTCCTGGCCTCGGCTTGGGGTCCGCACCATCCGCTTGCGGTCTTCGGGCGCTGGCGGCTCTGGAAAGTCCTTAGGGGGCTTATCGGTCATGGCCCGTCATAAGCCAAACGCGCCAATTAAGAAACGCCTATGCGGACACGACATTGGCCGAGGGCGAGCCACGCCGCCGCCGACGGGTGCGCCGGCGCGGCTTTTTATCGGACATCAGCGATAAGAGCAGGCCCTCGCGCAGGCCGCGATCAGCCACCCGGACCCGATCACAGGGCCAGGCTTCCTGCACGGCCTGCAAGATTGCGGCCCCGGCCAGCACCAGATCAGCACGGTCCGGTCCGATACAGGGCTGGGTCGCGCGGCCTTCATTGTCCAGGGCTAAGAGCCCATAGGCAGCCGCCTCGCATTCCGACCTTTGCATCCAAAGCCCATCAACCAGGCTGCGGTCATAGCGCTTTAGACCCAGATGCAGGCCTGCAAGGCCGGTAATCGCGCCAGATGTGCCGACAAGGTGCGCCCGTCCACTGTCAAAAATAGGCCTAAGCGGTTCGGCGAGGGCAAAAGCGTCAATGCGCTGTTTTACATCCTCAACCATGGACCGGAACCAGGCCTGGCTATCACCTTCTGGTTCTGGGAAACGCTCGGCCAGGCTAACCACGCCGACCGGAATAGAGACCCAGGCCTTGATCGGAAGCGCCGCGGCCGAAAAGTCGCGCACCCGCATGTCCAGCCTTGGATCAGTCAAATCCACCCAGGACAGCTCTGTCGATCCCCCGCCGACATCGACCACAAGGGCTGCCTCTGCGGTACGATCAAACAGGTTCAGGCAGCCCGCGACCGATAGTTGGGCTTCCTCACGCGGCGTGATGACTTGCAGGCGAATGCCGGTTTCCTGCGCCACCCGGGCGACAAAGTCCGCGCCATTGGCGGCACCTCGGCAGGCCTGGGTCGCAACGGCGCGGACCCGCACGGTCCGACGACGCTTTAGCTTTTCCGAACAGATCCGCAAGGCGGCCAGGGCCCGCTCCATGGCCCCGTCTTGCAGGCGGCCGCTTTGGGATAGGCCCTCGCCTAGGCGCACAATCCGCGAAAACGACTCTACGACGCGAAATCCCGACAGAGACGGCGTCGCGATCAGCAGCCGGCAATTATTCGTGCCAAGATCCAGCGCCGCGAACAGGGGCGGATCATCCGGGCTATGGCCCATATTCGAGGTCCCCACGCGGCCAGACTGGCCGACGGCGGGGCTTGGTGCCTTGGTCATGGCAAAGCTCACGGGAGAGGCAGGCAAACTCGCCGCCTCATTTCGAGGACGACTGTAACAAGTTGCCCGTGCACCTCATAGCCCTAGATCATGCAATAGGACCGTCCGCATCCGGTCTTTTTTCACGCAGCAAGTCGGTGTAAGAGATGCCTATGAGCACGAGACTCGCCAAATTCGGCATAGGCCAGGTTGTTAAACACAGGATCTTCGCGTTTCGCGGCGTGATTTTTGACGTTGATCCCCAGTTCAACAATACCGAAGAATGGTGGCAATCCATTCCTGAGGAAGTGCGGCCGCGCAAGGATCAGCCGTTTTACCACCTCTTGGCCGAAAACGACCAAAACAGCTATGTGGCCTATGTGTCTGAGCAAAACCTATTGCCAGACGAGACGGGCGAACCGGTCGGCCATCCTCATACGGCGCTAATGTTTGAGGGTTTTGAGTCGGGCCAATACCGCCCCAAGACCAAGATGGCGCACTAGGCGAAGTCACTAAAGTCATTTTTGTCCTCACTTGTGGAATTGTAAGAGACAATCTTGCTAGGCCATCGAGAAATGTAGATTTATTTGCATAGAAATTGTGCCAAGAGTCGTGCAATCTACCCTCATGGACTTGACAACCCGACATCCCGACGCAGCGTCAGATTGGACCCTTGGTCAGGGCTGGGAGGGCTATACACAACTGGAGCATGAGACCTGGGTCACCCTGTATGAGCGCCAGGTCAGGGTCATCGCCGGTCGTGCCTGCGACGAGGTGCTTCGCGGCCTTACCTTGCTCGACCTGCACGGCCAAGGCATTCCCGATTTTCGCGCCCTGAACAAGGCCTTAAAGCCCAAGACCGGCTGGGAAGTGGTGGCGGTGCCGGGCCTGGTACCAGATGCGGTGTTTTTTGAGCACCTAGCCAATCGCCGCTTTCCTGCTGGCCGGTTTATTCGCACGCCAGAGCAGCTGGACTATTTGCAAGAGCCGGATGTGTTTCACGATGTGTTCGGCCATGTGCCCCTGCTCGCTGACCCGGTATTTGCCGACTATTTGCAAGCCTATGGCCAGGGCGGTCTAAGGGCGCTGGGGCTTGGGCAATTACACAATCTGGCGCGGCTGTATTGGTACACGGTCGAGTTCGGTCTGGTCCAGACAGGGCAAGGCCTGCGTATCTATGGTGCGGGCATTCTATCATCACGAACCGAGAGCATTTACAGCCTCGAAAGCCACATACCCAACCGGCTAGGATTTGAAATGGAGCGGGTCATGCGCACGCCCTATCGTATTGACAATGTCCAGCAGACCTATTTCATAACCCCGTCGCTTCAACATCTATTGGACGCGACCTTGCAGGATTTTTCATCCCTGTATGACCGCCTCGCCAAATTGCCAGACCTTGGCCTGACCGATATCCTGCCCAGTGATCGTGTTTTTAGGGTAGTGGATGTCTGACAATAACTATTATAAAATAGAATTATCTTATTGAAAATAATAAAATTTGTTTCCCAATTCTAGAATTTTACACAAGACGTCTAAGGCGGTATGAACTTCTGTGATCAGATTTGGGTCGGCTAGGTCCTCGACCGCCAAACGGTCGCGATAATGGGCGTTTGCCCAAGCCTCCAGTTGAGCATGTAGGGCCGGGGTCAAGCGCTGGCCCGTATGAGTGGCGGCCAGCTCGGCAGGGGTGAGAACGACGCGCAAACGCAGGCAGGCCGGGCCACCTCCATTGTGCATGCTCTGACGCACATCGACATAATCGACCCGGCCAATGGGCCCATTGCTCGCCACCAAGGCCTGGGCAACCGCACAGGCGCGGGGGTTTTCCTTGGCCTCAAAGGGGGCCAGCAGGACCAGCCGATCCTCGCCTGGCAGGACGAGCAGCTGGCTATTGAACAAATAGGACTGGATGGTGTCAGCGAGCGGCAGGTCAGCTTCGGACACCGACACAAACACGGGCTCAAACCGGCCAGCGGCGGCTTTGCGAATGTCAGCATAGACGGCTTCTGTATCGGCAAAGGCGCTTTGATGATGGAACAGGCAGGTGCGGGTCCCGACACAGACCACGTCATTATGGAACGCGCCACCATCGATCGCGCCCTGCCCTTGTCGCGCAAAAACCGCCCCGCCTGCATTGTGGCGACGGGCGATGGCTTCAAAAGCCTCTAGAGTCTGACGGGCTGGAAACTGGCCAGGCCAACGCTCCCAGGCGCTGCGGCCATAGACAAAGAGATTAACCCCTGGCGCGCCATGTTCGGCGCAGAGGCGCACATGGTTGGCTGCGCCCTCATCGGCAAAATGCGGCTGGGCGGGCAAGGGATCGTGAACAGCGAAATGGGCCGTATCAGGGAACAGACGGCGCAAGGACCGCATGGTCTGGCCGCCTTCCAGGCTACGGTGCAGATTGGTCAGGAGATTGGCAGGCGTGAAATGTACGCGGCCATCAGCAGCATCGGCAGATGGGGTTACGGTGGCGGCATTGGCGGCCCACATGGCCGAGGCTGAACAGGCTGCCGCCGCCAAGGCTGGCGCGGCCTTCCAGGACTTTTGCAGGACCTGGGCGTCAGTGCCCTCAAACCCAACCGCCCGTAAAAACGCAAGATCGGGCCGAGCCTGCGGCGGTAGAACAAATTGCGGCACGCCCAGATCGGCCAGACGCCGCATCTTGGTCAGGCCTTCGAGCACGGCGGCCCTCGGATTGGACACCTGGCCCTTATGCCCTGCGCTCGCCAGATTGCCCGGCGACAGGCCCGCATAGGAATGGGTCGGACCGATCAGACCGTCGATATTCGCCTCAAAAGCAAGATCAGAGATCATGCCATCAAACCTTTGATATCTTTTAAGGTTGATTGCACTTGTTGAGACTCAAAACTCGCGATCGGATAGGCGCAATAATCGGCGGCATAATAGGCGCTGGGCCTATGATTGCCCGAAGCGCCGAGGCCGCCAAAGGGCATGCTACCTGCCGCACCAGTCGTTGGCCGGTTCCAATTGACGACCCCTGCCCGGCTTTTGCTCAAGAACCGGTTCCAGACTGCAAGGTCATCACTGATCACACCTGCAGCCAGGCCAAAGAGGGTGGCATTGGCCGCCGCAATCGCCTCGTCCAAACTCGCAACACGGCGGACCTGCAGCACCGGCGCAAAAATCTCGTCGTCAGCCACATCATGGCCAGTCACATCGACTAGGCCCGGACTGATAAAGGCCTCAGACCGACCGGCAATCAACCCCGCTGCGCGTAAGACCTTGCCGGGCAAACTGGCCGCCGCCGCCCGCGCCGCCTTGGCTGCACGATCAGAGATCAGGGGACCCATAAACGGCTCGTCAGCGTCATCCCAGGCCCCAATGCGCAGCCGCTC
>JBILKO010000070.1:0-12768 GCA_044376615.1 Caulobacteraceae bacterium
AGTGGGAACTTCGATGAAAAAGGTAGATCGACCCTACGAAACCTTAGTTTCGACTCAGTACCGGTTTCGTCCAGAGGGCGAGACTGAGTTTGTAGTGGCGACCTTGGAAGTTTCTAAACCGTTTGTGATTAATGAAATGGCCGGCGCGGCAGCGGCGGTCCGGTTTGTACCCTTTGATCCCGAATGGATAGTTATATATGGGGTCGATTTCTATCAGGCCCTTCAATTGGCCTTCAATTTCGCGGATGATCGGGTGCTAGGTCCCGAACAGCGGTTTGAACTGGAACTTTTTCTACCGGGAGAATGATCGTTCCGGTTTGTTCATAATCGCTAGAATCTGTTGATGGAAGTGCGCTCTCTTTACCTAAGGCAATGCGATCGGCGGTAGTTTGATTGGCAATGGGATCTCGAATGAAAAAGGTAGATCGATCCTATGAAACCCTAGTTTCGACGCAGTACCGATTTCGTCCAGAGGGCGAGACTGAGTTTGTAGTGGCCACCTTGGAAATTTCTAAACCGTTTGAGCCAAGTCATTTGGCCGAGGCGGGCGCAGCGGTTCGGTTTGTGCCCTTTGATCCCGATTGGAGGGTCATTCATGGGGTCGATCTCTATCAGGCCCTTCAATTGGCCTTCAGATTCGCGGATATGCGGGTGGAAAGTTTGGACGAGCTTTTTGGACTGGAATTTTTTTTACCAGGAGAATGATGGTTCCGTAATGATCAGAATCGCCAAAGTCTGATACAGGTTGAAATGGTGTAATTGTCGATTGGGCCCTTAAGTCGATTGGCTGTCGGTAGCCGAGGGGCAGGCCTCAGGAATTGCCATGGAAAGCCTGATCTCTGTTGTCCAAAGGGTTGATCCGCTTGAGGTCTATGGCCGGGTGGCCTCGGTCAATGGCTTGTTGATCGAGGTGCGGGGTGGTCTGTCGCGGTTGCCGATTGGCGGGCGGGTTGAGATTGCACGCGGCGGGGCTGAGCCTCTGATTGCTGAGGTGGTCGGGTTTCGGGAAAATCGCGCCCTGCTCATGCCGTTTGGCCCGGTCGAGGGCGTGGCCCCCGGCGCTGAGTTTCACATCCTTGCCGATGGGGCCGTGGTGCGGCCAAGCCTGGCCTGGAAGGGCCGGATTGTGAATGCGTTTGGCGAGGCGATTGACGGCAATGGGCCCATGCCCCAGGGGGCAATACCCTATTCGCTACGCGCCGCGCCGCCCGCCGCCCATAGCCGGGGCCGGGTGGGCGAGCGGCTGGACCTTGGCGTGCGTTCGATGAATGTCTTTACCACCTGTTGCCGCGGCCAAAGGCTGGGTGTGTTTGCGGGCTCTGGGGTGGGTAAGTCGGTGCTCTTGTCCATGCTCGCGCGGCAGGCTGATTGCGATGTGGTCGTGGTTGGCCTGATCGGCGAACGCGGCCGCGAGGTGCGCGAGTTTATCGAGGAAACCCTGGGCGAGGCGGGGCTGGAGCGGGCGATTGTCGTGGTCGCCACCTCGGATGAGCCTGCGCTCAAGCGTCGTCAGGCGGCCTATCTGACCTTGGCACTGGCCGAATTTATGCGAGACCAGGGCTTGGAAGTCCTGTGCCTCATGGACTCTGTCACCCGCTTTGCTATGGCCCAGCGCGAGATTGGCCTGGCCGCAGGCGAGCCCCCGACTACCAAGGGCTATACCCCAACCGTGTTTAGCGAATTGCCCAAACTGTTGGAGCGGGCAGGGCCCGGCCCCCGGCTTGCAGACGGCACAATGGGCGGGCCGATTACCGGCCTGTTCACGGTCCTGGTTGACGGCGATGATCATAATGAACCGATCGCCGATGCCGTGCGCGGGATACTGGACGGTCATATTGTCATGGAGCGGGCGATTGCTGAGCGCGGCCGGTTTCCCGCAATCAATGTGCTGAAATCCATCAGCCGGACCATGCCCGCCTGTCAGTTGCCGCAAGAGCGCGCCATTGTTACCGAGGCGCGCCAGACCCTGGCCGCCTATAGCAATATGGAAGAGCTTATCCGGATCGGGGCCTATCGCACCGGCGCAGACCCCCAGATCGACCGGGCCATAGCGTTAAATCCTGCGCTTGAAGCGTTTTTGGGCCAGGATAAGGACGAGGTTACCGATCTCGATACCAGCTTTGACCAGTTGGCCCAGATCCTTGGTCTAGAGACGCAATGAGCCGCTGGACCCAGTCCCTCATCAAGATTGCTAATCACGAGGTTGAGACCTTGCAAAAACAGGTGGCCGAGCTTGTTGGCCGCAGGCAGGGCGTCCAGCACCAGCAGGCGCAGCTTGAAGCCCAGGTCGAGGCCGAGGCCCAGCATGTGCGCGACCATCCCGACTCTGGCCTGTCCCACATGGCTTTTTTGTCCGGTGTCCGGCAAAAGCGCGCGCGGTTTTTGCAGGTCTTGGCAGGACTGGATCAGGAGGAAGAGCAGGTCCGCCAGGCCTTGGCCGAGGCGTTTGAGGCGCTCAAAAAATACGAGATCGTGGCCCAGAACATCCAAACTGCCGAGGACCGCGAGCTGGCACGGCAAGAAACCGCTATGCTGGACGAGATGGGCCTTCGTCTGACGCGCGGCGGGCGGGACTATTCGTCGGAGGCGTGAGGCGTATTGGCTTCGCGCAGGGCCCGCAAATCATCACTTATGCGAAACACGGCGACATAAAACTCGCACAAGGCGCGCCAAAGCAGGATTAGGGCGGATAGAACCAGCACGCCGCCGACCAGAACCGGAATGGCGATCAAGACCCCAGTGACGGTTCCGTCACGCAGGGCCAGACCGATCGCCCCGCCAACCAGGCCAAATCCCATCAGGCCAATCAGACCAAGCCCTGCCCAATAGATCAGATGGACAATCGGGCCGGTCAGGAGACGGTCAAAGGTCAATAGGTCCCATGCGACGGTCTTCACCTGATAGGACGTGATCTTGCCTTTTGTGCTCATGATCGGCCAAGGCCCTTTAACGCATCAACGGTTCAGGCCTATTGGCTAGCAGGGCGCGCCCGTATTCGCAATGTCTGGATGGGCATTCCCGGCCTTTATACCACCCTAGCTATAGAGGGCCGCAACCAGGATTGTATAGAGCGGTATACCCAGCAAGAGGTTGAACGGAAAGCTGATCCCGAGCGATAGGGTCAAGGACACGGCGCTATCGGCCTGGGGTAAGGCCAGGCGCATGGCGGCTGGGGCGGCGATATAGGAGGCAGAACCGGCCAATATGGCCAACAAGGTCGCATCCTGCAGCGGCAACCCAGCCGCGCGGGCCAGGAGGGCACCGATAATCGCCCCCATTATCGGCAGCAAAAGACCCATGCCTAGAACCGCCGGCCGGATCTTATACGCCGAGCGCCAGTGATTGGCGACATTGACCCCGAGATCGAGCAAGAACAGGCAAAGTGCGCCTTGGAACAAGGGGCCGGTAAAGGTCGCCAGCTTTTCGCCGCCAGGTTTGCCCGTAATCATGCCAATGACAAAGCTACCAACCAGCAGCAGGCTCGCCCCGTTAAAGAAGACATGGCCCCAAATATCCTTGGAGTCTTCGCCGCGCTTGACACTCGCATTGGCATATCGGTTCGCGAGCCAAAGGCCGGTGAGGATGGCAGGCGTCTCCATGACCGCGAGCACCGCCGACATATAGCCGCTGGTCGCCATGCCCGTGCTGGTTAGATAGGTCTGGGCCGCAGCAAAGGTCACGACAGAGACGGACCCATAATAGGCCGATGTCGCAGCGGCATTGAGCTTATCCAAGCCCGCCCGCCTTAAGACGAAATAACCCAGAAACGGCATGGTCAGGCTAAGCCCAAGCCCAAGGGCTGCTGCGGTCAAGAAACCCGTATCTAGACCGTGGACCCTGGCCTCAACACCGCCCTTAAAGCCTATGCAGAGCATCAAGAACAGGGAGATGCTTTTGGCCGCGGTTCCAGGCAGGCAAAGGTCCGAGCGTACCAGGGCCGCGATCAGGCCCAAGGCAAAGAACAAGACAGCCGGTTGCAGCAGGTTCGCTGCGCCCAGACCCAAATCTGCCGCAATGGCTTCAAACATTATCATCCCCTTTAGCCGCTAAACCGGCCCCGGACTGGCCTATAGGCTAGGCGCAATGATTTGCGTGTTTGATTTTTGAAATCCCTATAATATGATTTCCTCATCATAGGAGATGCCATGGCCCGGTTGGACAATCTTGATCTCGATCTGGTGCGAAGCTTTGTCGCCGTCACTGAGGCCAAGAGTTTTACCCGGGCGAGCGAGCGCATGGGCCGGTCCCAGTCGGCGATCAGCCTGCAATTGCGGCGCCTCGAAGAGCGGATCGGCCAGGCGCTTTTGCTGCGTGATCCTCGCCACGTCACCTTGACCGAGGCAGGCGCGGCCTTCCTGCCCCAGGCGCGGCGGCTATTGCGCCTGAATGATGAGATCCTGGCAGGCCTGTCGGCCGACCTGATGGAAGGCGAGGTACGGCTTGGCGCGCCAGAGGATTTTGCCACGACCCATCTGCCTCAGGTTCTGGGCGGTTTTGCCCGCAGTCATCCACGCATTGCCCTGTCGGTAACCTGTGATCTGACCTTGAACCTGATGGACCGGCTGAACGAAGGCGCATTAGACCTGGCCCTGATCAAGCGCGAACCCATCGGGCCTGATCTTGGCGTCCGGGTTTGGCGCGAGCCCCTGGTCTGGGTCGGTCTTGGTGGTGAGCTGGATACGCCTGTGCGCGGACGGGCCGTTTCGCTGATCCTGGCCCCATCGCCTTGCGTTTATCGCAAGCGAGCCATTTCGGCTCTTGAATCCGAGGGCTGGCAGTGGCGCGCGACCTATACCAGCCCCTCGGTTTCGGGTCAGCTAGCGGCCTTAAGAGCGGGCCTTGGGGTTACGGTCTTGCCGCTGGAAATGGTGCCGCCGGACCTAACCATATTGTCCAAGCCCATGCCGCCCTTGGCCGATACGGAAATCGCGCTTCTGCGGGCCAGGACCGCCGTGCCCCCCGCCGCCGAACGCCTGGCTGAGTTCATTCTATCTTCGCTGGATCGGCGGGCGAGCGCCTGAGCATGTCCACCGATTGTTCACAGAGGTTTAGGCCCTGTGGTGGACTTATCCACAGGCTCTCCCCAGCTCATCCCTAGATCTGGCCGGAGGATTTCAGCCGGATACGGGGATGGATCTCGTTTTGCGACAAGACCACAGTCTGGCCGCGGAACCGTTCGATAATTGCCCGCACATGCGGCCTAACGCCTGGGCTGGTTAGCAATACCGCAGCATCACCGGCTATGGCCGCTCGTTCAAACCCTTCGCGTACCAGGCCAATAAATTCCTGCAATTTGGTTGGTGCCAAGGCGAGCTGCGGATCATCGGGTGGGCCGATCAGCGCGTCGGCAAAGGTCTGTTCCCATTCGGGCGACAAGGTAATGATCGGTAAGGTGCCCTGGTCGTCCTTGTTTTGCCAGCATAGCTGCTTGGCCAGGCGGGTGCGCACATGCTCGACAATCTGGATGATCGAGCCCTTAAAGGCGCTAGCCTCGCCCATGCCCTCTAGAATACTGGGCAGGTCGCGGATCGAGACCCGTTCACGCAGCAAGGCCTGAAGTACGCGCTGAACTGTGGTGGCGCTGATGACGCTCGGGATCAGATCCTCAACCAGTTTCTTCTGCTCGGATGGCAGGTCCTTGAGCAGTTTCTGGACCTCAGCATAGGACAAGAGGTCCGGCATATTGTCTTTTAGGATCTCGGTCAGATGCGTGGTTAGGACCGTTGCCGGATCGACAATGGTATAGCCCTTAAAGGTCGCCTCTTCGCGTAAGGCGTCTTCGATCCACGTCGCCGGCAGGCCAAAGGCCGGTTCGCGCACATGCTCGCCCGGCAGGTCAACCTGGCCGCCTTGAGGGTCCATGACCATCAGATGGCCAAGACGAACCTCGCCAGCGCCCGCCTCCATTTCCTTGATCCGAATGGCATAGCCATTGTTTGGCAGCCGCATATTGTCGAGGATTCGGACCGACGGCATGACAAACCCATACTCGGATGCCAGGGTTCGGCGCAGCGCCCGGATCTGGTCGGTCAGGCGGCGGCCCTCGACATCATTGATGAGGTTTAAGAGGCCGTAGCCCAGTTCAATCTTGATATCGTCGATCGTCAGGGCGGTTGAAATCGGTTCCTCAACGTCCGCAGTAGCGCCTGGCGCATCGGCGGCGGCGGCTTCACTAGCCCTTTTCTGTCCCTCTTGAGATCGGCGCCAGGACAAGACCCCAGAGGCAATTGAGATCGCGGCAAACGGTAAGATTGGCATGCCAGGAACCAGGGCAATAACGCCCGAAGCGGCTGATACCATGCCAAGGCTGACGGGGTTACTGGCCAATTGGGTGACCAGGGCCTTGTCGGCGGCCCCTTCGACCCCGGCCTTAGAGACTACAAAGCCTGCAGCCAGAGAGATGATCAGGGCTGGGATCTGGCTAACCAGGCCGTCACCAATGGTCATGATCGTATAGGTCGCCGCAGCCTCAGATAGCGGTAGGCCGTGCTGAAGCACCCCGATCAAGATGCCGCCAATGATATTGATGGCTGTAATGATCAGGCCAGCAATCGCGTCACCGCGAACAAATTTCGAGGCACCGTCCATGGCACCGAAAAAGGTCGATTCCTGCTCTAGCTCTTTGCGTCGCAGCTTGGCGGTAGACTCATCAATCAGGCCTGCCGACAGATCTGCATCAATGGCCATTTGCTTGCCGGGAATGGCATCTAGGGTGAAGCGGGCAGCCACTTCGGCGATCCGGCCGGAACCCTTTGTAATAACGATAAAGTTGACAATGACGAGGATGGCAAACACCACAACGCCGATGACGAAACTGCCTTGCATCATAAGATTGCCAAAGGTGGCAATGATCTGACCGGCCCCATGCACACCCTCATGCCCGTGGCTGAGGATCAAGCGAGTTGAAGCGATGTTTAGCGCAAGCCGGTACAAGGTTGCGACCAAGAGCACGGTCGGAAACGCCGTGAAGTCCAACGGACGTTTCAATAGAATTGCGGTCATTAGGATGAGAACTGAGCTGGTAATCGATAGGGCCAGCAGAAGGTCAAGCAAGACCGCCGGGATCGGCAGGATCAGAAGGACAATGATCCCGACCACGCCTATGGCCATGATCACATCGCCGCGGGCGACCCAGCCCCTTACCTCTTTAAAGGTCGGGCGATTGCCAAGGCCTGGTGTGACGCCAATATCTGCCATCGGGTCCTCGGCTTACTAGGCGGCGCTGGCACCAGCCCCTTGCGGGGCCGGGACGTCTATGCCGAGGTCGGCATAATCCTTGAGCTTGTTGCGCAAGGTGCGAATTGAAATTCCCAGAATATTGGCCGCATGGGTGCGGTTGCCAAAACAATGGCTGAGCGTGCCAAGGATCAATTGCTGTTCAACCTCAGCCACAGTCTGGCCGATAAAGCTGCCGCCGGGTGGGGCCGTGCGGGCCATGACTTCCGCGGCGCGGCTAGCGGCCTGGGCCACCGGGTTGGCTGTTCTTGGTCCCTCCGGCAGGCGAATGGCAAAGGCGTCGATCTGCGGGCCTGCAGACAATAGGACAGCCCTGTGCATAGCGTTTTCCAGTTCGCGGACATTGCCCGGCCAGCTATGCCCGGCAAGCTTTGCTCTTGCCTCTTCGGATAGGGTGCGTTCGCCGAGATTGTTGGCCAGGGCGTATTTGCGGCTGAAATAGTCCGACAGGGCCATGACATCGCCTGGCCGCTCGCGCAGGGGCGGGATATGCAGATTGATGACATTCAGGCGGTAAAGCAGGTCTTCGCGGAAACTCTTTTCGCGCACGGCTTGGGCGAGATCTCGATTGGAGGTGGCCAGGATCCGGATATTGACCTTGACGGGGCGGGTCCCGCCAACCCGATCAATCTCGCGCTCCTGGATGGCGCGCAGCAGCTTGGCCTGAAGTCGCACATCCATTTCAGAGATTTCGTCAAGCAGAAGTGTGCCGCCTTCAGCTTCTTCAAACTTACCGATCCGCCGAGCAACCGCGCCGGTAAAGGCACCCTTTTCATGCCCAAACAGTTCTGACTCGAGCAGATTGTCCGGGATGGCGGCACAATTGACGGAGATAAAGGGCCGGCCCGCCCGGCGTGATTTTTGGTGCAGGTGGCGGGCGATCACCTCCTTGCCGACGCCGCTTTCGCCTGTGATCAGGATCGAGGCCTCAGACGGCGCGACCTGTTCGGCCATGGCCACGACGGCCTTCATGGCCGGGTCCTTGGCAATCATAGGCCGGTCATCATCGGTCACGGCCGCCAAAACGGCAGCGATCAGTTCGGCTTCTGGCGGCAGGGGGATGAATTCCTTGGCCCCGGCGCGGATAGCGTCGGCCGCACGGCGCGGGTCAGCAGCGATACCGCAGGCAACTACGGGCACATGAATATGCTCGGCCTCATTGGCCGCGATCAGGGCGGCAATATCGAGATCATAATCGACCATCATCAGGTCTGCGCCCTGGCCAGCGCGCAGGGCATTGGTCGCCTGATGACTGGTTTCCACATGCGCAACCCGTGCACCTGTCGCCATGGCCATTTTGACCGCAGTCGATAGCTGACCACTTAAGCGTCCGACAACCAAAAGTCTCATAATCGTCAATCCCTTACCTGGTCCCGGTCTAGTTCTGGTTATCGCCGTCTTTGATGATTTCCGTCATGGTCACGCCCAGATGATCATCGACGATCACCACTTCGCCGCGCGCCACAAGGCGGTTATTGACGAAGATATCGATAGCCTCGCCGACCTTGCGGTCCAGTTCCAACACACTGCCCGCACCAAGCTGGAGCAGCTGAGCGACCGATAGGGTCGAGCGACCCAATACGGCCGAGATACTGACCGGCACCTCAAACACGGTGCTGAGATCGTTGGCGGTGCGGTCATTCTGGTTGGTTGCCATTTCGGACGCTAGGGGCTCGTCCATGCCAAAATGCTCCAGCGGCATGGCAATAATGGGATCATCCTCTTGCGGAGTGGGATTATCTTCCGGTGGAGGACCCATATCGGCCATGGTCTCATTGGGGTCATTATCGGTCGGGGTGTCGGATGCCATGATTAGTGTCCAGTTTGTGAAGGCGGCTGTGACGGCTTGCCGTCACCCGCGCCAGCGCCGGCCAAGGCGGTTTGCAAGGCAGAGGAAATCTTTTCTGCGGCCCGGATAGGATCAAATTGGGCGCGGCCATCGCCCCAGTTAAAGTCGAATGCGGCTAAGGGTAGGTTGGGGTCGGGTGTAACCTGAATGCGACAATCCAGGCCCATTGCGGCAATCTTTTGGTCGAGCGCTGTCTGAAACCGGCCAGCCCATTCAGGGCCAGCGCGAACAGTCAATCGCGGCTGGGCCTTGATTTCACTGGCCAAGGCCTCCATTGCCGCCAAAACCGCCCCTTGCGGGAAATGCTTTAGAGCCTCGCCTGCAATCTGTTTGGCCGCAACCATAGCCAGTTCGGCAGCCTGTTTGGAGTGGTCAAGGCTGACACTCGCCATTGCCATGAAGGCATGTTGCGAATGCTGGATCAGAGCATCCACGGCCTCAAGAGTGCGTTGCTCGGCCTCGATCCTCTGGTGTTCGGCTGCAACCCTAAGCTCTTCTTGATGAACCCGGGCCTCTTCAGCGTGGGTCTGGGCATCTTGCGCCTGAACGATCAATTCCTGCGCGCGAACAAGGGCGGTTGTTTGCCCCCGGTTAAAGCACTCTTGGCGGATCTTTTCGACATCGTCTCGCGTATAGAGCCTCTGCGGCCTTGGCGGCACGAGCGTTTGCTTGCCGTCGTCCAAGAACTCGGTCTCAAACACAAACTTCCTTGGGGAATGTGTGGTCATGCCATTGCCCCTAGTAGATCAACTCATCATCGGCACCTTGGCCAGCGAGCATGATTTCGCCGCTGGCGGCGAGTTCTTTTGCAATCTGAACTACGCCCATTTGCGCCGCATCGACGTCTTTCAGGCGGACAGGACCCATGTTCTGCATATCTTCGCGCATGATATTGGACGCACGGGTGCTCATATTGCTGAAGAACAGATCCCTGACCTGATCCGACGATCCCTTCAGGGCCAAAGCCAGCTGCTCGCGATCCACGGCCCGCAGCAGAGTCTGGACTCCGCCAGGGTCGAGTTTGCGCAGGTCTTCGAACACAAACATCAAGGCGCGAATGCGTTCGGCGCTTTCGGCCGCACGATCTTCGAGCGAGGTGAGGAAGCGGTTCTCGGTCTGGCGATCGAAATTGTTGAAAATGTCGGCCATGAGCTCGTGGCTGTCGCGCTTGGATGTCCGCGCCAGGTTGGACATGAACTCGCTGCGCAAGGTTTCTTCGATCTTATCGAGGATTTCCTTTTGCACCGGCTCCATACGCAGCATGCGAGTGACGCATTCGAGCGCGAAATCTTCGGGCAGAGCGGCCAAGACGCGTGCAGCGTGATCGCTACGGATCTTAGAAAGGATGACGGCAACAGTCTGCGGGTATTCGTTCTTGAGGTAATTGGCCAGAACCGCTTCGTTCACATTGGCCAGCTTGTCCCACATGGTGCGACCCGCAGGACCGCGGATCTCTTCCATAAGGGCGTCGACCTTGTCGGACGGCAGGAAGCTATTGAGCAGGCGCTGGGTCTGCTCATATGAGCCCATGATCGCGCCCGTTGCCGACATCCCTGATACAAACTCGATCAAGACATCTTCAACCACGATCGCCGGGACGGTGCCTAGGCCAGCCATCGCCAAGGAGATTTCCTTGATCTCCTCCTCGTCGAGACGCTCCCAGAGGGTATGCTCCTCTTGACCAAGCGCTAGCATCACAACCGCAACCTTTTCCGCACCGCTCAGGTCCGAGGTTTCTTTGATTTTATCTTTCGGGTCCGATCTAGCCATTATGCAGACTCATGTAGCCAGCTGCGCAGGATTGCGATGGATTCATCTGGGTGTTCTTCGATGAAGGTTACCACACGTTTGATCGACGAGGCCTTAACCTGGCCCTCAACGCGGGCAATATTGATGCGGCGGTCGAGGTCGTCGGGGTCAAACAGTTGCGGAATGCCCTCAAGCGGCTCGTCTTCGTAGGTGAGTTGGTCGAGCGATCCATCCATCGGCCCTTCAAGCAAGGCGGTCTCGTCGTCCATATCTTCAACTTCTGGCTTGGGCGGCAAGATCATTGGACGAATGACGAAGAAGATTACCAGAGCGGCTACGATGGCGAGTATGCCCAGCTCTGCAGCGCGCATAATGTCGTTCTTGTCAAAATTCGCCCAAAAAGAGGCTGGCTTCACGTCGGTGTCGTCCCGCGTAAATTTGACATTATAGACGGTGACCTTGTCTCCTCGGACTTCATTGTAACCCACGGCGGAGCGAACCAGCTCGTCGATCCGGCGCATTTCTTCGGCGTTGCGCGGCACGTAGGGGCCAGGCTTGCCGTCATTGCCAATCGTCTGGGTGCCATCGACCGCGACAGCCACGGAAAGGCGCTTGACCTGGCCAGGCTCGGTTATGGTGGTGGTATCGAGGCTAGAGATCTCATAATTGGTCGTTGCATCACGCTTGGAGCTTGTGCTGGTTGGCTCGGTGGTGACAGGTTGGGTCTGGGTTCCGCCAGGCACATTGTTTGCCACGGTAACCTGGCCGTCGCCTCGGTCGGTCTCTTGCGCATTTTCTTCGCTGGTCTGGTTCGAGCGAACAACTTGACCGTCGGGATCGTACCTTTTCTCCTGGATCGTGACATGGGACAGATCGAGGTCTGCGGTAACATTGACCCTTACCTTGCCGGGGCCAACGACACCCTCGATTAGGTCGCGGACCTTACGGCGAATGGATTCTTCGACCTCTGCGCGATGCTCATCGCCCGCAGCGCCAAGCGCATCAGCGCCTTGGCCGCCGCCCAGAAGTTTGCCCTTCTGATCGACAATGGTCACCTTTTCGGGCGTTAGGCCTGGGACAGCGCTGGCGACCAGGTTTTGCAAGGCGCGCACTTGTTCGGCATTGGGTGTGCGGCCGGTAACCCCGATCGTCACGGCGGCGGTTGGAGGTTGTGGCGCCTCCTCAAACAATTCGCGCTTGGGCATGGACAATTGCACCCGGGCAAAATTTACCCAGTCTTGGGAGCGAATAGTCCGGGAAAGCTCGCCTTCGAGGGCACGCTGGCGATTGAGGTTTTGCACAAAATCAGTCTGGCCCAAGGCATTGGTCTGGTCGAAAATTTCATAACCGACGGAGCCAGAGCTGGGCAGGCCCTTGCCCGCGAGCAGCATCCGGGTCGATCCCACCTTGTCGCGTGAAACAAAAATGGTCGAGCCATCGCCCTTGGCTTCATACTTTATGCCAGCCTGATCAAGGGCTTGGGTAATAGTCGAGGCCTCTTTGAGGTCGAGATTGGAATAGAGAAGGGCCTGAGGTGATCTACCCAAATTAAAGGTCAAGGCGATTAAGGCAGCGGCGACTGCGGCCGAGACGCCGATAATGGCAGCCAGGCGGCCTATGCCAAACTTTTGCAGACTTTCAACAAACTGTTCCAAGACCTGACCCTTAGCGGGCGACGATTCTGAGCATCGCCACTAGGCAGGATTTACCCAGTACATGGTAAACGAAATCTTAACAGCCAGGTTCGACCTTGGGCTCTCGCTTGGTTTGGTTGAGTTTTTCATCCAGCCGGGCAGCGGCCGTCTTTGGGGCAAGTTTTTCCGCCTTGGTCTGACCAAACCGGACACGGTTTTGTTTGGCCATTGCTTTGGACGCAAGCTTGGCGGCGGCTTTGCGCGCCTGGTTTAGATTGATTAGGTCAGCCATGGATAAGC
>JBILKO010000103.1:0-9385 GCA_044376615.1 Caulobacteraceae bacterium
TCTGGGGACAGGCCATGACTCCGGCATTATTGATCAGGATGTTCAAGGGCTTGTCGCCCCAACGCTGACCAAAGGCGCGGATACTGGCAAAGTCTGACAGGTCCACCAGCTCAACCCGAGGCTTGGCCCCCTTGGCGGTCTTGGCAATATCGGCCGCGACCTCTGCGCCTGCGGTCGCATTGCGCACCGCCAGCACCACCTCAGCGCCCGCCTCGGCCAAGGCCCTGGCCGTCTCGACGCCAATACCCGAAGCGGAGCCCGTCACAATCGCCGTTTTGCCGGTCAGGTCATGGCCTGCCAAGACTTCGCGCGCGGTTGTAAAGGCGCCAAACGGCGAGGTGATGCGATCGGTCATGATTTGGCCCTGTCCTTGTCAGTGATTATGTACAGCTTGACGGCCCGACGCCCAAACATCAAGGCCTGGGCTAAATCCTTACCGATGAATTAACCATAAACCGACATCAGATTTTAACCTCGTTGCCGCAGGACTGGAGAGTCTGACTGGGGGTGCGCTATGAGCTTTGGTCCTGAAACTCTGATCCTGGGCGATTGCACTGCGCAAATGGCCAAGATCCCGGACAAGTCGGTGGATCTGATCTTTGCCGACCCGCCCTATAATCTGCAATTGGGCGGCGACCTGCACCGGCCGGACAATTCCAAGGTCGATGCCGTCGACGATGCCTGGGACCAGTTCGCCAGCTTTGAGGCCTATGACCAGTTCACAATTGAATGGATGACCCAGGCCCAGCGGATCTTGAAAGACGATGGCGCGCTTTGGGTGATCGGCAGCTATCACAACATATTCCGCGTCGGCACCGTCCTGCAAAATCTGGGCTTCTGGATCCTGAACGATGTCATCTGGCGCAAGACCAATCCCATGCCTAATTTCAAGGGTACGCGCTTTACCAATGCGCATGAGACCTTGATCTGGGCGGCCAAGAGCCGGGGTGGCAAGCGCTATACCTTTAATTATGACGCCATGAAGATGGCCAATGACGAGCTGCAAATGCGCTCGGACTGGTCCTTGCCCCTGTGCACGGGCGAAGAGCGGGTTAAGGACGCGCAAGGCCTAAAAGGTCATCCGACCCAAAAGCCAGAAGCTCTGTTACACCGCATCCTCTTGTCTTCAACCAAGCCGGGCGATCTCGTCCTCGACCCCTTCTTTGGCGTCGGCACCACAGGCGCAGCGGCTAAGCGTTTGGGCCGCCGATTTATCGGGATAGAGCGCGAAGAGGTCTATCTCGACCTGGCGCGCGAGCGGATTGCCAAGGTCATACCAGCCACCGCCGCCGATCTCGACACTATGGGCTCCAAGCGCGCCGAACCGCGCGTGCCATTTGGTCAGATTGTCGAGGCAGGCCTTTTGCGCGTTGGCGATAAGCTGTTCTGCCCCAAGGGCGAGCTATCCGCCCGCGTGCGCGCCGATGGCAGCCTTGCGATCGGTGACCTGTCCGGCTCGATCCATAAGCTTGGGGCATTGGTTCAGTCGGCGCCAGCCTGTAATGGCTGGACCTATTGGCATTTCAAGACGGATCGGGGCCTAGCCCCAATCGATGTCCTGCGTGCCAAGGTACGGGCTGAGATGAACTAGGGACGCGAAAGCGTCCTTAAGCGTCTAGGTCTTCGGCGAGTATGGCCATTTCGAACATGAAGGAGCCATCCTCGTCCTCATCTTGATAGATGACGCCGATAAATTCTTCACCGACATAGACTTCAGCGGAGTCCTTTTGCTTGGGCCGCGCCTTAAGGCTCAGACTAGTATTGGAAAAAGTGCGCTTGAGATGGGCCTCAATGCGGGCCATGTCCTTGGCGTCCATGGGGTAACTCCTGAAATGGGTCCGGCGCGATCCCTAGATCACATAGTCATAGACGGCATCGGCAAGCGTATGATCCATGCTCTTAGCAGGCTCTTCGCAGGTCGGGCAATTGACCAAGCGCGCTGGTACGCCCGCAGCGGTGCAATGCGGCGGCACGGGCTTTAAGACAACCGAACCCGAAGCGATCTTGGCATAGTCGCCAACCTGGATATTGCCTAGGACCTTGGCCCCGGCGCCGAGCAAGACGCCCTTGCCGATCTTGGGATGGCGATCGCCGCGCTCCGCCCCCGTACCACCCAGCGTAACGCCATGCAGCATGGAGACATCATCGCCGATCACAGCGGTCTCACCAATCACAATGCCCGTGCCATGGTCAAAAAAGACACCCGAGCCAATGACCGCGCCGGGATGGATATCCAGCTGAAACAGTTCAGACACCCGGCTTTGCAGATAAAAGGCCAAGGTCTCCCTGCCCCGGCCATAGAGCCAATGGGCAATGCGATAGGTCTGTAGCGAGATAAAGCCCTTAAAGAACAAGAAGGGCTGGACATAGCCCTTGCAGGCGGCGTCGCGCTCGAACACGGCGCGCAGATCGGCCTCGGCCTTATCGACCAGGCTGGGATCGGCCGCATAGGCTTCTTCGGCGATTTCTCGCACGCTCATGGCCGGCAATTCTTGGTCGCCCAGCTTGCGCGCCAACTGATAGGACAGGGCGCAGCCTAGCCCCTCATGCTTCAGCACGACGGCATTGACCAAGGAGGCCATGGTTGGCTCGGTTTTGGCCAGATGCGCCGCCTCATTGCGCAGGGCAACCCAGACCGAGGTCACGGTTTGCGGTGATACGACTTCAAAGCGCTTTGGCATGACGCTGTCTCCCAAGTCCCAATCTGTGCCTAGTCTAGCATATATTGCGCCAGATCGCCTATAATCTCACCTTCCCGGGCCATATGATAGGCCCGAAGCAGCAAGGTCTGGGTGATTAGGTCGCGCATATGACCTGACATGGCGAGGCGAAGGGCCTGTTTAAAGGGCACCCGCGCCAAAGAAATCTCTTCTGTATCGTCAGGGGCCAGGTCAACAGGGCTCAGATCCCAGGCCAGATAGCCAAAGCCCTTTTCGTCTGTGACGGAGTTGGAGACATCAAAGGCCAGGACCTGTTGCCAATGCGCGGCCTCCAATCCCGCCTCTTCTGCCAGCTCGCGCTTGGCTGAAATCAGAGGGTCGGTCCCCAACGGCCCGCCGCCCTCAGGCACCTCCCAAGAATAGGCCTGAAGCGGAAAGCGATGTTGCCCAACCAGGGTGATGGTGCCGTCGGCATGCAGGGGCAAAACACCAATGGCCATATTCTTCATGCCGATCAGGCCATAAAGCGCGGGCTTGCCGGTCGGGGCGACCGCATCAAATTCCTCAACCCGGATCCACGGATTGTCATAAACCAGGCGCACTGTGCGTCTTTGCCAAGGCTGGCCCCTAGCGGTCATCCAGTCGGGTTTGCCGGTCATTGGGGTCTCTATTGTCTGGCCGCGACCATTGTTGACACGGTGTTAGCCTATAGCTAAGCCTCACCACCGGCTTGTCAAAGAGGTCTAACCCATGTCGCTCAATCTGCCGCCCGAGCCTGAATTTGGCCAGGCCATACCCATAGGCGAGCGTAATCAGTCGGTATTGGACTTTTTGGCGACCCGGCGTTCCGCCTCAGCACTTGCCTTGAATGGGCCTGGCCCTAATGCCGCGCAACTCGACGACCTCCTGCGCTTGGCGGCCCGGGTCAGTGATCATGGCAAGCTGTTTCCTTGGCGGTTCATCGTTATGCAAGGCACGGCCAAGGCCCAGTTCGCGGACCAGCTGCGCGACATCGCCAAGGCCCGGCCCGATGCCGATAAGGCGCAGATGGCCTTAAACAAGTTGATTATCCCGCCACTAGCCGTGGCCGTCATTTCCAGCCCCAAGCCAGGCAATATCGCCGAATGGGAACAGATCCTGTCGGCCGGCGCGGTCTGTGCCAGCCTGGTCAATGCTGCCAGCGCAGCGGGCTTTGGTGCCAACTGGATTACCGACTGGTATGCCTATGATGAGACAGCCACGGCCCTACTCGGTCTTGGCGCAGGCGAGCGGGTGGCGGGTTATGTCTATATTGGCACGCCCAAAGATATGCCGCTGGAACGGGCCCGGCCAAATCTGAGCGAGTTGGCGACAGTCTGGGCACCCTAGGTCTTCATCGCCTCAGCTACGGCCAAGGCCGCTGCACGCCGAGCGGGCATGGTCTTTTCAAGATTGGCCTGGACCTGAGCCAGAATATGCGCAGGCGCAAGGTCCGGCCGTCCTGCATTAAAGGGCGGGGCTGGGGCATATTCTAAGATCAGCTGTATGGACTGGGCCGCATCGGCCCCTGCCACCTCCGCCACCACCTTCAGGGCAAAATCGATTCCGGCCGTGACCCCGCCGCCAGTAATAACATTGCCATCGCGGACCACGCGGGCTTCATCGGCGATCGCGCCAAACGCGCCAAGCATATCGCGCCAGGCCCAGTGGCAGGCTGCACGACGGCCTTTGAGCAGGCCGCAGGCTCCAAGCGCGAGCGAGCCATTACAGACAGACGTCACATATTGCGCGCCCTTGGCTAGGCGGGTGACCTGGCCGATGAATTCAGGATCGGCCATGGCATCGGTCACGCCATAGCCGCCCGGCACACAAATCATGTCGCAAGAGTCGATATCCGCAAGCTTATGCAAGCTTGCAAATTCCATTCCGCCCTCAGTCTTGACCGAACCCCCAGCTGCACTGGCCAGTGTAATCCTCGCCCCCGGCATGCGGGTAAAGACCTGATGCGGGCCGGTAAAGTCTAGCTGAGTCAGGTTGGGAAATAGAGCAAAGACAATATGAAAGGCTTGGTCGGTCACGGCGGGCTCCTTGGCTTGCCGCCAGTAAACCCCTTTGCACCCCATCTGCCAAGCGCTTGACCTTAGCCCGCCTTGCCCGGCAAATAAGCGCACCGTTTTAGGCCAAGAGCAAGGTAAGCCCAATATGACCCAGACCGCCGAGCGCAAGACCATTTTCATCACCGGCGGAGCCAGCGGGATTGGCCTGGCTACAGCCAAGCTCTTCGCCGCCAAGGGTTGGTTTGTCGGGCTTGGCGATATTGATCAAGCCGGCCTGGACGCAGCGGTTAAGGCCCTCGGCACCGATAATGCCATGAGCGCGCATCTGGATGTCCGCCATCGCGCTGATTGGACCAGCGCCCTTGCCGCATTTGAAAAGGCAACCGGCGGGCGCATGGACGCCTTGATGAACAATGCGGGCATTGCTCGCTATGGCTGGTTTGAAGACATTGCGCCGGACGAGTCCGAGCTGGAAATCGATATCAATATCAAGGGCGTGATCAATGGAGCCTATGCCGGTCTTGAGGCGCTAAAGCGGACGCCAGGCTCTGCCCTGATCAATGTCTCGTCCTGCGCAGGCCTCTATGGGCCCTCAAAACTGGCGGTCTATGCGGCAACCAAATTCGCCGTCCGCGGCTTGTCGGAATCGCTAGACGTTGAATTCTCGCGCCATGGGGTCAAGGTGCGCTGCATCATGCCCTGGTTTGTCGAGACGCCCATCCTGGATGCTGGCGCGCGCGGCACGAATGAGGCCATCCGCGAAGTGCTCAAGTCAGGCAAACTCCCGGTCTATACGGTCGAAGAGGCTGCCCAGGTCGTCTGGGACAGCCTCAGCTCGAACGAATTGCACCTTCTGGTTGGCAAGCGCGCCAAGGATCTGCGCTTTGCTGCTCGCTTCTTTCCCGGCGGGATTAGGAAACAGATGAAGGCTGGGCTGGCGGCGACTTGATCGTGGCTTGAGAGGCCTCGGCAGGCTTTACGGCGGAGATCGTGCTTGCGGGAACCGGATCCTTGGGTGGCGAAGCTGCTGGCTTGGCTTCTGGCGCTGTGTCCGCCATTTGTGGCACTAGGCTCGCATAGATCGGCTTATTGGCTAACTCCGTCGCGGGCGGGCTGGCATCGTCCTGATCTGGTTGGGCCTGTGCCCTGCCACTGAAGCGGTAAAACACGTGCAGTCCAATCTGAGCGACCTGCTTTAGGCTATCGCTCCAATAGGGAGCGACCTGGGTTGTATGGAAATGGGTGGCGCTGCCGATGCTGGTCATGACCGCGCCATCCAAGGCACGGGCGGCAACGCGCTCGGCCCGGCGCCAAGCCGCCGCATCGCGCCGGGCATTTTGGGAGCCGTCACAAGCAAAGCTAAACTGACAAGATTGCCCGCCCTGGGTGCGCTGAAACACAACGCCGCAAACGGTCTTGGGAAAGGCAGGATGGCGCAAGCGATTCAATACAACCTGTGCCACGGCAGCCTGGCCTGATGGGGTCTCGCCACGCGCTTCGTAATAGACGGCCCGGGTTAGGCAATCTAGGTCACGTGCATCGCGCAGGGCATCGGGGTGCTGCAAAGGATAGGGCCGAACGGCTGACGTTGGCGCATAATTGACCTGAAGCGCCTGATGGCGAAATTCTAACTTACCCGTCGCAACGCCATCAATATGGGCGCGCCGCTCGAGCCTGGCACTGAGGACAGCCGTTTGCAGGTCACGGCGGGTTGCGCTCGGGACAAATCCAGTGTCATGCCGCAAGGCCATTTGCAACACTGATCCGGTTGGCGTGCCCATACCGGCCCGAAGGGCCTCGTCAGAAAAGCCTTCTGAAGCGACACCAACAATGCGCTCAATCCGGGCATGGGTGGAAACGGCATGCGCCAAGCCACCGGCCAGATAAAACCCACCGAGCACTAACCCAAATGCCGAACCCAAAGACGCGGCCGCGATTAGCGCGCGCGGATTCGCGCGAGCTGTAGAAATCAACGTCAAAACGATCGTGTCCTATATAGCGAGAGCCAATGCGCCCTCCTTGGTAGTCATTTCTGGGCCCGAATAGTGTACTCTAGAGCTCAAAAACGGCGGGCAAACCGGGTCACGAAATGGTTATTTACCGCCTATGAGGGACCGTATGATGAGTCGGGTTAGGCTTGGCAAGGCTTTTTGGGCTTATAGTTAATGGATTTTTCGGACCCTGTGGCAAAATCGTCAAACCCATTTGATAATTAAAGGTATTTTTAAATAATGAAAAAAGCGTCAAGCCCTGGCAATTTTGGGCCCACATCCTTAGTTTGAAGTCATGAGCCACTCAGACCCCTCACCTGCCACACCCACTGGGGTTGAGGAAGCATCGGCACGATTCGTCTTTGACACGGCGAGCGCGCCAGCGCTCTGGATGCCGCATCGCCCGTCACGGCCACAAAAATCGGAAGGCGGCCGCCGCTTCAATTTGGTCAGCGACTATAGTCCGGCCGGTGACCAACCGACTGCCATCGCTGAGCTTTGCGACGGCTTACAGCGCGGCGAAGGTGATCAGGTCCTCCTGGGTGTGACCGGCTCAGGCAAGACCTTTACCATGGCCAAGATTATTGAGCAGACCCAGCGCCCTGCCCTGATCCTCGCCCCGAACAAGACCCTCGCGGCCCAGCTTTATAGCGAGTTCAAGAGCTTTTTCCCCGACAATGCGGTCGAGTACTTCGTCAGCTATTATGACTATTACCAGCCCGAAGCCTATGTACCCCGGACAGACACCTATATCGAAAAAGACTCCTCTATAAATGAGCAGATTGACCGGATGCGCCATGCCGCAACCCGCTCGGTGCTGGAACGCGACGATGTCATTGTGGTCGCCTCGGTAAGCTGCATTTACGGCATTGGCTCGGTCGAAACCTATACGGCCATGACCTTTACCCTTCAGGTTGGCGATCGGATCGAGGATCGCAAACTCATGGCCGATCTAGTGGCCCAACAGTATAAACGAAATGATCAGGCCTTTGAGCGCGGCACCTTTCGCCGCCGCGGCGATGTGATCGAGATCTTTCCTGCCCACTATGAAGACCGGGCCTGGCGGGTCAGCCTGTTTGGCGACGAAGTCGAGGCGATCAGTGAGTTCGACCCCCTCACCGGTAAAAAGACCGCCGACCTGCCCCAGATCAAGATCTATGCCAATAGCCACTATGTGACGCCGCGCCCGACCCTGAAACAGGCTATGGTCTCGATCAAGGAAGAGCTCAAGGTTCGGCTCGAATGGATGCATGCCAATGGCAAGCTGCTCGAGGCCCAACGCCTAGAACAACGCACCATATTCGATCTGGAAATGATGGAGACCACAGGCTCATGCGCTGGGATCGAGAATTATTCACGCTATCTGACCGGCCGCAGGCCCGGCGAGCCGCCGCCGACCTTTTTTGAATACATCCCCGACAATGCCCTGCTCTTTACCGACGAGTGCCACGTCACCGTGCCTCAAATTGGTGCCATGTATAAGGGCGACTATAGCCGCAAATTTACCCTGGCCGAATACGGCTTTCGCCTGCCGTCCTGCCTGGATAATCGCCCCCTAAAATTTGAGGAATGGGACGCCATGCGGCCCCAGACGGTTCATGTCTCCGCCACGCCTGCGCGATGGGAGATGGAGCGCACCGGCGGCGTCTTTGTTGAACAGGTCATTCGTCCCACTGGCCTGATTGATCCGCCCGTTGAAGTGCGCCCTGTGACAAAGGACGGGGCCAGCCAGGTCGATGACGTGATCGATGAGTGCCGCAAATGCGCCCTGCTCGGCCAACGCGTCCTGGTCACAGTCTTGACCAAAAAGATGGCCGAAGACCTGACGGAGTATATGCACGAGCAAGGTCTGCGCGTCCGCTATATGCATTCCGATGTCGACACCATGGAGCGGATCGAGATCATCCGGGATTTGAGACTCGGCGCCTATGATGTCCTGGTCGGGATCAACCTATTGCGCGAAGGCCTGGATATACCCGAATGCGGACTGGTCGCCATATTGGACGCAGACAAGGAAGGATTTCTGCGGTCAGAGACCAGCCTGATCCAAACCATTGGCCGCGCCGCCCGCAATGTCGATGGCCGGGTCATTCTTTATGCAGATCGGATCACGGGATCGATGGAACGCGCTATGGCGGAAACCAATCGCCGCCGGGAAAAGCAAAACACCTTCAACCTCGCCAACGGCATTACTCCCGAGAGCGTGCGCCGCGACATCAAGGATATTCTCAACAGTCCCTATGAACGCGGTGACCGCGTTACCATTCCCGCGGGTGTGTCTGAAGACTCCAAGCCCTTCCTAGGCTCGAATTTCCAAACCACGCTGAAGGATTTGGAGACAAAGATGCGCGCCGCTGCAGCTGATTTAGAATTCGAAACCGCCGCCCGAATGCGCGACGAAATCAAACGCTTGAAACTGATGGAACTCGATTTCGCCAAAGATCAGCTCGGCGGCTAGCGACTTGGCTTGTCTAACCGTCATATGCCTGGCTACGAAGCTTCAGTCTGAGCTTACCAACTCATCGCTTTGGCGTGCTCGTTGAAGGACAGTCCGTCGTCAAAGTCGCTAAAAATCCGCAACAAGTCCGCAGCGGGGATCGGCAAGGCCTTGGCATTGGGAAAACGGTACGACCAATAGCTGATTATATGGCTAACCACGCCGAGGCGCTCACCCAATTCCTTAAACATGGATGGGGCC
>JBILKO010000169.1:0-3242 GCA_044376615.1 Caulobacteraceae bacterium
GGGCCGTTAAAAGAAACTGGCGAAAGGCGAGTGGGTCGCTTTTCGAAGTCAGGCTTGAATACGCATCATCATAGCGCTTCAAGGTCGTTTCAATCTCACGGTTCGTTCCGAGAATGCCGCGAGCCAACGATGCCCGCAGTTTTACGAGACTATCGCGGGTCTCATTATCAAAGGGACCTTTGGGATGATAGGAAATCATCTCACGCATGGTCGCATTGAGCCGACTAACAGATGAATAATGGCTCCACTTATAATACAAAAATCCGCGCCAACAAAAAAGTCCCTCTATAAATTCAGCGGGCTGCATATGAAGATTAACACGCAAAGGGTCGAGATCTTCATCTACTGTTGAAGAAAGAATTTTTTTAACGAGCTTATTGGTTTTAAAGCCTTGAACATCAACACCACCGAAGGCACTTGAAATCAAGGCACCGACCTCTCTTGATGTAAACGCATACATCTTATCGATATCGGCCTTCGATATTTCGAAATAACAATCAGACGGGTATATCCCGTATCTTTTTAGCTGTTCACGCAACAAAAATGGGTCCAAAGAAGGGGTCGTATCAAGCAGCTCAAGAACCGTACGGTCCCGCGAGTCTTTATCAAAGGTTTCGCCGAAAGTTGACTGCAATATGCTATCAAAATTCTTCTGATTGATGAACACGTAGCGCCCACCGATTTTCAGATCTTTAGCATCGATAGGTACCAATATCTTGGTTACTGTCGAACGCTCAGTTTGAAACAAATCCATTTCATGATCACGAAGCTTGTGCTTGATGATTATGCTTTTGTTGAGGATATTATTTCTAAAAAAAGGTTTTGCGAGATAATCGGGATCATTCTGATTATTGCGCCAGATTGAAACCAAATTCAGCACGCGGGCCGTCGACGCAGAGTCCTGCAATGCTAACAGGTTTCTGATCGCGCGGTCGCTCAAGGCCCACCTCAAGAAATATAGATAACAGAGATCTGGCTTAACAGTTGATTGTTACCCAAACAATAATGTCTCGGGTTGACAGTCTCCGCTATGCGTCGCTGCAAGAGGGCAATATGCCGGAGCTTTTAGTTGGTTTCGCCTTTAGCCAAGCTCAATTGCAACGGCAGTAGCCTCGCCGCCTCCAATGCACAGACTAGCAATCCCACGTTGTCGACCACGCGCTTCCAACGCAGCAATCAAGGTCGTCAGAATTCGGGCCCCAGAAGCACCAATTGGATGACCGAGCGCACAGGCCCCACCATTCACGTTAACCTTATCGTGCGCGAGACCCAGGTCCTGCATGGCGATCATGGCCACAACTGCAAAGGCTTCATTGATTTCAAAAAGATCAACATCATCAACGGTCCAGCCAGCCTTCGCTAGAGCCTTGCGGATTGCAGGCACCGGTGCGGTGGTAAACAATCCCGGCTCATGGGCGTGGGCAGCGTGGGCTACAACCCTGGCCACAACCGGCAGGCCAAGCCTTGCAGCAACTGAGGCGCGCGTCAGGATCAAGGCCGCCGCTCCGTCCGAAATCGAACTGGAATTGGCCGCCGTTACGGTTCCGTCTCTGCTGAAGGCTGGCTTGAGATTGGGGATCTTGGCCAAATCCGCCTTCATAGGCGCCTCATCGGTATCAACGATTTCGCTGCCCTTACGACCAACCACCTCTATTGGCGCAATTTCCCGCTTAAAGGCACCTGTCTCAATCGCCCGCCGGGCGCGGGTAAGGCTTTCAACGGCATAGGCGTCCTGAGCCTCCCGGGTGAACTGATAGGCCTGGGCGGAGTCTTCAGCAAATGCCCCCATCAGTTTGCCAGGGCTATAGGCATCCTCAAGGCCATCAAGATACATGCTATCCGATACGACATCATGGCCAATGCGTGCACCGCCGCGATGTTTGGCCAAGAGATACGGCGCGCCACTCATGCTCTCCATACCACCAGCGACGACGACATCAGAGGTCCCGGCTAATAAGGCGTCATGAGCCATGATCACGGCCTGCATGCCACTGCCGCACATCTTATTGACGGTAGTGGCGGTGACACCCAGCGGCAAACCTGCGCCAAGGGCGGCTTGCCGCGCGGGAGCCTGGCCCAGGCCAGCGGGCAGGACACAACCCATAATGATCTGATCAACCTGATCGCCACCTAATCCAGCCCGCGCCATGGCTGCGGATACAGCGCTAGAGCCTAGAGCGGTTGCCTTTACGCTCGACAAACTGCCGTGAAAGCTGCCCATGGGCGTGCGTGCATAGGCGACAACTACCACAGGATCAAACATAGGCATCATTCACTCCAAAGATTGGGGTCAAACCGCTAAGCGAGCTGGGCTGTATGTGTCGTTGCAATAAAGCCTCCGCCGAGTACCCGCTCGCCGCCACTCCCTGGGTCATAAAGGACACAGGCTTGGCCCGGCGCAACACCTTCTTCTGCCTGATCAAAGGTTACAACAACCTGGTCGTCCTTGATGGCCAAGCGACCCGGCCGCGGCTCGCGGGTGGAGCGTACCCTTGCCAATACCGCCTGACCCTCCAAAGCAGCATCGCGAATACTGGCCTGGTCCCCGAGCCAGTTGGTCTCTTTTAACACCAGCGCGCCTGTCAAAAGCGCTTCACGCGGCCCGACAATGACCTGGCGGCGGTCGGCGTCGATCTTAACCACAAAGAGGGGTTCACCAACCGCCACGGCGAGACCGCGCCTTTGCCCAACTGTATAGCGGCTAACGCCCTCATGCTGCCCAAGGACCCGGCCATCGAGATGGACAATGTCGCCCGGAACTGCGCCTTGCGGCCTCAGCTTATCGATCAAGGTCACATAGCGCCCCTCTGGCACAAAACAGATGTCCTGGCTGTCAGGCTTTTCGGCAACGGCCAGCCCTAGATCGGCAGCAATGGCGCGCACTTGAGGCTTTGGCAATCCGCCCAGGGGAAAGCGAACATAATCAAGCTGGTCCTGTGTGGTCGCAAAGAGAAAATAGCTCTGGTCCCTGGCCGGGTCGATGGCGCGAAGTAGCCGGGCAGAGGCACCCTCAACCTGCTCACGGCGCACATAATGGCCCGTGGCCATGGCGGCTGCGCCAAGGTTCTTTGCCATATCCAAAAGGTCATGAAATTTAACCGTCTGGTTACAGCGTATGCAGGGTATTGGGGTCTCGCCGCGCAGATAGGAGTCGGCAAATTCCTCAATCACGGCCTGGCGAAAGCGACTCTCATAATCCAGAACGTAGTGCGCAATGCCGATACTCGCAGCCGCACTGCGCG
>JBILKO010000110.1:0-8486 GCA_044376615.1 Caulobacteraceae bacterium
AAAAACGCGGTCATCTCGCCCTCTTTCCTCGCGACCCGGCCAAGACGCTTGGACCAATTCAGGACCCGGTCAAAAGCACGACTCGCAGGCCTTTTAGCCCATGCTTTCCAAGGGTTCAAACATCCTTGAGCCTAAATATATAGTTTTTCGTCAACAAACGCCTATGGCGAATCCAGGCCTAAGGCAAACGCGGCAAACGGTGCGAATATTCCTGGCGCGCCGCCCTCACTTGGTTGTTGACAGCTTAGGGGCGCGGCCCTATCAACCGCGCCTCACATAACCGTTGCCTAGCGCTTCGGTCCATGCGGGTGTAGCTCAGTTGGTTAGAGCGTCGGCCTGTCACGCCGAAGGTCGCGGGTTCGAGTCCCGTCACTCGCGCCACTTTCCCAAATGCGGGAAATGTGGCCCGAAATCACCTAAATCCTACCCTATTGAATGGCGGCAGCGGTCACGCGCGCTAGACGGCCAATGGCGGCGCGATAAGCGTCCTCGGTCCGCGTTTCGTATTTGATGCCCGCTGCGGTCACAGACAAGAAGGCCGCAAATTCATGCGCGCCCCCGACGGGGCACAGGTCTGCACCGCCCTTCTCAAGACGCGCGGCATGGACGACCAACAGTGCGATAAAGCCCTCATCCAACCGCTGCGCCTCGGTCGTCACAAGCTCGGTGTTGAGGCTAAGGAGTTCCGCGCCGTGCGGTGTCGCGCGCATGATCGTGAAAAACGCAAGATCCTTGGCCAAGATGGTCGCTTCAAGGTTTTGATGAAGCGGGGCCTGGTCGATCCAGGCTTGCCCTGCCCGGTCCAGCGCATCATCCACCAGCTGGGCCGCTAAGGCCTTAAACACCAAGCCCTTATCCTTGAAATGCAGATAGAGCGTGGCCCGCGCCATGCCGGCCTCGCGCGCAATATCGGCCATGCTGGTGCGCTTAAACCCGTGCCTTGCGAACAGGATAAGGGCAGCCTCGAGAACGCGCCTTATATTTTTATCAGACAGAATAGACATAAAATGTCCAATATGCTCAAATCAGGTTCGAAACAAGGGAGACGATTATGGCGCAACAGGGCACTATTCTAGTCAGCGGCGGATCTGGCTATGTGGCCAGCTTTTGCATTGGTCAGCTATTGAATGCGGGCTGGGCGGTCAATACCACGGTCCGAAGCCTGGCGCGCGAGCCGGAGGTGCGGGCCGCGATTGCTAAGCTTAGTCCCCATCTTGAGCGGCTTAAGGTCTTTGCCGCTGATCTCAATACCGATGACGGGTGGAGCGCGGCGGCGCAAGGTTGCGAAGGCGTCTTGCATGTCGCCTCCCCCCTGCCCTTGGCCAACCCCAAGAGCGATGACGAATTGGTGCGCCCAGCGCGCGATGGCGCCTTATGGGTGCTCAAGGCGTCGCGGGATGCTGGTGCAAAGCGGGTGGTTATGACCTCGTCAACAGCAGCTGTCTGCTATGGCCGCGGTGGTCGTGATACTCCGTTTACGGAAACCGACTGGTCTGACCCTACCGACAAAAGCGACTCGTCGGCCTATGAGCGGTCAAAAATGATTGCTGAGCGGGCGGCCTGGGATTGGCTAAAAGCCGAAGGTGGCGCTTTGGAACTGGTGACTATCTGTCCCGGCGCGGTCTTGGGGCCAGTCTTGGGCCGCGACTATTCGGCTTCAATCGATATTGTCAAAAAGCTGCTGGACGGCTCCCTGCCCGGCCTGCCGCGCTTTGGCTGGCCGCTGGTCGATGTTCGAGATATTGCCGACCTGCATGTACGCGCCTTGAACGCACCAGACGCGGCCGGAAAGCGCTATATAGGCGCCGGTCCATTCTTCTGGATGAGCGATATTGCCGATGTGCTGCGAGACGGCCTTGGCGCAACGGGCCGAAAGGTGCCAAAAATGAAGCTCGCCAATATGATGATCCGCGTGATTGCCCTGCTCGACCCCGTCGTCAAGGAGCGCCTATTTGAGTTGGACAAGCACAGGCCAGCCTCGTCGCAGCGGGCGATAGACGAGCTTGGCTGGAGTCCCAGATCCAATGCCGAAGCCATCCTCGACACGGCCAAGAGCCTGCTCGAAAAGGGCCTAGTTAAGGCCTGACCTGCCTTGGGTGATTTGAACAATGGCTTGCCGAGCCGAAGCTCGCAGAGCGAAGGCTGGTGGGCGGCGAGGGATTCGAACCCCCGACCCCCTCGGTGTAAACGAGGTGCTCTAACCAGCTGAGCTAGCCGCCCGATCGATCGGTCTTTTAGACATGAAAAAGGGCGAGCGCCAGTGCGCCCGCCCCCTTTTAGGCGATTTCTTATCGTCCTAGTTCAGAGCCGTCTTCAGGCCTTCACCTACGCGGAAACGGGCCGTCTTTGACGCCGCCCGTTGTACGGTTTCACCCGTGCGCGGATTGCGCGCCGTACCGGCTGCCCGGTCTACCGGCAAAAAGGTTCCAAACCCTACAAGCCGAACATCGTCACCAGCCTTAAGCGTTTCGGTTACAGTTTCCAGAAACCCTTCCAGGGCGTCCTTAGCCTGGACCTTGGTCAGTCCAGCCTTTTCTGCGATTGCAGCCACTAAATCGGCCTTAGTCATTTGGTTCTCCCAACACGTTATGCGACGACGACTCGTAAACGCCACCATCCGCTAGCCAGATTATGGCCGCTTGCGGTTGCCGCCGTCAAACCATGGCAACACAAGAAAGCCCTGCTTACCCAACTTATTGTTGATAACCTGGGTTTTAGTGCGTGATTATCGGGTCCTGGTCGCCGTCCTCAACCTTGGCGGTCGTTAAGTCCGAATCGTCCGCCTCAGTCCATTCGATGGGGGTTAGTGGCCGAACCAGGGCTCTGGCTAAGACCTGATCGACCGTACTAACCGGAACGATCTCAAGTCCGGCCTTCACATTGTCTGGAATATCGGCCAGATCCTTGACGTTTTCCTCTGGGATCAAGACGGTCTTGATGCCCGAGCGCAGGGCCGCCAGCAGCTTTTCCTTCAAGCCGCCAATGGCCAAGACCCGGCCGCGCAAGGTGATCTCACCGGTCATGGCCAGGTCCTTATGGGCTGGAACGCCGGTCAAGACCGAGACAATGGCAACGGCCATGCCGACTCCCGCAGAGGGCCCGTCCTTGGGGGTTGCCCCTTCGGGTACGTGAAGGTGAACATCGGTGCGTTCAAACAAGGTTGGCTTGATGCCAAATTCCGCAGCCCGCGATCGGACATAGGAATTGGCGGCCGAGATCGATTCCTTCATCACCTCTTTGAGATTGCCGGTAATGCTCATCCGGCCCTTGCCGGGCATGCGGACGGCCTCAATGGTCAGGATGTCACCGCCAAATTCAGTCCAGGCCAGACCCGTCACCATGCCGACCAGGTCCTCAGCATCGGTTTCACCATAGCGATAGCGCTTAACACCGGCATATTTGGCCAGGCGATCAGTATCGATGGTGATAGCGACCAGTTTTTCGCGCTCAAGATCGCGAACGGTCTTGCGCGCCAGATTGGCCAGTTCCCGCTCTAGCGACCGCACACCGGCCTCACGCGTGTAATAGCGGATCAGGTCACGAATGGCCTCATCTGGCACGATCCATTCCCCGTCCTTGAGGCCGTGGTTCTTGGCGAGCTTAGACAAGAGGTGCCGCTTGGCGATCTCGACCTTTTCATCCTCGGTATAGCCAGGGATACGGATAATCTCCATCCGGTCCAGCAAGGGCTGGGGCATGTTCAGGCTATTGGAGGTCGTGACGAACATGACCTGGGACAGATCATAATCGACTTCGAGATAGTGGTCAGCAAACGTGCTGTTTTGTTCGGGGTCCAGCACCTCAAGCAAGGCCGAGGACGGATCGCCGCGCCAGTCCGCACCAAGCTTGTCGATCTCATCAAGCAGGAAGAAGGGATCGGTGGCCTTGGCCTTTTTCATGGCCTGGATGACCTTGCCTGGCATTGAGCCGATATAGGTGCGGCGGTGACCGCGAATTTCGGCCTCATCACGCATACCCCCGAGCGAAAGGCGAACAAATTCGCGACTGGTCGCCTTGGCAATCGAACGGCCCAGCGAGGTCTTACCCACGCCCGGAGGTCCAACCAGGCAAAGGATCGGGCCATTTAGCGAATTGGTGCGAGCCTGGACGGCGAGGTATTCAAGGATACGCTCCTTGACCTTTTCCAAGCCATAATGGTCTTCGTCGAGAATGCGCTCGGCCGCGAGCACATCAATGGCCTTAGACTTGGCCTTGCCCCAAGGCAGGGACAAGATCCAGTCGAGATAGTTGCGCACGACCGTGCTCTCGGCCGACATAGGGCTCATATTGCGTAGCTTTTTAAGCTCTGCGTCAGCCTTGGTCCGCGCCTCTTTGGAAAGCTTGGTCTTTTTGATGCGCGTTTCGAGTTCTAGCAGCTCATCGCGCGCGTCATCTTGTTCGCCCAATTCGCGCTGAATGGCCTTCATCTGCTCGTTCAGATAATATTCGCGCTGGGTCTTTTCCATCTGGCGCTTGACGCGGCTACGGATCTTTTTCTCGACCTGCAGGACGCTGATTTCGCCCTCCATCAAGGCAAAGACCTTTTCGAGGCGCTTTACGACGCTAATGATCTCTAGCAATTGCTGCTTATCAGGAATCTTGACTGAGAGGTGAGCTGCGATTGAGTCCGCCAGCTTGCCTGGCTCACCAATCTGAGGGATGGCCGCGAGAGCTTCGGGCGGGATCTTTTTGTTCAGCTTCACATAGTTTTCGAACTGATCGACCACGGCTCGCGACAGGGCCTCGGCCTCCTCAGCCTCCCCACCCTCATCAGCAATGATCGCGATCTTGGCTTCGAAATAGTCGGCCTGGTCTGTAAAGACCTCAATCTGGGCCCGCGACTTGCCTTCAACCAGGACCTTGACCGTGCCGTCGGGCAATTTGAGCAATTGCAGAACTGTCGCCACGACTCCGACCTCATAAATGGCCGAGGGCGCAGGATCGTCATCGCCGGAATTTTTCTGGGTTGCGAGCAAGATCTGCTTATCACCGCGCATCACCTCTTCAAGGGCGCGGACAGACTTTTCCCGTCCGACAAACAATGGAACAACCATGTGCGGAAACACAACAATATCGCGCAAAGGCAGGATAGGAAGGACCATAGACTCTGACATTACATCTGCTTCCTGACCGGTTTGGTTAGTAAATCGACCGGTCGAATAAGGGATCTGGGTCCTCAGTCCATGCTAGTCTGAAGACCGCGTCATTTCCGCTTTTTGAAAACGGCATAGTCCCTATGTGGCGGTTTTTTCGCGGCTTTCAAGCCGTTGTGCCAATCCATCCCCAGCTAAACGCCAACTGCCCCCAAAACGACAAGGCCCGCCGCAATGACATGATCGCGGCGGGCCTGATTGGCTTTAGAACAAGTCGACAGCCCTAGGAGGCCGCCCCCTGCTCGCCGCGTCGCTCGGAATAGATAACCAGGGGCTGGCCCTTGCCATCAATCACCTCAGCATTGACGACCACCTCCTCAACGCCCTGATAGGTGGGTAGTTCGAACATGGTCTCGAGCAAAATACCTTCGAGGATAGACCTAAGGCCACGAGCACCGGTCCGGCGCAGAATGGCGCGGCGGGCAATGGCGGCCAGGGCATCGTCGGTAAAGGTCAGGCCGATATTTTCCATGTCAAACAGGCGCTGGTACTGCTTGACCAGGGCGTTTTTGGGCTCGGTCAAGATCTTGACCAGGGCCGTCTCATCCAGGTCTTCAAGTGTCGCGATAACCGGCAGGCGGCCAATGAATTCCGGGATCAGGCCAAAGCGCTGAAGGTCATCAGGCTCAACCTGACGCAGGATTTCACCGGTCCGGCGCTCTTCAGGGTCCTTAACCGTCGCGCCAAAGCCGATTGACGTGCCCTTGCCACGACCAGAAATAATCTTTTCCAGGCCCGAGAATGCGCCGCCGCAAATAAACAGGATATTGGTTGTATCAACCTGCAGGAATTCTTGCTGCGGATGCTTGCGCCCGCCCTGCGGCGGCACAGAGGCAACCGTGCCTTCCATGATTTTTAGCAGGGCCTGCTGGACCCCCTCGCCCGACACGTCGCGGGTGATGGAAGGATTGTCAGACTTGCGGCTGATCTTGTCGACCTCGTCAATATAGACGATGCCGCGCTGGGCGCGCTCGACATTGTAGTCTGCGGCCTGGAGCAATTTCAGGATGATGTTTTCGACATCCTCACCGACATAGCCCGCCTCGGTCAGGGTCGTGGCATCGGCCATGGTGAAGGGCACATCAATAATGCGCGCCAAGGTCTGGGCAAGCAGAGTCTTACCCGAGCCCGTTGGGCCGACGAGCAAGATATTGGACTTGGCCAGCTCGACATCATTGTTCTTGGTGGCGTGGTTCAGGCGCTTATAGTGATTGTGCACAGCCACGGCCAAGACCTTCTTGGCATGGTCCTGACCGATCACATAATCGTCGAGAACTTCGCGAATCTCTTTTGGAGTCGGTACCCCGTCCTTGGATTTGACGAAGGAAATCTTGTGCTCTTCACGGATGATATCCATGCACAGCTCGACGCATTCATCACAGATGAACACGGTTGGCCCGGCAATGAGTTTACGAACCTCATGCTGGCTTTTTCCACAAAAAGAGCAGTAAAGCGTGCTCTTGGCGTCGCCGCTGGCGGCTTTCGTCATGTTCGTTCTCACTCTACGACTTGGATACGGATCTGAACCCAAGTCATGTTCCGGACTTCATCTCGGTGACCACGCACACAGGATAACCGCCGCGGATTGTCTTATCCTTGACATTCCATGATCCGGGGCACGATCACAACCCCCCGCGACGGATAAAGCCCGCTTCCAAGCCTACCAAATTGCAGTATGACACTAACAATGGCTAAGGAAGGGTTGTTACATGGGTATTTTGTCGCAAAAACAAAGCACCAGCCCGCAAAATTCGTCCGAACACCGGCAAATTGCTGACTCAAATTCGAATCCCTATGCCCCCTGGGCCGCAAGTGAATCACCGCCAAAGACCCTGGTTGCCTTTGATTTTGATGGCACCTTGACCGTCAAGGACAGCTTTGTTGCCTTCCTAGCCTGGCGCGCAGGTGCCGTGCGGTTCTTGCTCGGCATGGTCAGGCTAAGCCCTCACCTCTTGGCCTATCTCGGGCACCGCGATCGCGGCCGGCTGAAGGCTGCGACCATTTCGGTGTTTCTCAAAGGGCTCGATAAGGCAGCTTTAGAGGCGTCGGCTGCGGCTTTTGCCCGAGTGGCCGCGCCCAAACTGTTGCGGCCAGATGCCTTGGCGGCCTGGCATGGCTGGAAAAGCCAAGGCGCACACCGGGTCATTGTCACCGCCTCCCCTGAAATCATCATTGCGCCCTTTGCCAAAATCTTGCGTGCCGAAGGCCTGATCGGTACCCAGATCGCGCTGGATGACGCTGGCCGCGTCACAGGAAAGCTTGCCACTGAAAATTGCCGCGCCGCTGAAAAGGTCAGGCGGTTGGAATCGGTCTTTGGACCAAACATGATCCTCGCCGTAGCCTATGGCGATACCAGCGGTGATACCGAGATGTTGGCCCGTGCTAAGGCCAAGGGCTATCGGGTCTTTAAACAAAAACCATAAGGCCTGCCGCTCGGATTATGCGACAGGCCCTTGGCTTGGCTAATACTGGCAAGGAGGCCTAGTCTTTCGAGCCCTTATCGTCCTTGTCGTTTGACCCTTCTGCCGCTTCGCGTGTGGCATAAACATGGTCAACAATGCCCCAGGCCTTGGCTTCGTCCGCATCCATAAAATGGTCACGGTCCAAGGTGCGCTCAACCACTTCGATGGGCTGGTTACAGTGCTTGGCATAGATCTCGTTCAAGCGGCGCTTGGTCTTGATGATATCTTCGGCGTGGCGCTCAATGTCCGAAGCCTGGCCGCGGAAACCGCCCGATGGCTGGTGCAACATGATCCGCGCATTGGGCAGAGCCACCCGCTGCCCCGCCTCACCGGCCATCAATAGGAAAGACCCCATTGAGGCCGCCATACCCATACACAGGGTCGCAACCGGACTCTTGATGTATTGCATGGTATCATATATCGCCATGCCGGCGGTCACCATGCCGCCAGGCGAATTGATATAAAGCGAGATTTCCTTTTTCGGATTTTCCGATTCCAGGAACAGGAGCTGGGCACAGACCAGGGCCGAAACCCCATCATCAATCGGGCCATTCAAAAAGATAATCCGCTCACGCAATAGGCGCGAAAAGATATCGAAGGCGCGCTCGCCCCGGCTCGATTGCTCGACGACCATGGGAACGAGATTCATCATTGCGGCTTGGGGATCAAACATGCTGGCCTTCTCACTTTAAACGGGACGCGCCCGTTCTCAGCCGCGACTCCCTGTACGATCTCTAGCCCTGATATTGCGTGCCCAAGCCCTGGTTGCAAGGTGCGCGAACACTGCAAGGCCCGGTCGGCCAAAATAAAAGGGTGCAGACCCGCTTGGACCTGCACCCCCTGTCTAATCATCAAGTGCTAAAGGATTAGT
>JBILKO010000159.1:0-3923 GCA_044376615.1 Caulobacteraceae bacterium
CATGTCGTCGTCTTCCATCAACTCTTCCTTAGATACGGGCGTATCCTCGACCTTGGCTATGCCGAACACCATGTCCACGACCTTTTCCTCATAAAGAGGCGCGCGCAGCTGGGCCTGAGCATTGGCATTATTGCGGAAGAAGTCAAACACTTGCTGTTCTTGGCCCTGATAGCGCATGGCTTCTTGGCGCATTGCCGCTAGCAGTTCAGGTTCACTGACCGTTACATTTTGCTTGCGGCCAATTTCCGCGAGGACCAGACCTAGACGGACCCGGCGCTCTGCAATCTTGCGGTACTCAGCCTTAAGCTGGTCTTCTGTCTTGCCCTCGTCTTCGGGTGGCAAGCCGCCTTGAGCCTTATCGGCCTCGACCTGGTTCCAGATCACTTCAAATTCAGCCTCGACCATGCGCGGCGGCAGGTCAAACGTGTGGGACGAATCCAACACGTCCAACAAGGCGCGCTTGAGCTTAAAGCGCGAGGCCTGCTCAAATTGACGCTCAATCTGGGCGCGGACAGCGTCTTTCAGGGTCTCAAGGCTCGACAAGCCCATCTTTTCGGCAAAGGCGTCATCCAGCTTGGTCTTGCCAGGGGCCTTAACCGCCTTGACCGTCACCTCGAACTCAGCGGCCTTACCCTTTAGGTTTTCGGCCTGATAGTTTTCCGGGAAGGTGACATTGACCATGACCACGTCATCGGGATTGGCCCCAATCAGCTGGTCTTCAAAGCCGGGAATGAACGAGCCAGAGCCGAGCACCAGCTCGGTATCATTGCCCGTGCCACCTTCGAAAGCGACGCCATCAATGCGGCCGATAAAGTCGATCACGACCATATCGTCCTTCTTGGCCTTAAGGGACTTACCCTTGCGCGGCTCATAGGTCTTGTTCTGATCGGCCAGCTCAGCCAGGGCCTTATCAACCTCCGCATCGGTTGGCTTATAAACCGGGCGCTTCAGCGACAGGGTTGCGGGGTCCACCGGCTCAAAATCAGGCATCAGCTCGACCGACAGCTCATAGGACAGGTCGGCCTGACCAGCCAGGACCTTTTCCATGTCCGATTCAGGCTTCAGGTCCGGCTGAGCGGCGGGGCGCAGCTTATTGTCTTCCAGGACCTTTTGGCTGGTCTCGTTAAAGGTCTGCTCGAGGATTTCGCCCATGAGCGACTTGCCATAGACCCGGCGCACATGCGCAGCCGGCACCTTACCCGGGCGAAAGCCCTTGAGCGACATTTGCGGCGCGACTTCCTTGATCTTGGTTTCAAGACGCGTCGCCAGGTCGGCAGCCAGGACGGTCACCCCATAAACGCGGCTAAGGCCTTGGCTTGATTTTTCAACAATCTGAATCGACATTTTGATTTTCCGGACCAACGGCCAGCCGCTGTGGAGTCCGCCTTCGAGCGTAAAAACATCGGCGCCGCCCCTTGAGGGACTCCCAAGGCGCGGCCCATGAGGGCGCTCTTATGTCACGAGCTTTGCCGCCATCCAAGCCCAAAGGCAGCCTCAAATGCGCATCTTGAGCGCTTGTATCAAAAAATTGTCTTATAGGGATTTTGATTTGGTGCGGATGAGAGGACTCGAACCTCCACGCCTCTCGGCGCTGGAACCTAAATCCAGTGCGTCTACCAATTCCGCCACATCCGCTAGGTCGCGCTTCCCTAGGCTGCAAATGCCGCGCTCGCAAGGGGCAATTTATGCGCTAGGCGATTTCAATCCCCGTCCCTATGCAAAGGCGGCAGCGCCGAGCGCGAACACCAAGACCAGGCTCCAGGCCGGGGCCTTAGCGACTGTAATAGCCAAGAAGCCGATGACGGCGATCGCCGCATCGCGCCAGGAGGTGACTGAACCGGTCCAGACCGGGTCGACCAGTGCAGCAGCCAATAGACCAACAACGGCGGCATTGACCCCTAGCATCAAGGCCTGCGCATTCGGCCAGGCGCGAAATCGATCCCAAAACGGCAAGGCCCCAAGCAATAACAATAGGCCAGGCAGGAAAATAGCGACCAGGGCGATCGATGCGCCCAGCAAACCATTGGGCGGCGCGCTCATGACTGCACCCAGATAGGCAGAAACCGTAAACAAGGGTCCCGGCATGGCCTGAGCCGCGCCATAGCCGGTCAGGAAGGCGTTGGTGCTGACCCAGCCTGGATCGACAACCGCCGTCTGCAACAAGGGCAGGACGACATGGCCGCCACCAAACACCAGGGCACCGCTGCGATAAAACGCATCAAACACCGCAATCGTCTGATCTTGAGTTATCGCCACAGCGACGGGTAAGCCGATCAAGAGCAGTGCAAACGCCGCCAAGGCGCCCATCCCAAGCCTGGGCGAAACCTTGAATGACAAGTGATAGGATTGAACAGCCAGAGCGTGGCGACACAAGACAAGGCCAAGCACCGCGCCTGCGCCAATCGCTGCATATTGGCCAAGGGCTCCAGGCACAGCGAGTAAGATGGCTAATGTAATAAGCGCAATCACGATGCGTCGGATATCACCAGCCAGAGGGCGGGCCATGCCCCAAACCGCCTGGGCGACAATGGCCACGGCCGCCAGCTTCAACCCATGCACCACCCGGTCGGTCAGCGGGCCACTTAAGGGCCCAGCCGCAAGCGCCAAGGCGGTCAAGGCCATCGCCGATGGCAGGGTAAAACCTAACCAGGCGACAAGGCCTCCGGCCAAGCCGCGGCGCGACAAGCCAATAGCAAACCCGACCTGACTGCTGGCTGGGCCTGGCAGAAATTGGCACAGCGCAACGAGATCACTATAGGCCGCCTCGTCCATCCATTGGCGGCGTGTGACAAAGGCCTCGCGAAAATAGGCCAGATGCGCAATGGGGCCGCCAAAAGACGTCAGGCCCAGCCTGAGAAAGATCAGCCAAAGCGCCAAAAGCGAAGTGCGTGCTGGGACTGTTGCCGCTTCAACCGCCATGAACACTTACCAAAGCCCTTGCGCCGCCTGGATGACAATGCGTACCGCGCCGGCTGTACCGCTAAAGATTGATGACCAAGATCATCGTGAACAGTTGATACCACGTCTAAGCCATGGGAGCCTAGGTTCGGGACAGGAAACGGAACAAAACCAATGACCAATCTCTCAGGAAAAATCGCGCTCGTGACCGGCGGGGCCAGTGGCATTGGCCGCGCTTGCGGCGAGCGGCTAGCAAAGGCCGGGGCCACCGTCGTCTTGACCGACCTCCAAGACTCCCAGGGCCAGGCCGTGGCCAAGGCGATTGAAACAGGCGGTGGCAAGGCCGTCTTTCTGCAGCATGACGTGACCGATGAGGCCCAATGGGTGTCGGTAATCGACCAGGTCCGCCAAAGGTTCGGACGCCTCGACATCTTCGTCAATAATGCCGGGGTCGGGATTGGCGGCCTCGTCACCGAAATGACCTTAGAGACATGGCGCAAACAGCAGGCGGTCAATGTCGAAGGCGTATTCTTGGGCGTCAAGCACAGCCTGCCCCTCATGCGCGCCTGCGGCGAAGGCGGCTCAATCATCAATATGTCTTCCGTCGCCGGGCTAAAGGGCGCACCTGGCATGAGTGCCTATTGCGCGACAAAGGGGGCGGTGCGGCTGTTTTCTAAATCGATTGCCCTAGAATGCGCCGCAGCAGGCGACAAGATTCGGGTCAATTCGGTGCATCCTGGCATTATTGATACGCCGATCTGGGACTCGATTTCCGACACGGCGGACTTGTCGGCGGTGCAGCAGGACGGGGCCAACCGGATTGATCTAGATGCCATGACCAGCTTAATTACACCGCTTGGCTATACGGGTGTTCCGACCGATATTGCCGAAGGGGTCATCTATCTCGCCTCTGACGCTTCGAGCTATGTCACTGGTCAGGAACTGGTAATCGATGGCGGGATGACGACGCGGTAGAGCCAGCCTGACCCCCTCCACCGCTTCGCGGTCCCCCTCCCCCAGAGGGG
>JBILKO010000181.1:0-4192 GCA_044376615.1 Caulobacteraceae bacterium
CACCATTGAGCGTGTCGTTGCCTGCACCACCGTCCAGGACGTTGACACCGGCGTTGCCTGTTAACACGTTGGCAAGGGCATTGCCGGTGGCGTTCACTGCAGCCTCGCCCGTGAGCGTGAGGTTCTCCATGTTCTGGAGCGCAGTCAGGCTGAAGGTCACGCTCGAGCGCACTGTGTCTACACCCTCATTGGCGTTCTCAACAATCACATCGGTGGTGCTGTCAACGATGTAGGTGTCATTGCCTGCACCGCCAGCCAAAGTGTCTATGCCCGCACCGCCGTCGAGTGTGTCGTTGCCGACGCCACCACTCAAGGTATTGTTTGCGGTGTTACCCACCAGCGTGTTGTCTGCGGCGTTGCCGGTACCGTTGATCGCAGCCGTGCCGGTGAGCACCAGGTTTTCCAGGGTGTCGGCCAGCACCAGGCTCTGGTCGGTGCGCACGGTGTCTATGCCTTCATTGGCCTTCTCGACCACCGTGTTGGTGCCACCGACATTGAGCACATAGGTGTCATTACCCACGCCACCGGTAAGGGAGTTGACGCCCTCACCACCATCCAGCCAGTCGTCACCCGCTTCGCCCTGCAGCACGTCGTTACCTGCACCTCCTCGCAAGGTGTCATTGCCCAGTCCACCCTGCAACAAGTCGTTGCCACCCTGGCCCTCGATCACGTTATCAAAGCCGTCACCTACCAAACGATCGGCCTGCTGAGATCCGCGCAGGTTCTCGATGGCCTGAATCTGCAAAGTCCCCTTGGTATCTTTCCAACTGGTGCCCAATGTCGCGCCATTGCCGTTGGTATAGTGGCTGTAGCCCACGCCCGAGCCCAGGTTTATATCCACCCCGGCACGTTCTTGGCTGCGGGAACGCGATGCACCGTTGCCGTTGTTCAAGAAGGCCTCAGAAGCCGCAAAGTCCAGCCAATCGCTACCAGCGCCGCCATTGGCCACCACCGTGCCAAAAACGCCCAGCACCTGAATGGTGTCATCGCCCTCACCGCCTTTTGACTGCACCGTGATGTTGGCCTGCGTCACCACCGCATCGCGCGTGATCAGCACGTCATTGCCCTTGCCGCCGTCCAGGCTGTCGGCGCCTCCACCACCGTCCAGGGTGTCATTACCCTCGCCGCCATCCAGCACATCATTGCCCGCACCTGCGCTCAGCACATTGGCCGCCGCATTCCCAACTAGGCTGTTGTTCAGGCTGTTGCCGGTGGCATTGATGGCATCGGCCCCGATGAGCGTCAGGTTTTCAAGGTAGTCCCCCAAGGTGTACGAAATACTGGCATAAACCGTATCCACTTCAGTCAAGCTGGCACTGCTTTCGGTGACGACATCCCCCGCGTTGTCCACAAAATAACTGTCGTTGCCAAAACCACCGATCATGGTGTCTTTGCCCAGACCGCCATCCAACACATTGTTGGCCGAGTTGCCCGTGATCTTGTTGTCGAGTTCGTTGCCCACACCGTTGATGGCATTGGTGCCGGTCAGCACCAACTCTTCCACATTCGCGGTTAACGACTCCGAGAGCGCAGACATCACCACGTCGTGCCCCTCGTCGGCTTTCTCCAGCACCCAGTCCCACAGGTCGTTGGACGTGATGACATAGGTGTCGTTACCCGCGCCGCCTATAAGCTTGTCAATGCCCGCACCACCCGTCAAAGTGTCGTTGCCTGCGTCGCCATAAATGAAGTCATAGCCAGCGCCACCCACCAGGTTGTCGTCGCCGTTGGTTCCCCACTGGCCCCCGCCCATGCTCAGCCAGGTATTGATCTTTTCTCCGGCCTTGTCGGTCGCGGTAATGCGCAAGACCTGAGACACGAGCACATCGGCAGCCAAGGGTGTGCCGCTGAGCGTGCGGGTTACCGGGTCGAAGCGCAACCAGCTGGGTAGTGCGGTGCCATTGGCCATGCTCACCGTCAGGCTCAGGCTGTCGCCCTTGTCCGGGTCTACAAACGCATCCAGCGGTATCGTGTAACTGTTCACTTGACCCACCCGCAAGCCAAAAGCTTGCAAACCTTGCTTGAGGTCAGGCGCGTCATTGATGCCTGCCACGTAGAGGGCAAAGGTATGGCTCGCACTGGCTTGTGCGTTGTCACGTGCGGTCAGTCGAATCGCTAGTGGCCCCACATCCTCCGGCGAGGGTGTACCGGAAAAGCGCAAGTTGACCGCATCAAAATGCAGCCAGCTTGGCAAGGCGCTGCCGTCGGACAGGGTGGCGGTAAAGCGCAACACGTCTGTTGCATCCCGGTCTATAAACAAATTGGGGGCGATGTTCAAGTCGAACGACTCACCCTCGTTGGCCACCTGCATGGTGATTGATCCGTACAAGACCGGCGCCTGGTTGTATTGTGCAACCTCCAGGGTGAAGCTGCCCAAGGTCTGTTGGCCTGCATCGGCCGTGGTGCCGCGTGAGACCACCTTGAAATTGAGCAAGCCCTGCTGGTACTGGCCTGGGGTGCCACTGAGGGTGCGGCTGGTCGAGTCAAAACGCAGCCATCCGGGCAAGGCGCTGCCGTCTGCCAGAGTTACATCCACGCTGTGGCCCGCAGGCACACCGGCAAATAACTCTGCCGCCATGGCATAGCGGTACTCGGCATTGATCCAGGTTTTTTGTGTGCTGAGCCCACCCGCAAACTGGGTACTGCCAGCGTGCAACATCGCATCGTGCGAGCGCTGCCAATCGGCCAACGCGGTGTCAAATTCTTGCTGATTGCTGGCGGTGGCTACGGCCGGTGTTCCGGGTGCGGGTGTATCGGTGGTGGGGTCGTAGATACCAAAGCGTGCATCACCCGCTTGCAGTTCGCGCCCGTCGGTCATGCGCACACGGGTAAAGCCACGGATCGTCACATCCTGGTTGTAGGCATGATTAAGCTCATTGGCGTGCAGCGCAATTGACTGCACCCCTGCCGCAGCCATGGTTTGCAACTCTCCATCGTCCACCACACCGCTGTTGTTTTTGTCTTGCCAAACCTTGAACTTGGTCCACTTGACGTCACTCGCATCAAATATTCCATCCTGGTTGGCGTCGAACTCCTTTTGCGCCAACGCCTGCAGGTCGGGTAAATTGGGGTCGGGCTGAGCCAGGTGACTGCCAAAAGCCAACTCATCAAATTTGGTGACCTTGCCATCGTTGTTGTAGTCGTAGACCAGCATGGCGTCTTTGCCGGTGGTCCAGGCCAGCTTGTCCAACTTGCCATCACCATCCAGATCGAAGGTGGTGACGCCATTCTTGGCGGTGGTGAATTCCAGGCCGTCATTGCCAAGATCAAAAACAATGGGATCCCAGCCGTTTAACCAAAAGTTGACCGGCACGTAAACACTAGCCCCGCCCTTATCGGTAACCTTAAAGGTGACGGTTTCCGTGCGGCTGGATACACCACGCCTCCAATTGGTAACCGCGAAATATTCATCGCTCGCTCCAACCAAACCATATCCTTCATCAAACAATCCAAGCTGTGATCTCAGATGAACAGATGCTAGTTTTGGATGCGTTTCTATTGCAATAGAACCATATTCATTAATCCCGTCTTCCACGTCTGTGATGTCTAGTCGATAGCTGAGCCAACCCGACCCCCCCCCATCACCCAAATAAACCGGTACCACGGTCGGGCTGTCATTGACCGCGTAAACGTTAACGGAAGCCGTCTGCGTAGTGTTTCCGCCTTTACCGTCTGAAACGGTGTACTGAAACTGCAGTGGGCCGGAGTAGTTATTCGGCAGCAGCATTCGAATGCGATTGTTAGCGCTGTCGAGTTCCAAGGTGGTACCAGCCACAGAAGCTTGCCCCACGGCAATCACGCTTAGGGCATCGCCATCGATATCGCTGGCTTTGGACAGGATAGCGCTGATATCCAAGTTAACCGTTGCTCGATCAACCGGCCGCTGCGATCCGGCCAGTCCATCCTCTGCCACCTTGAGAAACACAGCATTCGCAATAGGCGCATCGTTGACTGGGGTGACATTCAAGTCCAAGACCACGGTGCTACTGCCTGCACCGGCCCGGTCTTTCACAGCAACCTCGATCTGGCGCACTCCATTGGCGTTGGCCATAGGGTTAAAAATCAGCTCGCCGGTGGATGCATCGTAGCGCCATTCGTCGCCCGTGTTCAGCGTACGAATTCGAGCCAGATCGAGCACCATGGTGTCGTTGGCGTCCGCGTCGGTAAACATCTTGAAGATGGCCGATTCGTG
>JBILKO010000153.1:0-4191 GCA_044376615.1 Caulobacteraceae bacterium
TCGGCGCCGGCGTCGTGGCCAAGATCGTCGAATAGTCCAACCTCGAGAGCCAAGCTCGAGGTCACAGACTAAACAAGCCGCCGCTGAGGAAACCCCTCAGCGGCGGTTTTGCTGTGTTCGGACTGGGGGGCGGGGTCTAGCCTAGCCAGGCGGCCAATAGGCTGGCTAGGAGTGTTAGACTGATCACCGACAGGCCCGTCCCAATCGCCACGGCCTGCGCGGCCCCCTTGGCAAAGACGCCATAGGCCCGGGTTTGGATAAAGACGTTTACCGCCGCTGGGCAGGCGGCCATCAAGGTCGCAACGGCGATAAAGTTCGGCGGCGCACCGGCAAGGTTTAGGGCCGTCCAGACCAGGGCAGGCACAAGCAGGAGCTTTAAGCCCATCGCGATGATCACGGGCGCAGCTTCGCCCTTCGCTGGGCGGCGGCCCTCAAGTCCAATGACGAGGCCAAGCGCGACCAGCCCCACAGGGCTGCCCGTGGCGCCCGCAAGGCCTATGGCCTGATCCAGAAAGGCCGGAAGCGTGACCTTGCCTAAGGACAGGCCAACCCCGATCGAGGCGGCGGCAACAATGGGATTGGTGAGGGCGCGCCCGAGGGCCTTGATCCTGGATACATTCCCTTTTGCTCTTTGGAGGCCAGCGACAGCCAAGGCGGCGATTAGGACAAAGTCGATTGCGACAATCTGGGCGGCCATGGGCGCGGCCTTGGCGCCAAAGACGGATATGGCCAAGGGCGCGCCAAGAAAGGCTGTATTGCCCACACTGCTGGCCATGGCCACCCCACCGCGTTCGGCAGGCGACCAGCCAAGCCCGCGCCCGATTAAAGGCACGAGCAGCAGCGGACTTGTGGCGGCCAGAAAATAGAGACCGAAGTTAGTTGCCATGGCCAGGGTCGGTGGCGGCGCGTGGCTGAGCGAATGGATCAGGAGGGCGGGAAAACCGACCCAAAGCACATAGGTCGGCAGACCCTTTGCGACAGACTCGTCCAGCTTTTTGAACCGGCCCAGGATCAGGCCAAGGGCGATGAGCGCAAAAAACGGCATGACCCGCGATAGGACAGTCATAAGGCCAGACCATTGAAAGACAACAGGACTGCGGCATTGCCGCCGATAGGCCTGTTCTAAGGCAAGCCTGATGGGTTTCAAACAGGCTTAACGGTCTTGATCCCGCCAAGATTTGCAGTAGTATAGTGTTCAAACATGCCTCAAATCTTGGAGACCGTTATGAAAAAGATTGGCCGTGCCACCCTGATGGCCACCCTGGCCCTAGCAACATCGGCTCTGGCCTCCGATGTCACCGGCGTTTGGTGGACCGCGGAAGAAGGCGGCAAGATCGCGATCGAGCGCTGCGGTAATTCGATCTGCGGCAAGATTCTCGGCGACGGCGCACCTCAGGCAGGCCGCAGCAATACAGACGACAAAAACAAGAACCCAGCCCTGCGCGGTCGACCCCTGCTTGGCCTAACCATCATGCAAGGCTTTAGCGGCGGCCCCCAAGTCTGGACTGGCGGCACCATCTATAATCCCAATGATGGCGGCGTCTATCAGGCCACAGTTAAGCTGGCCTCGAATGATGTCCTGCAGGTCAAGGGCTGCATTGTCGCGCCCCTGTGCAAGACCCAGACCTGGACGCGGTTGAAATAGGGCAGAGTCACATCTATTGAAAAGACCTCTTAAAAGTGCTAAAATTGGTGTCCTTAAGAGGTCTTAAATGGCAAACCAAATCTTTGCGACGACCAGTGCCAGTGTTTCTGAGCTGAAAAAGAACCCGATGGGCACGGTGGCAGCGGGCGAAGGATTTGCTGTGGCGATCCTAAATCGCAATGAACCTGCCTTTTATTGCGTACCAGCCAAGGCGTATGAGGCCATGCTGGACCGCATTGAGGATTTCGAACTCAATGCGATTGCTGATGCGCGCGAGGGCCAAGCCGTGATCAAGGTCACGCTGGATGAGCTATGAGCTCGCTTTTCTGGATGTGGCGCTAAAAGAATGGCGCAAACTCGAGACTACGATCCGCGAGCAATTTAAGACTAGGCTGGCTGAACGGCTGCAAAATCCCCATGTCCCGTCGGCGCGCATGTATGGTGCCAAAGATCGCTACAAGATTAAGCTGCGCCAGGCGGGTTACCGCCTCGTCTATCAAGTCAAGGATATTGACCTAATCGTTTTGGTGGTCGCTGTCGGCAAGCGCGAGCGCAGTGCCGTCTACAAGGCTGCCGAACGCCGCTCAGGGGTTTAAACCCGACTAGATCGGCGCACAGACCGCGGCCAGCCAAGCCCGAACCGGTGCTTCAACCAAGGGCCCAACCACGGCCAGGACCCGCGCATGATAGGCATCGAACTGGGCGATCTCTTCCGGCGTAAGCAGGGCCTTGACCACGAGGCGGCGATCGATCGGGGCTAGGGTCAGTTGCTCAAAGCCGAGCATGGGGCGCTCACCGCCTGCGATTGGCGCAGCGGGGGTGACGACCTGGAGGTTTTCGATGCGGATGCCGTATTCGCCGTCTTTATAAAATCCGGGCTCGTTCGAGACGATCATGCCGGGCTGCAGCGCGATGGTATTGGGTACCTTGGAAATCCGGTGCGGGCCTTCATGGACGCCAAGATAGCTGCCAACGCCGTGGCCGGTGCCATGGTCATAATCCAGCCCCGCCATCCAGAGCGGCAGGCGTGCCAGGGCATCGAGGGCTGAACCCGTTGTGCCGACCGGGAAGCGCACCCGGCCAAGCGCCAGGTGGCCTTTGAGTACCAGGGTAAAACGCTGCGCCATCTCCGCGCTAGGCTCACCAATTGCTACGGTGCGGGTGACATCGGTTGTGCCATCAAGATATTGGCCGCCAGAATCGACGAGCAGCAACGAACCCAGCTTGGAGCGCTGGTTCAGCCGTGCTGAGGGGTGATAGTGGCAGATCGCGCCATTCGATCCGGCCCCGGCAATCGTATCGAAAGACAGATCCTTGAGCATGCCAGTGGCTTCACGTAGGCCTTCTAGCTTGGTCACGGCCTCTAGCTCGTCAGGTGGTGAGACCTGGCCATCGGTGGCCAACCAATAGAGGAAGCGGGTCAGGGCTGCGCCGTCGCGGGCATGGGCTTTGCGGCTACCCTCAATCTCGATGGCGTTTTTGCACGCCCGGGGCAGGGTGCAGGGATCCATGGCCCGAACAATCTTGGCTCCAGCGGCTTCTAAACGGTCAAAATACCAGGCGGAGGACTGGGCCGGATCAATCAGAACCGTCTGGCCGCCTAGGGCATCAAGGGCGGCGGGCAGGGCTTCTGGCGGCTGCAGGGCAACCTGATTGCCAAGCCAGGCGGGAAGTTCGTCGGTGACCTTGACCGGATCGAGAAACAGCTGGGCGCTGCCATCCTTATTAAGGATCGCCTGGGCTAGGGGCAGGGGCGTGCGAATGACATCGCCGCCGCGAATATTGAACAGCCAGGCCATGGAGGCTGGGGCCGTTAAGACGGCGGCTTGAGCGTCGCCAAGCGCCGCGCCGATCCGGGCGCGCTTGGCCTCTGAGGTTTCGCCTGCGTATTCGACGGGGTGCGGCACGACCGGGGCGCTCGGCTGGGCAGGGCGGTCTTGCCAAGCCTGATCGAGCGGATTGGCGCTGACGGGCTTCAGGGTCGCGCCTGCGGCCTTGGCGGCGGCGTTCAGGCGATCGAGGGTTTCAGGGCTGTGCAGACGCGGGTCATAGCCGATGACCTGACCGGTCTTGGCCTGCTCGGTCAGATAAGACGCAACGCCATTATCCTCGAGGCTGCGGATTTCTAAAACGGCGCTATCGACCTGGTCACGGACCTGAATTGTATAGCGGCCATCGACAAATATGGCGGCCTTGTCCTTAAACACGACCGCCGCGCCGGCTGAACCGGTAAAGCCCGTCGCCCAGGCGAGGCGATCATTGGCCGCAGGCAGGTATTCGTTCTGATGCTCATCCTCGTGCGGGACCAAGAGACCATCTAGGCCTTGGGCGGTCATAGCCTGCCGGATCAGGGGCAGATGCTTTGGACCAAAGGAGCGATCGGTGGATTCTGTAAAGGACTGGCGCATGGGGTGAATTTAGGGGGTTTGGGTGTGGGGTGCAACTGGCCCTGGCCCCCTTCCCCGGCTTCGCCGGGATTTCCCCCAGAGGGGGAAGATTAGCCACCGTCAATCCTCCCCCTCTGGGGGAGGGGGACCGCGAAGCGG
>JBILKO010000017.1:0-33413 GCA_044376615.1 Caulobacteraceae bacterium
CGCGTGGTCTAGGGTTTCAGCGACTGTCGATTGCAGTTTCGTGGCTTGGCCGCTAGTTTGCGCGCGCTTTGGGCGGGGCTATCTCGCCTGATCTGACAGATTATCGGTAGTTCCATGTCTTTAAGCTTTGCCCATATCCAGTCCGCCGCTGAACGCCTCAAGGGCCATATTGAGCGCACGCCCTGCCGCCATTCACGCACCTTGTCTGAGATTACCGGGGCCGAGGTCTGGATTAAGTTTGAGAATCTGCAATTCACGGCCGCATTTAAGGAGCGCGGTGCCCTAAACAAGCTCGCCCTGATGACGGCTGAAGAGAAAAGCCGCGGCGTGATCGCCGCTTCCGCGGGCAATCATTCGCAAGGACTGGCCTATCATGCGGCGCGCCTGGGCGTGCCCGCGACCATTGTCATGCCCAAGGGCACGCCCTTTGTGAAGGTGGAGCATACCCGTGCGCATGGCGCCGAGGTCCTGCTGGAAGGCGAGACCTATGATGATGCCGCCGCCTTTGCCGCCAAATTGCGCGATGAACGCGGCCTGGTGTTTGTCCATCCGTTCAATGATTATGACGTCATGGCCGGACAGGGCACGGTGGCGCTGGAAATGCTTGAGGATGTGCCCGATCTAGAGGTCCTGCCCATACCGATTGGCGGCGGCGGCTTAATAGCGGGCATGGCCACGGCGGCCAAACACATGAACCCCAATATCAAGATCCTCGGGGTCGAGCCGGCCATGTATCCGTCCTTTACCGCCCGTATGCGCGGCATGAGCACCAATACGGGCGGCCAGACCATTGCCGAGGGTATAGCGGTCAAGACCGTTGGTGACCTGGCCTATAGCATTGCCCGGCCCCTGGTCGAGGAGGTGCTCTTGATCGAGGAGCCCTATTTTGAGCGGGCCATATCGCTGTTTTGTACCGTAGAAAAGACCATCGCCGAAGGGGCTGGAGCTGCGGCCCTGGCCGCCCTACTCGCCTTTCCCGAAAAGTTTCGCGGCAAGAAGTGCGGCCTGATCCTTTGCGGCGGCAATATTGATACAAGGCTCCTGACCTCAGTCCTGACCCGCGAACTCGTGCGGGCCCAGCGCCTGATCAGCCTACGCATTGTTGGCGATGACCGGCCGGGCCTGTTAGCCAATGTCTCGGCCCTGATCGGCAATATGGGCGCCAATATTATCGAGGTCGCGCATAACCGCCTGGCCCTGGACGTGCCCGCCAAGGGCGCAGAATTCGATATCATGATCGAGACCCGCGACGCTCAGCACACTCAAGACATTATTGATGCCTTGCGCGAACGCGGCTATCCCCCCAGATCTGTCTAGACCTTGAGCCCTTTGGAACCTGTTGCCATGCGCCTTTTCGTCCCGATCCTTGCTAGCCTTGCCCTCCTTGCCGGTCTGTCGGCCTGTGCACCCAGTAAGCAGGCGGCGGAAAATCTCGATGCCGCGGCGGCCTTTATGGCCAAGAATGCCAAGGTCCGGGGCGTTAAGACCCTGCCCAGCGGCGTGCAATACAAGGTCGTCAAGGCTGGCCCAGCCACTGGCGTCAGCCCTAAGGTGGTCGATGAGGTCAAGGTGCATTATGAGGGCAAGCTGCTTTCGGGCCTTGTTTTTGATAGCTCTTTCCAGCGCGGTACCCCGGCCACCTTCCCGCTCAGGGGCCTGATCCCCGCCTGGACAGAGGCCCTTCAATTGATGAAGCCCGGCGATGAATGGCTGCTCTATGTGCCGCCTGCCTTGGGCTATGGCGCGCAAGGCGCGGGCCCCATTCCGCCCAATAGCGTCATGGTGTTTCGCATCCAGCTGATTGATGTCATGCCGCACCCGGCCCCGCCTGCGGGCTAGGGCTTAAGGGGATTGATCACGACCGCTCGCCGAATCAGGTCGAGCGGGTTGTTGGCCAAGGCTCGCAAGATCTTGCCGCTTGAGGCCGTGCGCCCGGCTTGAATCGCCTTGCGGGCTTCTAGTACCGGGCCAAGCCCCTTCAGAGCTGCCATCAAGCCGCGCCAAACCGGCTTAATTTCGCCGCGCATCAGATGTAGGCCAAATATCCCGACTAAGGCGAAGAGGTGCAGAACGGCTACCAGCGGCACGAGCGGCCAAGGCGTGTTCTTGACCAAGCACCAGAGCCGGTTTCTGGTGCCGTGAAATAGGGAAAAGTCCGAGCGCGCGCCAAACACGGCCGAGCCGACATGGGCGACCACGGCTTCCGGAACCAGCACAGTAGCCTGGCCGATCAGCCTCAGCCGATAGCCCAGATCAACGTCTTCGCAGTAACAGAAGAATGTCTCATCAAAGCCGCCGAGTGCGAGGAATAGGTCCCGGTCGATCAGATGGGCCGCGCCGCAAGCGGAAAACACTTCGCCCATGGGCAGGGCGCGAACCGGCTGGTCATAGCCGCCGCGATAGGGGATGCCGGCCAAGGTCAGGACATCACCAGCGCCGTCCAGCCGCGCTGGATCATCGGCCCGCACCTGTAGGCTGGCAAAGCTCTTGATCGCAGGCAAGGCCTGACTGGCGCGAACCAACTGTTCGAGCCAATCGGCTTGCGGATAGGCGTCAGGATTGAGCAGGGCCAGCCACCGCCCCCTCGCCGCTTGCGCCGCCAAATTATTGCCCGCTGCAAAGCCGAGATTTGTCCCCGCCGCGATCAGAGACGGCCCTGGACCATCGGCCAAGGCGGCCTGGGGCGCGCCGTCCGTCGAGGCATTATCGACCAGGATAATCTCAAAATCGCGAAAGCTCTGGGCCTCTAGGGCCGCCAAACACCGCCCTAGGGTCTCGCCGCTTTGATAGGCAATGATCAGCACACTGATCAGGGGCGCAGGCTTTGGCGCATTGGAGGCGGGCGGGTTGGTCATGCCCATGCCTTATGCCCGCAAATGCCGATCTAGGCCACTCTTGGCGCGCCTGAGCCCCCACCAAGCCCGCCGCTTTTTCAAAACATGGCATCTTAACCGTGCATGCCCTATTATGGCGGCAGCATTCACCGGGTTATTGTCTGGGTTCCAATGGCTGATACTGCTGCGCCTGAGTTTTTCTCGCCCTATAGCCACGACTTTGTCCGGCTCGGCGTCTGCGTGCCTGCCCTGCGGCCCGCTGATGTAAGCTTTAATGGCGACCAGACCCTGGACCTGATCCAAAAGGGTCATGCGGCAGGCGCGGCCATTCTCCTGTTCCCAGAACTGGGCCTCAGCGCCTATGCGATTGACGACCTCCTGCTGCAACAGCCCCTGCTCGATGCGGTCGAGGCCGAGTTGGCGCGCCTGACCATGGCCACGGAGGGCCTGACGCCGGTCTGTGTCGTCGGCGCGCCCCTAAGGTTCCAGGGCGGGCTCTATAATTGCGCTGTGGCTCTGCATGATGGCCGCATTCTTGGCGCCGTGCCCAAGGCCTATCTGCCCAATTACCGCGAATTTTATGAGCGGCGCTGGTTCACCCCCGGCGCGGACCTGATGGGCGAGACCATCACCATAGCGGGTGAAGAAGTGCCGTTCGGCGTCGATATCCTGTTTCAGGCGGTTGGTCGCACGCCGTTTTGTTTTCACATCGAGATCTGTGAAGACATCTGGACCCCGACCCCGCCCAGCAGTGCGGCGGCCCTAGCGGGCGCAGAAATCCTGCTTAACCTGTCGGCCAGCAACATCACCATTGGCAAGGCCAAGACCCGTAACCTGCTGTGCCGGTCCCAGTCTGAGCGGTGCCAGGCCGCCTATGCCTATTCGGCGGCGGGACCGGGGGAATCGACAACAGATCTCGCCTGGGACGGACAGGGCGCGATTTTCGAGCTGGGTCAGACCTTGGCCCAGTCGCAGCGCTTTAGCCCAGAGCCGACCTTGACCCTTGCCGATCTGGATCTGGGCCGTATCCGGCAAGAGCGCCTGCGCACCGGCACCTGGAATGATGCGGCCCTGTGCAGCCGCCGCGATGGCGAGGGCTTTGACACGGTCGAATTTGACTTTGAGGCCCCGACCCAAAAACTGGACTTGATCCGCAATATCGAGCGGTTTCCCTATGTGCCGTCTAATCCCGATGAGCTGGCCGAAAACTGTTATGAGGCCTGGAATATCCAGGTCCAGGGACTGGCCACACGGCTTAAATCGACGGGCCTGAAGCATCTCGTCATCGGCGTCTCAGGCGGCCTCGATTCCACCCAGGCCCTGATTGTCGCGGTCAAGGTGATGGATCAGCTCGGCCTACCGCACCAAAATGTCCTGGCCTATACCTTGCCCGGCTTTGCGACCTCGGACGCGACCAAATCCAATGCTCATGCCCTGATGCAGGCCCTGGGCGTTAACGCCCATGAGCTGGATATCCGCCCTGCTGCCCAGCAAATGCTCGCCGATCTTGGCCACCCTTATGGCAAGGGCAAGCCGGTCTATGATGTGACCTTTGAGAATGTCCAGGCCGGCCTGCGCACCGATTACCTATTCCGCCTCGCCAATCAAAACGCTGCCCTGGTCGTCGGGACCGGCGATCTGTCGGAGCTGGCGCTGGGCTGGTGCACCTATGGGGTTGGCGATCATATGAGCCATTATAACCCCAATGCCGGGGTGTCTAAGACCCTGATCCAGCACCTGATCCGCTTTGCCGCCGCCTCAGGCGATTTCAGCGACGAGACCGCCAAGCTGCTGCACGCCGTCCTGGACACCGAAATCTCGCCCGAGTTGATCCCCGCCGGGGCCGATGGCGCGGTGCAATCGACGCAAGGCATGATCGGCCCCTATGCCCTGCAAGATTTTACCCTCTATTACCTAACCCGCTATGGCTTTAAGCCGTCCAAGATTGCCTATCTGGCCTGGCAGGCCTGGCATGATGCCGCCAAGGGCGACTGGCCCGCGAATACGCCCGATACGGCGCGTCCGGCCTATGACCTGGCCACGATCAAGACCTGGATGGCCCTCTTTTTAAAACGCTTCTTCGCCAACCAGTTCAAACGCAGCGCGGTGCCCAACAGCCCCAAGATCAGCTCCGGCGGCGCCCTCTCCCCCCGCGGCGACTGGCGCATGCCCTCGGACGCCTCGGCAGCGGTGTGGCTGGAAGAGCTTGAGACGGGCGTGCCGGGTTAGGCCGCCATGCTCAACGCCGCCGTTCGTGAGGATATCCAAAATTCGGTCCTGTGCTGGCTAGCGACGGTCAGTGCCGATGGCCAGCCCAATGTCAGCCCCAAGGAGATCTTTTGCGATCATGGCGATGACACGCTGCTGATTGCCGAGATTGCCTCGCCCAAAAGCGTGAAAAACCTGGCGGCTAATCCGCGCGTCTGTGTCAGCCTGGTCGATGTGTTTCGGCAAAAGGGCTTTAAATTGCTGGGCCAGGCCCGTCTGGTCCTGCCCGACGCGCTGGAGTTTCAAGCCTTAGGCGCGCGCCTGCTGGCCATGGCTGGGCCTGATTTTCCGGTCCGAGGCATCATCGCCGTCAAGATCGACAAGATCGAGCGCATCTGGGCCCCCAGCTATGCCCTGTTTCCAGACCGCACGGTCGAGACCCAGACGGAAAATGGCTATAAGTCCTATGGGGTCAGGCCGGTTTAGCGCTCCAACCCCGGCCCAACATAGCGCGCGCGAGGCCGGATCAGGTGGCCGGTCTGGTGCTGTTCCAGCGCATGGGCCAGCCAACCGGCGCAGCGGGCCGTGGCAAAGATCAGGAACGGTGCTTCGGCAGGCAGGTTTAGCCGCGCCGCCAGGGCCGCCAGGGCAAAATCGATATTGGGCGGGGTGCCGGTGGCGGCGGCGCTGGCGCTCAAGACCTCAGCGAATTCAGCGGGCAAGCTGATAGCGGCTAGCAGAGCCTTGGCCCTGGGATCGCCATCGAGATAGAGCGGGTGACCAAAGCCAGGCAGGTTTGCGCCCCGATCCAGCCGCGCCCGGATCGCGGCCACAGCACCCTTTTGCGCCGCCTCCTCCATAAAGACCGAAACCCGCGCCACCATGCCGCCATGTAAGGGCCCCGATAAGGCGCAAAGCCCGGCCAGGGCCGAGGCGGCCAGGCTCACCCCGGTCGAGGCCGCAACCCGGGCGGCAAAGGTCGAGGCATTGAGCTCGTGATCCGCCAACAGGACCAGGGCCTGACGCACCAGCTGCGCCCCCGCCGCGTCACAGCCCCAGGCCGTGGCCAGGCGCTGATGGATCGGTCCTGTGGCGGCCGCTGGCCCGGCCACCGCATCGGCCAGGCTGTGCAGGACCTGGCCGGCTTCTGCCTGTAACAGGTCCATATGCCGCCCGCGCATGGGGGCGCCGGTCGCCGCCGCCCGGGCCAGGGCGGCAAAGGCGCGGGTCTTGCCATCGGGGCCGGGCACGGGGCCGAGCTCCGGCGCGGGCATTGGCGGGTGGTCATTGGCCCATAGGAGGGCGGCCACTGTCTCCAGCGTCTCGGTCTGGCAAAGCTGGGCCGCATCCTTGCCGCGATAATAGAGCCGCCCGCCGCTTAGACTAGTGATCGAAGAGGCTAGGACTGGCTCGCCCAGGGCAATCGTATCCTCAGCTACGGTCGAGGCCTTGCGCCCGCGCGCCTTGCGCACCTGAAGCTTGGCAATATCGGCGGCGCGATAAAGGCTTTGGCGCGGGTCATCGGTCAAGCTGCGCGCCTCGATCTTGCCGCGGCTGACATAGGCATAGAGGGTCTGGGGCCGGATATTCAGCCGCTCCATCGCCGCTTTCGCACTGATCCAGTCGGCCAAGGCTTGCTCCATAGATTGATTATATTGATCAAGATTGACGATATACAGTTTGGGCGCAAGATCACCGCGAAATCAAGGAGGATTTTGGGTCATGTCAGACGGTCTAGAAGGCATAATTGCCGCCAATACGGTCTTGAGTGATGTTGATGGCACGGCCGGGCGGTTGATCCTGCGCGGCGCGACTTTGGACGAGTTGGCAGGTAAGGTCAGTTTTGAAGCCCTGATCCATCGCCTGTTTCAGGGGTTCTTCGATGACCTGCCACCATTAGACGCCCTGACCGAAAAGCTTGGCCGAGCGCGGGCTGAGGTGTTTGCGGAAACGGAAGCCTTGGATGCCCGGCTCCTGTCGCTCGAGCCGATTGAGGCGGTGCGGGCCCTCACCGCGCGCCTGGCCGATGGGCAGGACCTGGCCTGCGCCCTTCGCCTGATCGCCGCCCAGTCGGTCTTTACCGCCGCCGTGGCCCGGGGCCGGCTTGGCCTTGGTCCGATTGCGCCAGACCCCGCCCTTGGCCACGCTGCCGACATGCTGCACATGATGCGCGGCACAAGGGCCAGCGCGGCAGAGGTTAGGGGCCTAGATACCTATCTGGTCACGGTGTCGGATCATGGCCTCAATGCCTCAACCTTTGCCGCGCGGGTCGTGGCCTCAACCCAGTCGGGCCTGACCTCTGCCGTGCTGGCGGGGCAAGGCGCGCTGAAAGGGCCTTTGCATGGCGGCGCGCCGGGGCCAATCATTGCCATGCTGGATGAGATTGGGCATCCGGATAATGCCCAGGCCTGGATCGAACAGGCCCTAGACCGGGGCGACCGGCTGATGGGCTTTGGCCACCGCATCTATAAGGTCCGCGACCCCAGGGCCGATGCCTTAAAAGGTGCGATCAAGGCCATGGCCAAGGCGGGATCAGCCAATCTGGGCCGCCTGGCCTTTGCTGAAGCCGTCGAAACCGCCGTTTTGGCCGTGCTCAAGGCGCGCAAGCCGGACCGGTCTTTGCAAACCAATGTCGAGTTTTATACCGCGCTCCTGCTCGAGGCCCTCGGCTTTAAGGCCGAACATTTCACCTGCGTCTTTGCCGCGGGCCGCACCGCCGGCTGGATCGCCCATGCGCGGGAACAGGCCCTGGGCGGACGCTTGATCCGGCCCGCTTCGATCTATGTTGGCCCGTCACCCAACCGCGCCACTGCCCAGCTTGCGGCATCAGCAACGGCCTGATCCGGGTCTTGACATAGGCCCTCAGCGACAGGGCGAAGGCTCGGCTCACCACTATTACCAATCGCATAGAGGACATTGCGGACAAACCGGTCGCGGCCAATGCGCTTGATCGGGCTCTTGGCGAATAGGGCACGAAAGCTGACATCATCCAGCCCAGCCAGATCGGCAAGGGCGGGCGCGGTTAGGGCTGGACGCGGTTGCAGGGCCATTTCGTTGCCGACCTGCGCAAACTTGTTCCAGGGACAGACGGCCAGGCAGTCATCACAGCCATAGATCCGGTTGCCCAGGGCTGGGCGCAGGGCCTCATCGACCGGGCCCTTATGCTCAATGGTCAGGTAAGAGATGCAGCGCCGGGCATCGAGCTTATAGGGCGCGGGAAAGGCACCTGTCGGGCAAATATCCAGGCAGGCCTGGCAAGAGCCGCAATGATCGATCTCGGCGGCGTCGGGCTCAAGCACAAGCTCGGTCAAGATTGCACCCAAAAACAGCCAGGAGCCCAGCTGGCGTGAGACCAGATTGGTATGCTTGCCCTGCCAGCCCAGACCCGCCTGCTGGGCCAGGGGCTTTTCCATCAGGGGGGCGGTATCGACAAACACCTTTAATTCGCCGCCGAATTGTTCCACCAGCCAGCGCGCCAGGGCTTTAAGCCGTTTCTTGATCAGGTCGTGATAATCATCGCCCTGGGCATAGACCGAGATCGTGCCGCGGTCCTTGGCCTTTAGCGCCTCAAGCGGATCATGGTCAGGACCATAATTGAGACCCAGCATGATGGCGCTTCTCGCCCCGGGCCAAAGCGCCCCCGGATGCGATCGGCGATCGAGCGTCTCCGCCATCCAATCCATCTGGCCGTGATGACCGGCTTCAATAAAGGCGGCCAGGCGCGCGCTGGCGGGCCAGGGCTCGGTGACGCTGGTAAAGCCGCAAACCTCAAAGCCAAGCGCCAGGGCCTTGGCCCGGATTTGCGCCTCTGGGCTGGTGTCCTCAGAAATCGAGATTGTCATAATGCCCAGACGGCGCCAGGCCCGGCCAGCGATCGGCCAAGAGGGGGCGAAAACACGGCCGCGACTTGATCTTCATATACCAGGTCTTGGCGGCGGAAAATTCGCGCCAGGGCACATCGCCAAAATAGTCGATCACCGAAATATGGGCCGCAGCGGCAAAATCAGCCTGTGAAACCCTCGGCCCGGCCAGCCAGTCACGATCGGCCAAGAGGCTTTCCAAATAGGTCATATGCGCCCGCAAATTGGTCCGACCCTGGCGCAGATTGCCAAGGTCTGGCGCGCCCAGGCCCAAGAGCCGCTTATCCATTTTTTCATAGAGGATATAGGCATTGACCTCATTATCGAACTTGCGCTCGAACCATTGGACAATGCGCCTGGCCTCTGCCCGCGTGGCGGGGTCGGGGCCCAAGAGGTCGGGCTGCGGATACTGTTCTTCCAGATGCTCCAGTATGGCCCGGCTCTCGCAGATGACCAGGCGGTGCGCGCCCTGAAGCTCGACCAAGATCGGGGTCAGGCCCGACGGGTTCATGGCCTCGAGACTGGCCTTGGGTTCCCAATAGCGCTCCGACACTTCACTGAACAAGAGCCGCTTTTCGCCCAAGGCCAGGCGGACCTGGCGCGAGGCGGGATCAAGCGGAAAATGGTGAAGGCTGCGGGTGAGGGACATGGCTTATGGGGTTAGGACCGGGCGATTGCACAAACAAAATGCAAGTCTAGCCGCTTATCCCGTCCAAGCTGTATATAAACCCTTAATCATGACTATGACCGCCATGCGCGGCGGCGGTTTCAGCAAAGGCGCCGCCATGCGGCTCGGCCAGGCCGCTGGGGTCTGGATGGATCAGGATGTCGGCGGCGGGAAACGCTTCCAGAACCCGATTTTCGGCCGCCACCATCACATTATGCGCCTCGACCAGGGACAGGCTGGGGTCGAGATCAGCATGCATCTGCATGTGAATAAAGGGGCCAGAGGCGCGAGTGCGCAGCTGATGGACGCCGCGAATACGATCATCCTGGGTCATCAGATGAATAATGCTGGCCCTTTGCGCGTCAGGCAGTTCCTGATCCATCAATTGGACTGAGGCCTGGCTGAACACGCCGACTGCGCCCCAGACCAGCCAGGCGGCCACGATCAAGCCGCCAATGGCATCCAGCACCGGCATGTGAAATAGGGCGACCGCGCCAATCCCGATCAGAGAAATGGCATTAGACGCAAGATCCGCCGCATAATGGGCCCGGTCGCCCGAGACCGCCACCGATCCGGTCTGGCGCAGGACACGGGACTGGGCCGCGATCAGGGCCAAGGTCAGGCCAATCGAGACCAGCATAACCACCATGGCCCAGCCCTCTTGCTCAATCGGGTGCGGATGGGCGATCCGGTTAAAGGCTTCCTGACCAATCAGGGCCGCAGAAGCGAACACGAGACCACCCTGGATCAGGCTGGCAAAGGCCTCAGCCTTACCATGGCCAAACCGGTGCTCAGCATCCGGCGGCGCGGCGGCATAGCGGACGGCGAAGAAGGTGACCAGGGACGCGACCAAATCCAGGCTGGAATCGGCCAGTGAAGCCATCATCGAGACAGACCCCGACTGGACCCAGGCAATCGCCTTGATCACGATCAGGACCGCCGCCACCCCAACCGACAGGGTGGTGGCATAACGGGTCAGGGCGCCGGACTGGGCCAGATTCAGGCCGTGGGTATGGGGACTAGACATGGGCTGAGTTTAGCGCGCCCAGGCCCTAGGCGACAGCGCGAACGACTCTCAGTTAGGCTTGGGCCTTAGGGCTTGAACACCACCCCGCCCTTCATCACAAATTCAACCTTTTGCAAGGTCGTGACATCGGCAAGGGGGTCGCCCTTGACCGCGATCAGGTCCGCGGCAAAGCCTGGGCTGAGGCGGCCGATCTGATCGCCGAGGCCGAGGTGATCGGCGGCAGCAATGGTGGCGCTCTGCACCGCTTCCAAAGGCGTCAGGCCAGCCCGAGTCAGGAGCACGAATTCATAGGCATTGTCGCCATGGGGCGAGACACCGGTATCGGTGCCGAAAGCGATCTTGACCCCGCCCTCATGCGCGCGCCTGGCCATGTCGAGCATTTTTGGGCCAGCCTGCAAGGCCTTAACGGTCTGGGCGGGGGTGAGGAAATTGTCCTTAGAGGCGGCAATCCTGGCGACATAGTCCCCCGCCATCAGGGTTGGGACCAGATAGGCACCCGAGGCCTTAAACAGAGCGATCGATTTGGCATCCAGATAGGTGCCGTGCTCGATACTGTCACCGCCCGCCTTCAAGAAGGCATTGATACCATCGCCCCCGTGGGCGTGAGCCGTGACCTTGCGGCCCATGCGGTGGGCGGATTCGACAATCGCGGCCAGCTCGTCATCGGAAAACTGCTGGGCAAGGCCCGCGGCCGTATTGGACAAGACCCCGCCCGTGGCCGTGATCTTGATGATATCAGCCCCCAGCCAGACCTGTTCGCGCACCGCGCGGCGGCAATCGGCAACACCGGAACAGACTGAGCCGGGGCGCAGGACATGCATAACGTCCTCGCGAAACCCGTTCACATCGCCGTGCCCGCCATGGACCGAAATGGCTGAGCCTGAGGCAATGATCCGCGGCCCTGGCACATCGCCGCGCGCGGTGGCGTCGCGCAGGGCAAATATGGCGCCATTGTCTGCGCCCAGATCCGCAACCGTCGTAAACCCCGCTAAGAGCGTGCGGCGGGCATAGCGGGCCCCGACCATGGCCTGGTCAGCCGAGGACTGGGTGACTTCTTCCAGGCGGCTCGTCGGGCTGGTCTGACTGGTCAGGTGGACATGGCTATCGATCAGACCCGGCAGAACAAACCGGTCTTTCAGATCAATCACCGTGCCGCCGGGCTCAGAAACATAGCCATCGACGACGCGCACCAGCTTGCCGCCATCAATCACCAAGGTCTTGGCCGTCTCGACCTTGCCGGTGGCGGGATCAAGCAGGACCCTGCCGGCCTGGACGAAGCTGGCGGCATGGGCGGTACTAAGGCTGGTTGCCCACACTGCAGCCAGGCTAACAACAATTACCCGAAACCATTTTGTCATTACACAGTCCCCATTTGAGTCCCACTATTCTGACTATTCGCATTGAATGATACTACCCTTTTCGGGTCGGCAATAAGGCTGGACAGGCAAGGTCGGCTCAGGTCTATCTGGCTCCTGCGCGCCTGGTGCGCTTAAGAAAGACCGCCATGCCTGATTGGTTGAATGCGATTATCCTGGGCCTGATCGAAGGCATTACCGAGTTTATTCCCGTCTCTTCGACGGGACATCTGCTCTTGGCCGAGCGGGCCATGGGCCTGGATGGCCCGGCCTGGGATACGTTTGCGGTTCTGATCCAGCTCGGCGCGATCTTGGCGCTGGCCGCGCTCTATTTTCAAAAGCTATGGGGCGTCGTCTTGCGTATTCCGAGCGATCCGCACGCTCGGCATTTCGCCATCAGCATCATGATTGCCTTTGCCCCGGCGGTCGTGCTGGGCCTGGCCCTGCATGACGTCATTAAGCTGGTGCTGTTTGAAAGCCCGCGCCTGATTTGTTGGTCGCTTATTATTGGCGGCATAGCCTTGGCCGCCATAGAGCGGTTCAGCCCGCCGCCGCGCCAATTTGATGCCATGGCCTTTAAGCCCGCCACCTCCTTAGGCGTGGGCCTATTTCAGGTTCTGGCCATGATTCCCGGCGTTTCTCGATCGGGTGCGACCATTGTCGGGGCCATGGTATTGGGCGCTGATCGCCGCTCAGCCGCCGAGTTTTCCTTCTTCCTGGCCATACCCACCATGACCGCAGCCTTTACCCTCGACCTCTATAAGGCCAAGGACACGATCAGCCTGGACCAGGGCGGGCTGATTGCGATTGGCTTTATCACCGCCTTTGTCTCAGGCTGGTTCGTGGTCAAGACCCTGCTGGCCTTTGTTACGCGATACGGCTTTTTGCCTTTTGCGATTTGGCGCGTGGTGGTCGGAACCGGCGGCCTGATTGCCCTTAGCCTTGCCGGTCACTAAGGCCTATTTGCGCAGCGAATAGATGGCATCCAGCCGGGCCGGGACCTTGGGATCACGCTCCAGACGCGGATAGCGAAGCCCGCCGCTATAGTCGAGCTTGAGGGTGCGATAGCGATCGCCGGACCTAACCAAAAGCTCGACCGGCTTGGCCGGATCCGTTGCCGCCGTAATCGCCGCCTTTAGGCCATCGGCATCATAGGCCACGCCGCCTACTGCAATCACCTGGCTTCCGGTAATCAGTCCCGCTTTAAAGCCGGGCCCACCCCAGGCAACATCCGAAATCGTGCCGTCTTTTTCCAGAACCAGACCGATCGAATAGGACAGATCGACAATCTTGCGGCGGGCCTCATTGGCCTTAAAAAAATCGGTCGGCACAGGGGTATAGACTAGGCGATAGCCACCGCGGGCCAGGCCGTCCAGGGGCGCGCCCGGCCCATGGCCCTCCAACCTTGTGGTTAGGAAGCTGGCCCAGTCATAGGGCTCGACCGCATTCAGAGTCGCCACCACCTCGGCAAAATCATAGGGCTTGGGCTCGAACGTGCCGCTGGTGCCGCCAAAAAACGCCTTGGCGAAGTCATCCAGACTGCGCTGATCGCCCGACCGCTCCCGGATCAGGGTATCGGCATCAAGCCAGATCAATTGACCCTCGGAATAATAGTCTTCAGATCTTTGCCAGCTGCGCCAAGACAAGGGCTTGCGCGCCGCGATCACTGGATCATTGGTCGTGTCGGCCAGACTGCGCCAAACCCGCCCGGTGCGATTATCAAACGCTGCCGCCACCATGGCCAGGGACTCAAGGCCTTGCTGCTTGCTGAGCAGACCAGAGCGCGCGGCCAAGACATTGCCCCAATACTGGGTCTGGCCCTCATAGACCCACAAAAGGCTGTTACGCATCGGCACATTAAAGGTCGGGGTCAAGAGATCGGCCCCGCGCCGATACTTGCCATTCCAGGAATGAGCGAATTCATGGGCCAACAGATCGCGGCCCGCGGGGCTCTTATCCCAATCGGTGAAATAGGTCGGGCTGGTACCGTTTTCGCTCGAGCGATGATGCTCCAGGCCAATGCCACTCATCTTATCACTAAGCGCGAGCAGGAAGTCGTAATGGTCAAAATGATAGGCACCAAACAGACGATAGGCCTGTTGGACAAGGTTCCGATGAGCCGCGATCTGGTTTGGCGTGGCTTCGAGCAACTCAGGCCGGTCGGCGACTATGTTTAGCCGAACAGGGACAGGGCCTCTTGGATCAAGATCAACGCGTTTGAAATAGCGTCCAGCGAAAATCGGCGAGTCGACCAGGGTGTCGAACCGCGTCGGCTTGAACTGGATCACGCCATCCTTGACCTGATCTGTTTCAAGTGCCGTGCCATATTGCCAGCCCTGCGGCAGGCGCAAGCGCGCCTCGACCAAAATCTGCCGCGCGAAATAGCCGGCTGGATAAAGGGCAACGGCGTTCCATTGCAGGTTCAATAGGTTAGGCGTGACCACGACCCGGCCCATCCTTGTCTCGGTGGGCGATAGAAATTGAAACTGGATATCGAGCTGGGTAGCGCCCTGCGGCACCGCCAGGTGAAAGGCATACATGTCGACCGGATCACGCGTCCATTCGACCGGCTTGCCGCCAGCGCTGATGGTCAGACCGGCCAACTGTTCAATCGGTCCCCGAGGCGCATGATTGCCAGGTAGCCAGGCTGGATAGTGCAGGGTGAGCGGCCCAGCCTGACTGACCGGGAGGGTCTGACGCACGGTGAATATCCGCCGATCTGTGTCGGTCGCATCGACCTCGATCCGGATCGGCCCGGCGGCATAGGGCACATCTTGCGGCGCGGCAATGGCCGGACTGGCGGGGGCAGGCATGACCTGGGCCAAGGCCGGCACGGCGACAAAGAGCGACAAGGCCGCAACCGACCCAAACAAAACCTTATGCACGTCAAACCTCTCTGAACGGATGAATACCCAGCCTAAACCAGGCTAAACCATCAATCCAGAGGCAAGCTGCTCGCCTAGTGGTGGCTGAACACGACCGGATAGAGGGTTGCGACCAAAAGAAGGGCCGCCCCAACATTAAAGGCACGCTGTAAGCGCGGATTGCTCAAAAACCGCCGCATCTGGACGCCCATCAAGGTCCAGATTCCGACCATGGGCAGATTGATCGCGCCGAACACCACGGCGATTATGGCTAGGCCCATAATCGGATTGGACTTGGGCGCATAGGCGGTCACAGCCGTTAAGGCCATGGTCCAGGCCTTGGGATTGATCCATTGAAATAAGGCGGCCTGCAAAAACGTCATAGGCTTGCGGCCCAGACTGTCCTCGCCCGAATGCTCGGTCAGGGGCGGCGCAATGGCAATGTGCCAGGCCAGATACAAAAGATAGGCGACACTGGCCCATTTCAGGATTTCGAAACTGACCGGAAAGGCCTGAAAAAGGCCCGCCACGCCAAGCCCGACAAGAATGGTCATGAGGACAAAGCCGCCGGATACGCCGAGCATATGCGGCAAGGTCCGGCGAAACCCAAAATGGGTCCCGGATGTCATCAGCATCAGATTGTTCGGCCCGGGCGTGATCGAGGAGACGAGGGCGAAGGCGGACAGCGCCAAAAGGAGTTCTAGGGTCATCATGGCGCAAGCATGCACCAAACTATGCGAAATAGCCTTGCAAACTTTTCGATTAATCGACATTGTTTGCAATCAATGAAGGAATTAGACGGCATAAGCCGAAACATATTGCGTGAGCTGTCCCGCGACGGCCGGATCAGCAATCTAGACCTGGCCCAAAAGGTCGGTTTGTCACCGTCTGCCTGTTTGCGGCGCGTGCAGGAGCTTGAGCGCACCGGCGTCATCAGCGGCTACCGCGCCGTGCTCAATCCGTCCGCGCTTGGTATTGGCGTCATTGCCTATGTCACGGTGGGCCTGTCGCACCATACCAAGGCCGACCAGCATGCTTTTGAGGTGGCCATTGGGCCGGTCAGCGCCGTGCGTGAATGCCACAATATCACCGGCACGGTGGAATACTTGCTGCGGGTCGAGGTGGAGGACCTAAAGGCCTATAAGACCTTCCATACCGAGGTGCTCGGTGCCCTGCCCCAGGTCTCGAGCATCACGACCTATATTGTCATGGGATCGCCCAAGGACGAGCGGGCCTAAACGAGCGGTTTCTGAGTCCGATCAAGCCCTTGCATCACCGCCCCCTTTGCCCTAAAAGCGCCGGTTCTTACGGGTCGCCTGGCCATTAGGCATGCCATGGCGGTCCATTACGCACCATCAGAGGACAGGGTTTACGGATCCTGCAGCAAAATGCCGAAGTTAAAGACCAAGTCTGGCGTTAAAAAGCGCTTCAAGATCACTGCGACTGGCCGGATTAAGGCTGGCGTTGCGGGCAAGCGTCACCGCTTGATCAGCCACAATGCCAAATATATCCGCCAAAATCGCGGGACCAAGGTGATGTCGGATGCCGACACCAAAACCATCAAACTGTTCATGCCCTACGGCTGAGCCGTCCTTGTTCCTGTAATTTCTTCTTTCAAAGGTGATCTCATATGGCGCGCGTTAAACGGGGCGTAGTCTCCCACGCTAGACACAAAAAAGTTCTCGAGCAGGCCAAGGGTTTTTCTGGCCGCCGCAAGAATACCATCAAGACGGCCAAGGCCGCCGTCGACCGCGCTGGGCAATATGCCTATCGCGACCGCCGCACCAAGAAGCGTAGCTTCCGGGCCCTCTGGATCCAGCGCATCAATGCCGCTGCCCGGTTGGAAGGCTTTACCTATTCGCAATTCGTCCATGGTCTGGACAAGGCTGGCATCGATATTGACCGCAAGGTTCTGTCCGATGTCGCCGCCGCCGACCCGGCAGCCTTTAAGGCCATTGCCGACAAGGTCCGTTCAGCCTTAGCTTAAGGCTTGTTGAGCACAGGCTCATCTCATAGACCTTGACGGCGCGGGCGCTTTTAGCCCCGCGCCGTTTGTCTGTCTGACGTCCAATAAAGGTTTGACCATGACCGACCTCGCCGCTCTGGAAGCGCAGATCGTCAATGCCATTGAGACCGCCAGTGACCTGGCCAGCCTGGATGCCGTGCGCGTATCGGCCCTGGGCAAGACCGGCTCGATCTCTAATCTGCTCAAGGGCATGGGGGCTTTAAGTCCTGATGAACGGCGCGAGCAGGGCCCCCTGATCAATGGCCTGCGCGACCGGGTTCAAGCCGCCCTTGCAACCCGCAAATCCGATCTCGAATCGGCAGTCCTCGATGCCCAACTGGCATCAGAGCATCTTGATCTGTCCTTGCCGGCCCCGCCGCGGCGCCGGGGCGGCGTGCATCCGACCATGCAGGTCATGGACGAAATGATCGCCATCTTTGCCGAGATGGGCTTTGCCGTCGCCGATGGCCCAGACATTGAGGACGATTTCCACAATTTCACGGCCTTAAACTTCCCGCCCAAGCACCCGGCGCGAGAAATGCACGACACCTTCTTTTTCGAGGCCAATGAGGCGGGCGAGCGCATGTTGCTGCGCACCCATACCAGCCCGGTCCAGATCCGGACCATGGTCTCGCAAAAGCCGCCGATCCGCATTATCGCGCCCGGCCGGACCTATCGTAAGGATTCCGACCAGACGCATACGCCCATGTTCCATCAGGTCGAGGGCCTGGTGATCGACCGCGATATCCATATGGGCCATTTGAAATGGACGCTGGAGACCTTTGTCGGCCGGTTCTTTGAAACCAGCGATGTCGTCACCCGGTTTCGCCCGCACCACTTCCCCTTTACCGAACCCTCGGCTGAGCTGGATGTGCAATGCGACCGCACGGGCGGCGAGCTAAAGGTCGGTCAGGGCCAGAGCTGGCTGGAAGTCCTGGGCTGCGGCATGGTGCATCCCAATGTGATCCGCAATTGCGGCCTGGATCCCGATGAATGGCAGGGCTTTGCCTTTGGCATGGGCGTTGATCGCCTGGCCATGCTGAAATACGGGGTGCCGGACCTGCGCGACATGTTTGCCAGCGATGTGCGCTGGCTATCCCATTATGGCTTCAGCGCCTTTGCCGCCCCGACGGCGGCGGGGGGCCTGAGCTGATGACCGGCCTATCCTATTCCGAGTACAGACCATGAAATTCACCCTCTCCTGGCTCAAGCAGCATCTTGAGACCACCGCCACGGTGCAAGAGATTGTCGAGGCCATGACCATGGCCGGGCTTGAGGTCGAGCATGTTGAGGACCCGGCCAAGAAGCTGGCCGCCTTTACCGTCGCCAAGATTGTATCGGCCGAGCAGCATCCCAATGCCGACCGCCTGCGCGTCTGCCAGGTCGATACGGTCGATGGGCGAAAAGAGATTGTCTGCGGCGCGCCCAATGCCCGCACTGGCCTGACCACGGTCTATGCCGCGATCGGTGCCTATGTGCCGGGCCTGGATGTGACCTTGGTTGAAAAGCCCGTGCGCGGCGTTGTCTCTAACGGCATGCTGTGCTCAGCAGCCGAACTGGAAACCGCCGAAGAGTCGGACGGCATTATGGAGCTGGCCGATGATCTTACGGTCGGAACGCCAATAGCCGCAGCGCTTGGCCTTGAAGCCGTCATTGATTTTGAGGTCACGCCCAATCGCCCCGACTGGCTGGGTGTTGCGGGCATTGCCCGCGATCTGGCTGCGGCGGGTCTTGGCACCCTCAAGGATCAGACGATTGCGCCGGTACCCGGCACCTTCCCCTGCCCGATCGATATTCGCCTGACCGCGCCCGAGGCCTGCCCCGTCTTTGCTGGGCGTTTGATCCGCAAGGTCAAGAACGGCCCCTCACCCGACTGGCTTCAAGGCCAGCTTAAGGCGATTGGCCTGCGCTCGATCAATGCCCTGGTCGATGTCACCAATCTTTTGTCCTATGACCGCGCCCGGCCCTTGCACGTCTATGATGCGGGCAAGCTTGTCGGCGGATATGTTGAGGCGCGGCTGGGCCAGGGCGAGGAATCCCTACTGGCTCTGGATGGCAAGACATATGGCTTAACGGCCGAAATGTGCGTCATTGCTGATGGCTCTGGCGCATTGGGCCTTGGCGGCGTCATGGGCGGCGAAAGCACGGGCTGTAGCGACGAAACCACCGACGTCTTTGTCGAAAGCGCCTGGTTTGATCCCCTGCGCACCGCGCAAACCGGCCGCGCCTCAGGCATTGCTTCCGATGCCCAATACCGCTTTGCCCGCACCGTCGATACGGGCTTTATCGTACCGGGCCTAGAGCTGGCCACAAAGCTGATCCTTGAGCTTTGCGGCGGCGAGCCGTCGGAGATTAAGGTGGCCGGTCAGGCCCCGGCTGCGCCTGGCCCGATCGCCTTTGACCCGGCCTATGTCACGCGCCTGTCGGGCCTCAGTGTCGATGCCAAGACCAGTCTTGAGGTCCTGACCAAGCTTGGCTGTACGGTCAGCGGCTCGGGCTCTGCCCTATCCGTCACCCCGCCCAGCTGGCGGCGCGATATTGAGGGCAAGGCGGATCTGGTTGAGGAGGTGGCGCGGATTGTCGGCTATAGCGCCCTGCCCTCAACGCCCCTGCCCCCGGTCAATGCGACCAGCAGCGGAGTCCTAACGCCGCGCCAAAACCGTGCCCGTATGGGTCGGCGCGCCCTGGCCGCCATGGGCTATAGCGAGGCCGTGACCTGGTCCTTTACCGCCCGCAAGACGGCTGAGCTATTTGGCGGCGGCGGCGCAGCCGTGGTCTTGTCCAACCCAATCGCCTCAGACCTAGACTGTATGCGCCCCTCCATCTTGCCAAACCTGATTGAGGCGGCGGGCCGCAATGCCAAGCGCGGCTTTGCCGATTGCGCCCTGTTCGAAGTCGGCCCCGTCTTTGCCGGTGATCGCCCTAAGGATCAGCGCACCGCCATTACCGCCTTGATCGCGCCGCATGCGCCCAGGCGCTGGGACGGCGGCGGTGGCGAAGACGTCTTTACCATCAAGGCCGACCTATTGGCCTTGCTCGACGATTTGGGCGCACCAACCGCCTCATTACAAACGGTTCAAGGCAGCGCCTCGCCCTGGTGGCATCCGGGCCGTTCGGCTAGGCTGCAACTGGGACCCAAGGCCGTGATTGCTGAATTTGGTGCCCTGCACCCGCGCATATTGTCGGCGCTAGATGTCGATGGACCCGTTTATGCCTTTGAGCTTTGGCTCGACGGCGTGCCCGAACAGCGCCGCAAGTCCAAGGCAAGGCCGGGCTATGAGGCCTCCAGCCTCATGCCCCTGAGCCGCGATTTTGCCTTTGTCGTGCCGGTCGATCAGGTCGCGGGCGATCTGGTCAAGGCCGTGATCGGTGCCGACAAGGCCTTGATCAGCGGTGCACGCGTGTTCGATGTCTATCAGGGCACGGGCATAGAGCCGGGTCACAAGTCGATTGCGCTCGAGGTCTCCATCGCGCCCAAGAACAAGACCCTGACCGAGGCCGAGATCGAGGCCTTGTCGGCCAAGATTATTGCGGCGGCCCAGAAGGCGGGCGGTCGTCTAAGGGTCTAGGGGGCCGACCGGGCGGGCCGTCCATCATCATATGCCGTCTAGGCCGAGGCGAGGCGCGTCTTAGCCCCTCGGCCAGCCGCTCACGCGCCTTGGGCTCCAAGGTCACAGCGAACTGGACAAGCGCGTCCTCCATCTGGCCGCGGGCCAGGGTCTCGGCGGCGCGGGCGCGGGCGAGGTCTTGCTTGATCTTGATGGCATCAGGCTTTGCGGCGATCAAACCATCGGCTGCAGTATTCCGAGCCGTGCGGGCCTCGGTCATGACTGGCAGGGTCTGGGCCGCAACCGCGCGCATCTGGCGACGAAAGGCCTGCTGCTCGGGCTCTGGCATGTCCTGAGCGGCGCGCATCATGGGATTGCCGCGCCCCGGCCCCATCTCGTGCATCAGGCGGTGGCGCATCAATAGGCCGCCGCAAATCGCAGCCAAGACAAACACATTTACCAAGACCGACACGGCCAATAGAATTTTCAAATTGCGCGGGCTCATAAGGGCTCCTTGGCGTTGGAATTGCTCAAGTCAAGATCACCGCCTTGTTCGCCAAGGGCACTGACCACCACAGCATCCTTCGACAGATCTGGCACGGCAAGATTCATCAGGGCCGCGCCGCAAATCACACCGGCAAGGCTGGCAGCCGCCAGACCAAAGCCCCAGCCCCTCAGGCCCGTGGGCAGCCTAGCTCGATCGGGCTGTGTGCGCGCACAAATGCGTTGGCGCAGCGCATTCGACGGTGTCTCTACACCAAATGCGTCGAGCAGGTCATCAAGGCGCGCAGCCTCGCTTAGGACCTTAGCTGTCCATTGGGGCCGGTCCTGACAAAGCCGCACGGCGTCAGAGCGTTCATCGACCGGCCAGCGGTCCAGATGGCCACCATAGGCTTGCGACAGGGCTGTAAAACGGTCTGGCGTCATGGCAAGGGTCCGGACAAGTCAATAAGCGCGCCGCGCAATGTCCGGCGGGCACGCGATAACAGGCTCTCCAGCGCCTCGACACTGACCTGCATCAGATCAGCGGCGGTCTGGTTGCCCAGGTCTTGATAATAGCAAAGCACAATCGCCTCCCTTTGGCGCGGTGGCAGGGCCCGCAGGGCCGCCTCGACCCGTGCTTGGCGTTCCCGCAACAATAGTCCAGCATCGGGAGCAGGTCCTGGATCAACCTGCTCACTCAGGCCCGCATCCGATACCAGCCGCGGCCGCCTTAGGCGGTCATAACAAAGATTGAGCGCCACCTTGTGTAGCCAGGTATCAAAGCGTGCGGGGCCGGGCTTCCAGTTGGGCGCCTGTTTCCAGGCCCGGACCAGGGTTTCTTGCGCCACATCTTCTGCGTCGGCCGCATCGCCCAATAGCCGCCGCGCCAAGGCCAGAATTCTTGGCAGCTTGCCGCTGATCAAGGTCTGGATAGCGCCCGGATCGCCCTGACCCAGCCGCGCCACCATGTCTGTGTCAGGATCTAGCGCGGCCTGGCCAAGCCTGCCCATCGGACCGGGCCCCTGCAGATCGTTCGCAGGGATCCGGTCAGACACGCTGGCGCTATTTGGGCTCAGGACCATCATGGTCATGTTTTGGGCCGCGCTTGCCCCAATTGGGCCGCTCATCTGGGGTCAAGACGCCATCGGCGTTCTTGTCCATGCGTTTGAACCGCTTGGCTGACATGGCATTGATTTCATCGACCGTGATCGAACCATCATCATTGCGGTTCATCATATCAAACATCATGCCCTGATGCTCTTGGTGGCCTGGCCCCTTGCCCATCTTGTGGCCGTGACCCTCTTTACCACCCCTATGGCCCATGCCCATGCCAGACATTTTGGACGGCGGTGGCGGCGCATCGGTGCCCATCATGGGCTTCATGGCCATGAACTCAGCTTCGCTGATCTTGCCGTCCTGATTGGTGTCGAGCTTCATCATCCGGTCAAGGTGAGACTTTTGGAACTCTGCCAGACTGATCTTGCCGTCCTTGTTAAGGTCAGGCTTGGCCATTTTGCCAGGTTCAGCTTTGTCCATTGGCGCGGCAATAGCCGTGCCAGCCAAGACCAGGCCAAGGCCGGTAGCAAGAATGAAAAGTTTCATGCGTTATCTCCGTGCTGAAAAGGTCTAATCACCTTTCATAGGGTTCAACGCAGCGACCATGATTATCCGTCGCCAGACCCGCGAAAAAATTATTCGCTGGCAAGATTTAACTTTTAAGCCACCTTGGCGATTGGTGCCGTGTTTAGCGATACGACCTGGGCGATGGTCATCAGCAGATCCCTCGGGACAATTGGCTTGACCACGACCTCGTCAAAGGGACCGGCGTCGATATCGTTGATTTGGCTGGCCGTAAACGCAATGATCGGGGTCGTGCAATTTAGGCCATGGCCCGCGCGAATACGGGTCGCAGCGACCGTGCCATCCATATTGGGCATGCGAACATCCATCAAGATAACGTCAAATGGCACTGCTGCGGCCCGGTCCAAGGCTTCCAGGCCGTCATGAGCCTCAACAACGGTATGGGCAATGTCGGCCAGGATTATCTTGAGCAACTCGCGATTGACCACATTGTCATCAGCGACCAGTACCCGAAGATTATGCGGCAAATCTGGTTGTGCCGGCTGACAAGGCTGAGTCTGGCTTGGGGTTTCGAGAGTCTGTGGCCCCATGGGCAGGGTCAGCCAAAACACTGATCCCTTGCCTTCTATACTCGATACGCCAACGCTGCCATTCATGGCCTCAACCAAGGTCCGGCTGATATCAAGGCCAAGCCCGGTTCCAACCTGTTCTTTCAGGACCCCCTGACTAATCTGAGAATAGCGACGGAATAGCTTTTGGCGTTTATCCGGCGCAATCCCGCGGCCGGTGTCGAAAATACGGATATAGATCAATCCCTTGGCCACACTGGCGCGAACCGTGACCCTGATTAAGCCGTGATCGGTGAACTTGATCGAATTGCCGATCAAGTTCAGCAGGACTTGCTGCAGTCTAAGCCCGTCGACCTCGACCAGGTCCGGCACGCCAGGACCAACCTTAAGCTCAAATGGCAAGGCCTTGCGCCTCGCCTGATCGCTCAAGATTTCTAAAGAGCCCGAGATAAGATCGGTCAATTGGGTGGGGCGCGGCGTTATGCTGAACTGGGTCGCTTCGAGACGCGAAAAATCGAGTGTGTCATTGATGATGTTGAGCACGAGCTCGCCAGCTGAAACGCAGCGCTCAGAATAAAGCCTTGCCTGGCCTGGGAGATCGGTCCGCTGTGCCAAAAGTCGCGAGAATCCCAATATGGCCGTTAAGGGCGTACGAAGTTCATGGCTCATATTGGCCAAAAACTCACTCTTGATCTGGCGCGCGCGTTCGGCTTCTTCAAGGTGAAGCTTGGCGTCGTTGAGGGCACCGCGCAGCCCAAGTTCAGCGCGGCGACGCCCCGCAGCATGGGCCAAGGCATAGCTGAAAAAGGCCACCACACTGACCATAAGCGCCGCTAGCTGGATCGGTGGAACCTTGACCGTGTCCCAAAAGGCGCCGATTGTCGAGATTACAAAAAGGGAAAGCACTGAAGCTAATCCAACCTTGACTGACTTGGAAAAGCGATTGGCGCTCGAGATGATTACCCAGCCAGCTATAGCCACGCCTGTCAATATGGATGTCTGGCTCTTCTTAACAACCAAAGCGAGCGGCACAGCTAGGTATAGTAAATTGAATGAGAAACTTTCTATTGCCTGTGCGGTTTCAGTCTTATTCACAAATTTCAGACGCTTATAGACCCCGGCTGCGTCATAGCGAACTATAATTATCCAATATAAAACCGCACTTCCCCACATTAATGCGTAGTGAAGCGGGATCCAGATTGATGCAAACAACGCAAATAGGGGGGTGGTGACAATAAGATAACGAAAATCGTCATCCTTTTTCATAAATGTCTTGCGTAAAGCACCAAGAAACAAGGTCGCCCCCTCTTAAAGCTCTTATTGCTTTTACATCAGATCGTTATCGCGCCTTGGCTGACCAATCCCAATTCGACCAGGTTGCCAAATCCGGCCGATAGCGCGCGCCAATCTCAGCGAGTGAAACGATTCCAATGCCCAAGTTCAGACCTATTAAGCAAAATAATATAGTCTTTATCAATCGCTATTTATTATTTGTTAACCAGCGCCACGGTCATCCGGCCGCGCCCTTTGAAATCGCATCAAATGACCGCCTTGCTGCCTGCCGCAGCTTTATGAGACGCGGTATTAGGGCGGTGTATTGCCTAAGCCCCGCGGCCTTGGCCAATAGGCTGCGAAACGCTGCAGGCTCGGCGGCGGGGTTGGTCCCATCGGCCAGCGCCAACTTCAACAGCTGGTTCACATTAAGGAGTGTGGCCCAAGCGTTTTCGAGGTGGGCAATGTCACCCGGCTTAACCAGGCCACTAGCCTTGAACGATGCTAAGGCTTCAGACGTATTGGCCGCCAAAGGCCCGCCCTGATGCGCGTGAACGATTTGCAGCAAGTGTACAGCAAACTCGATATCGACCAAGCCACCGCGAGAGAGTTTGAAATCCCAGTCATCCTTGGGCGGCCGCTCGCGTGCCATCAGGGCGCGCATATTCAGCATATCTTTTACCGTCCGTGCAGGGTCACGAGCTTGCCTCAAGGCCGCAGTGATCAGATCTTGCGCCTGGCTTGCGAAACCAGGTCGGCTAGCCCACACCACGCGCGCACGGGTAAGGGCCATCAATTCCCAGGTTTCAGCCTCGCTCGCATAATAGGACTCAAATGCCGCCCAACTGACCGCCACCGGCCCAGCCGTGCCCGATGGCCGCAATTGAAGGTCAACCGGATAAAGCTCGCCCTCTCCAGTTGGTGCCGATAGAGCCGCGACAAGCCTTTGCGTGAACCGCGCAAAGAAGGTCTCAGCGCCCCACCCCTTGGTGACAGATACAGCCTCAGGACTATCGGCCCGGTATAAGGTCATCAGATCAAGGTCAGACCGCGCGGTCATTTCGCCTGACCCACATTTGCCCAAGGCCACGACCGCGACTTCACCATCAAACGCGCCGCCCTGCCGGACGGTCTCGGTAAGGGCGACGGGGCCCAGGGCCTTGATCGTCATGTCAGCAAGCCCGGCAAAGGCCTGACCGGCCTCGGCGGCGCTGGCGGCCCCACTCATGACCTGAACACCAATGCGGAAAAACTGTTCTCGGTGCAGGATACGGGCCTGGTCCATAGCCGCTTCAAACCCATCCGCTGCCAAGATTTGGTCGATAAAGCCGTTAGCCTCAGCCTCGGCGTCAAACGGCTCAAAAAAGCTATGATCCATCAAGGCATCCAGCGCGGCCGGACGCCGGGCCAGGGTGGCAGCCAGATTGGGGGCAAAGGCCATAACCTGGACCAGGAGTTTCAACAGCTTGGGTTGGGCCAACAGCAGAGACTGGATCTGGACGCCGAGGCTGAGCCGACTGAAAAAATCACTAAACCGTAGAAAAGCCGAATCGGGTGCACCCGTCGCCGTGGCAGCCTCAAGTAGGCGCGGCGCAAGCTGGGTAAACAATTCCCGGCCCCGTTCGGTACGGGTCGCGGCAATCTTGCCATGGTGCCAGGACCGGATCGTGGCCGCGACCTGGGCCGGATTGGAAAAACCCATTCGGGTCAAGGTTGCCAAGGTTTCAGGGTCATCCTCGACCCCGGTAAAGACCAGGCTGCCAAAGCGGCTCGATAGGTCCTCACCGTCTGAAAACAGCTCGCTATAGCGCCGGTTTACCCCCTTAAGCAGGCGCGTAACCCGACTATCAAACCGGCGCAGACTGTCCTCGCCGAATAGGGCCGCGACCTTTAACCGTTCGGAATCAGACTCCGGCAATTTGTGGGTCTGTTCGTCATGAACCATCTGGACCCGGTGCTCGAGGCTGCGAAGGTCCAGATAAGCCTGGCTTAGCTCTTGCCTGGCCTGGTCGCTGACATGGCCAGCCTTGTTCAGCGCGGCCAAGGCATCCAGCGTGCGGTTGGACCTTAGGCTTAGGTCGCGACCGCCAAGAATAAGCTGCTGGGTCTGGACGAAAAACTCAATCTCGCGAATGCCACCCCGTCCGAGCTTGAGATTGGCGCCCTTGGCGGACAGACGATCATCGACCTTGTGCACATGAATCTGGCGCTTGATCGAGTGAATATCGGCAATGGCGGCAAAATCGAGATTCTTGCGCCAGATAAAGCCGCTCAACTCATCGAGAAATAGTCTGGCCTGGTCTAGATCGCCCGCAATGGGCCGAGCCTTGATAAAGGCCGCCCGCTCCCAGTTCTGACCTAGGGTTTGGTAATAGTCCACGGCCGCGGCGGCGGTGACAGCCGGCGGTGTTGAACTTGGGTCTGGGCGAAGGCGTAGGTCAACACGAAATACATAGCCGTCTGATGTCCGCTCCTGCAGCGTTTGGACAAGGGCGCGGGTGACGCGAAGGACTAGGGTTTGCGCATCATGCCCTTCCGTCACGGGAATAAGGTCCGGCTCGTAAAACACTGAAATATCAATGTCGCTGGAATAATTCAGCTCATGCGCGCCATGCTTGCCCATGGCGATGATGAAGAGACCGGGGATAGGTCCAGCATCGGACGGTGCCTGGCCCATCAACCGTCCTGACGCCACCTCTTGCGCGACCGCAAGCGCAAGGGCGGCTTGAACAGCATCGTCGGCAAAAGCCGTGATGGCACCAGTCACCTGGTCTAGGTCCCAAACACTACCCAGATCGGCCAGGGCAATGGTCAAATGGGCATCAGCCTTGAGGCCCCTTAAGGTCTTGGCACCTGACTCGGGTGTCAGGCTTGGGACCTCGGTGCAGGCCTCAAGAATCTGGGCCATCCGCGCCTCGGGACTGGTGGTCAAGATAGATCTTAGGCGTTCAGGCGGACGTCGCATTAGGCCCGCTAAATAGGGCGATGCAACAGCGATTGGGGCAAGCGCTGGCCTGGCGTTTTCGAGTGTTTCAAGCCAGCCGTCCTTGGTGGCCGCCTTCGCGAGGGCCTCATAGACGCGCCCAGCCGCCGCCGCATCAAGGACGGGACCGCAGGGTTTTAGGTGCTCATCAAGGCTCATCGGGCTATCTTGATCGCAATTGGCGTTAATGAAAGGACCTATGGCGAGCCGGTTCGAAAAAATCCAGGTCTTGCCAAGGCGGACCGACACAAGGTCATTATGGCGCCTAATTGCGCAAGGCTGGAGACGCGAATATGTCGTATCGCACCGATCAAGAACAGTTTTGGGCTGGGTCCTTTGGCAAGGGCTATATGGAGCGCAATCAGGCGCCGCAGCTGATCGCCGCGAACGAGGTCTTGTTTCAGTCCATCTTGAAGGCCGCCCCTGGGGTCAAATCGATCGCTGAACTGGGCTGCAATATTGGCTTAAACCTTATAGCCCTAAACCGCCTCAATCCTGACCTGGTCCTTAGCGGATTTGAGATCAATTCAGAGGCGGCGGAAAAGGCAGGCTCGCTAGGCATTGCCAAGATTGCTTGTACGACGATTTTGGAGCCCTTGGCAGGCGAAGAGGCCCATGACCTGACCTTCACCAAGGGCGTCCTGATTCATATCCAGCCCGCTGCCCTCAGCGCCGCCTATGACAATCTTTATCGCCTATCGCGGCGCTATATCATGGTCTGCGAATACTATAATCCAAGCCCCGTCGGCATCGATTATCGCGGCCACAAGGACCGGCTTTTTAAGCGCGATTTTGCTGGCGAGCTGATCGAGCGGTTTGGCCTAAGGCTTATAGACTATGGCTTTGTGTATCACCGCGACCCAGTGGCGCCGCAAGATGACTTAACCTGGTTCCTAATGGAAAAGCCCGGCGCTTAAGCCACCTTTACCCGGGCGGCGCTCTCCGGCAGGTCTTGACCAAAGGCGCGCTGGAAGAATTCAGCCACCGTCGCCCGCTCCAGCTCATCGCACTTGTTGAGGAAGGTCAGGCGGAAGGACAAGGCCAGATCGCCGCCAAAAATCTCAGCATTCTGGGCCCAGGTAATGACCGTGCGCGGGCTCATGACGGTCGAGATATCGCCGTTCATAAAGGCATTACGCGTCATATCCGCAACCCGAACCATGGCCGCAATGGTCCGGCGGCCTTCGGTCGTGTCATAGGATGGCGACTTGGCAGTGACGATATCGGCTTCGACGTCATGGGCCAGATAGTTCAAGGTCGTGACGATCGACCAGCGGTCCATCTGGCCCTGATTAATCTGTTGGGTGCCGTGATAGAGGCCCGACGTATCACCAAGCCCGATCGTATTGGTCGTGGCAAACAGGCGGAAATAGGGGTTTGGCTTAATCACTCGATTCTGGTCGAGCAGAGTCAGCTTGCCCTGGACCTCGAGCACCCGCTGAATCACGAACATCACATCCGGGCGACCGGCATCATATTCGTCGAACACAAGCGCGATGGGGCGTTGCAGGGCCCAGGGCAGCATGCCCTCGCGAAACTCAGTGATCTGTTTGCCGTCTTTCAGGATGATCGCATCCTTACCAACCAGATCGATCCGGCTGATATGGCTGTCCAGATTGATCCGCACCAAGGGCCAGTTCAGCCGCGCGGCGATCTGTTCAATATGGGTCGACTTACCCGTGCCATGATAGCCCTGGACCATAACCCGGCGATCATGCGCAAACCCGGCGCATACGGCCAAGGTCGTCTGGGGATCAAATTTGTACGAGCTATCGATCTCCGGCACATGCGCATCGGGGGTCGAAAAGGCGGGCACCATCATGTCACTATCGACGCCAAACGTCTCGCGCACGGAAATCATGCGGTCGGGCTGGGCAAGCAAAAGCGCGTCGGCGGAGGGGTCGATCAGGTTTGTCATAGCCACTCAGTTATAATGTTATCGGCGTTTAGCAAACGTTTTAGGCGGAAAATATGCAAGTGGAGCCCGACGTTCAGGGCTTGGCGACCAGGCCTTGCAACCAGGTTACGACACGGGCCTGCAGCGCGATGCGGTGGTCAGACCAGCTATGGTCAGTGGCAACATGATCTATGGTCAGCCGAGTCCCGCCCGCAGCCTGAACAGTCTTGGCCAAGGCGCCGGACTGGTCAGCGCGCCCGTCGTCAGAGGTTAGGACCAACATGGGCAGGTGGGTCAGGCCTTGCGCAGCCTTGGCAAAGGTCCAGTTGGCGCTGTTCTTGTTCAATTCATTGGCCATGCTGTCGGCCGTAACATCAGCCAGGCTCTCCATTCTTTCCGACATATACTGCACCAAGGCTGGGCGCGGCATGACCGTTCCAAACGTGCCGATATCGGTGGCTGAGATCATCACTGCACCCAACAAACCATGGTCCTTTGCGGCCGTATGGGCCACGACCCAGCCGCCCATGCTGTGACCAGCAATGACCATCTTGGCGGGGTCGATACCGAGCGTCTTGGCATTGGCCAGGTCACGCAGATAGGTGAGCACGGCCTGGCCATCTTCGAGATTATTCGCGAAACGGTAAGATCCCGGGCTGCCCCACGATCCACGATAATTTACCGCCACCGCCGTCCAACCGGCGCGGCGGACGGACTGGACCAGATCAAGGTTTTTTTCATTGCCGGGCAGGCCATGGAAAAACACAAACACCGGGTGGGGACCAGGCCCCTGGGCGACATAGGCAATGCCATTGATCTTGACCCCGCCGGTGGGGATATGGACCACCTCCATCCGGGCTGGATACTTGGCATCTGGAACCGGATCGCTAATCACCGCAGAGGGTATGGGCTGGGCCTGGCCCATGGCGGGCATCAGAACCATTAGGCTGGCCGCCAGGGCCAAACACCTTAATCGCATCGCTATTCCCCCTGATTAAAAGGCTCCGGGCCTAGGCCAGGCCAGCCGCCTTAAGTGTCTTATAGGCCTTTATAACCCGCTGCAGCTTGTCCTCGGCCGTGCGATCACCACCGTTTACGTCCGGATGGAACCGGCGCAGCATTTCGGTATAGCGGGCGCGGATGGTCGCACCATCGGCATTGGCATCAAGGTCCAGATCAGACATGGCCGCCCGTTCGATCCGCCCAAGACGGCGTTGATGGGTATGTTGCGCGGCCTCGGCCTCTTGCGCGGCCTTGCGCTTTGACGCGCTGAACACGCCCAAGGGATCGGTAAAGTCCTCAGGCCCTTGTGCCTTGATCTTGGCCGCAGCCTCACGGCTATTGGCCGAGGCTTTAAACGACCAGGTCGGACGCCCGCCCGTAAACCGGTCCTCTTGTGCCTTACGGACATCGGCCTCAGTCATGCCGGCGAAAAAGTCCCAGCTCTTATTGTACTCGCCCGCATGGCGCACACAGAACCAATAATGCTCATTCAGCATGTCCCGAGACTTGGGCGCCTTGGTCTGACCGGCGACAATGCAGCCGGGCCAATCACATTTTTTTTCGCCAGGTTTGAGCCGATTAACGTCATCTTCACGCGCATTTGCGTTTTCACCCTCCTTAGGGGGGCGAACCCGTATATCGACGAATTTGGGTTTGTAACTGAAATCTCTGGCCATGGTATGAGTATGCTTGTGAACTTCTGTCATTCAAGGATTGACGACACGATTTTTCGTGTCGCAGCGAAAGGACCTGACGATGGGCGCGGTTGCCGATAGCATCAAGACTAAGCTTGAAGCCGCTTTTAAACCAGAAAGTTTAGAAATTATCGATGATTCCGACAAACATTCGGGTCATTTTGGAGCAAGCAAGGACGGCGAGAGCCATTTCACGATCAAGATCGTTGCGCCAGCCTTTGCCAAGGCCGGCTCGATCGTCAGTCATCGGCTGATCATGAATGTGCTGAAAGACGAGCTGGCCGGGCCGGTCCATGCCCTATCGATTCGCGCCTCAGGTCCTGAACCGAAGTAAGCTTGCCCTAGCCTTGATTGGCTAGCTCAAGGCGGGGGCTAACCCTTAAGGCGGTAATCTGGTTGCGCTGGCGGCGCAGGACCTGAAACCGATGATGGTGGAAGATAAAGGTTTGGCCAGGCTCGGGTATGGTCTGGGCCTCGTGAATGACCAGGCCTGCCACCGTGACCCATTCATCGTCCGGCAGCGACCAGTCCATGGCCCGGTTTATATCGCGGATCGTGACAGAGCCATCGACATGGATCGAGCCATCGGCCTGACGGCGCACGCCCTGGACAGCGGCGTCATGCTCGTCATCAATCTCACCGACAATCTCTTCAAGAATGTCCTCAAGCGTGACTAGGCCCTGCAGAGCGCCATACTCATCCACCACTAGCGCAAAATGGCTGCGCCGCTTCAAGAACGCGTTGAGCTGGTCTTTGAGGTTGGTGGTGTCGGGAATGAACCAGGGTTCGCGGATAATCGCGGCAATATCGATCGCATCGACCTTGCCCTCGACCGCCGCAAGGGCCCGTAGCAGATCCTTGGCATGTAAGACGCCAACAATGTTCTCAGGATCATTACGATAGACTGGCAGGCGTGTATTGGCCGCCTTCAAGGCCTCTGCCACCAGCTCGCGCGGCGAAAGGTCCATATCCAGCATGGCAATATTTTTGCGGTGAACCATGATCTCGGACACATCCATGTCTGATAGGTCCAGAACCCCGCCAAGCATGCGCCGGTCGCGCTCTTCGACCAGGCCTTCAGAATGGTGATATTCCACCGCGCCGCGGATCTCTTCGTGCGCGGCCAGGACATCGACGGCCATACCGATATTGATGCCAAAAACCCGCAAGGTCTGACGCACAAAAAACTGGACGGCAAACACCACCGGGCCAAACAGCTTGACCACGAGCATGGTCGGGGCCGACAGGGCTCGCGCCACATCATCCGGGCGGGTAATCGCCAAGGTCTTGGGCAGAACCTCGGCAAAGACCAGAACCATGACCGTCATAATGCCAGTGGCAGCCACAACGCCCCAGGCCCCCGGAATGGAGCGGGTCAAGACCTCTGTGGCCAGGGCTGATGCCAGGATATTGATCAGATTATTGCCGAGCAGGACCGAGCCGATCATGGTTTCCTGATCGGAGATTAAGGTATTGACCCTGCCCGCTGCCCGGTCGCCTTCGCGCTCAAGCTGGTGCATCCGTCCCCGGCTCGCGCCCGTTAGCGAGGTTTCCGCTGCCGAAAAAATCGCCGATAGACTCAACAGCCCAATGATAATTGGAACCATGACGATCAAGGTCGCGGTCATGGTCTGGCCCCCTCACTGACTAAAAACTCAAAAATGGAATTGGGATCGACGGCCTCGGCGGTAAAGGCAGAGCCAATTGCTGTGGCCAATATAAAGGTCAGGTTTCCGCCTTTAGCCTTCTTGTCTTGCTGCATATGGGCAACCAGGCGCTTGGCCTCAAAAGGCATGCCCGGCAAGCCCTCAAGGCGCGTCGGCAGACCGCTCGCCGCAATGGCGCGTTCTGCCCGCACCGCATCCTGACCGCTACACAGCCCCTGGGCAGCCGAAAACCGAAAGGCCTGAGCGCAGCCGATGGCCACCGCCTCGCCGTGCAAGAGTTCGCCATCAAAGCCGATCTCGGCCTCAAGAGCATGGCCAAACGTATGACCAAGATTAAGCAAGGCTCGTCGACCGGCCTCGCGCTCGTCCTCAGCGACAATTTCAGCCTTCATTGCGACGCAGTGTGCCACGGCGTGTTGCAAGGCCTCTGACTGGCGCGACAAGACGGCAGCCGTATTGGCTTCAAGCCATTCGAAAAATGCTGCATCACCGAGCAGGCCGTATTTCAGCACCTCGGCAAAACCGGCCCGCATTTCGCGGTCAATGAGCGTATCCAAGACGCTAAGATCGGCCAGAACCAGGCGCGGCTGATGAAAGGCCCCGATCAGGTTCTTGCCCCTAGGCGTATCGATCGCTGTCTTGCCGCCAACCGAGGAGTCCACCTGCGCCAATAAGCTGGTCGGGATCTGCACAAAATCAATGCCGCGCTTATAGATGGCCGCAGCAAACCCGGCCAAGTCGCCAACCACCCCGCCGCCAAAGGCGACGACCAAGTCACCCCGGTCCAGGCCAAGCGCCAGCAATTGATCGCTCAAGGTCGCAAGGCCTTCAAAGCTTTTCGAGGCCTCGCCGGGCGGGACCGTGATCACATCGACCTTGAGGCCGCCAGCCGCCAG
>JBILKO010000073.1:0-12286 GCA_044376615.1 Caulobacteraceae bacterium
CAATCTTGCGGCCCGGGTCTTGAACAATTTCGCCGTCGATCGAGACCAGGCCCTTGGCAATCAGGCCCTCGGCCTCGCGCCGCGAACAGACGCCGCTCTGTCCAAGCCAGCGGTTTATCCTTTGCGGCTCAGGGTCTGTATAGGTCTGGGTCCAGGGCATGCATTAAGGTCCGGTTTGGCCAGATGCGCTTTAGGCACTGGCGATCAAACACCGGTCCTAAGGCAAAAATCGCTTAGGACAAGTCGGGATGGGCAGCGGGCTTGCCGGAATGGCCGCTAAGGGCGCGATCGATCGCGGTCGTGAATTCGCGCGCCACCAGGGTAAAGACCGCAAAATCGTGGCTGTCGGCTGGCGAAAGCGCCATGGCCTTTTGGGTGTCGCTTAGCATCTTGGCTGCAAATTCAGGGTCGGCCTCTGTACAACGCGCTAAGAGTTCCGAGGTAATTAACTCCAGGGCCGCGAGTCGGATACTGCCATCAATGATGGGACTGATCATAGAAAACCACCTCAATTTTGTGTTTGGTGCCCTGGAATTAAACGAAAGCAAGGCGTCAAAACATATAACGACTTGAGCTATATTTGTATGATTTGAGTTAGAGATTTGATATGCGCCGTTAAATATTAAATGTGAAACTCTATTTTGAGAAACCCACAACTATTTTGATCGATATCAAGACTTTGTCTTAAAGTCGTCCATGGTCCAGGCGGCGGAAATCTCTTCCTCTAATTGGGCCAGGGTCTTTAAGGCAACGGGATTGATCAGGGTCAGGGTTCCATCATGGAAATCGACAACCCGGCCTTCGCGTAGGCGCCTTAGCATGCGATTGACATGGATGGCGGTCAGACCGGTCGCATCGGCGATCTGGGCCTGGGTCAAGGGAAGATAGATCCGCGTCCCGGGAGCATGGTCTGACTGGTGCGTCGCCATGACGGTCAGTTCCATCAATAGATTGGCGATCCGGGTCAGGGCGCTGGTCTGACCAACAAAGGCCAGCCGGTTGGTTGTGATCATGGAATCGCGGCTTATCATCCAAGATAGGCGACGACTGAGGGGCGCGTGGTGGTTGAGAAGGTCCGTCAAGTTGGCGGCTGGCATGACACAGACCGTGACATCATCCATCGCAATCGCGCTTTGGCCATTGGATAAGAGCCCGTCTGGGTGGGTCCCAAACAGAGCCCCCACGGTTAAGAATTGAGAGATCGGGCTTTGTCCATCGACCAGGTCATGGCTGACAGCGACCCAACCAGACACAATATTATAGACCGCAGCATGGGGCTCGAGCGGCCCATAGATTAGCTCTCCCCGGTTAAAGGCCCGGATACGGTATTGCAGCTTCTGAAGGCTGGCGAGTTCGTCGTCGGACTTCATAACCATGCACAGACCCAGGGGGCGGGCGGCGCAGAATCGACAAATTGAATTTGAGGAAGGTCTTGGAGGCATAGTGTCCACGTCTTTTATTTAACGCAGCAGCAGCACGATTGTGAGCCTAGCGCCTAGGTATCGCGGTAGCCGCGAATTGATGGCCAAGATAGTTGTATACAATAAAAGTAAAAACTTGAGATAAAGTCTGTTTTATCTGCCGAAATTGCTTGTTCAATTGGACATAAAACGAAGGTATTTGAGCTGCCTTAAGACATTAAGGCTTACACCCGACAGATTTATTTACAACAATTATAATTATTATTGAAATTGGCTTCGACATAATGGCGTCAATCTGGGCACCGAAACCCCGTCTAGAGGCAAAAAGCGTGTTACCACAAGCCTTTCCGCCGCCAGGGGTTATGGGCTGCCCAATTAACGCCCTTTGGTTGTCTTTGCTTAGGCTGATCTCGATCAGGTCCGGGCCCTGAATTCCATAAGCAAGGTTATCATTATCAGGGGGGCATGGGCCTGCCATTGATCCATTATCGCAGAGGACACGTCATGCAATTATCCAGGGATCATTATGAACGACCGGCCATGCAGGCCGATAAATTGGGTCAAGGCGCGCGCCAGGACTTGCGTCGCGGCGAAACGCTTTATGCTGAAGATGACCAGACCCAGGACTGGTTTGTGGTCTCCAGCGGGGTCCTACGGACCTGCCGTTATCTGACGGACGGACACAGACAGGTCACGGGCTTCTATTTTGCCGGCGACGTGCTCGGCTTTGAGGCGCCTGTGCGGCGGACGAGCGCAGAAGCCGTCATGGATGTCACGGTCATGCGCTATGACCGCGGGCTCTTGGACGGTCGCCACGATGGCGGGCTCAACGCGCAGAGCTCGGCGCGGGAAATGCTGTTGTCCGCGCTCGATGCGGCCGAGGGCCGGATTGAGCTCTTGGGCCTAAGAAGTGCATGCGAACGGGTTGCAGGGTTTCTGCTGCGCATGGATCGCCCGGTCGATAACAACCATGATGGGATTATTGTCCTGCCTATGGTGCGGGCCGACATTGCCGATTATCTGGCCCTTACGGTCGAGACGGTCAGCCGCACCCTGTCGCTTCTCGGGCGTCGCAAACTCTTGGCTTTCTTTGGGCCTCAACGGGTTAAGCTCTTGAACCGCGAAACGCTTGAAGACCTTGCGGGCGGTAAGCCTTGGACGATGAACACGGTTCTGGCTGCAACCAGGTCCATAAGCTTTGGTTCCGGTCTGGGATTGGCCAATGGACGCGCCTCCTATGCTCATGGGTCTGCCGCCTAGCGAGGCAAGCGCTAGTGCGAGACGAGTAATATATTGGGGTCATCCGCCGACAAGAGCGCGCGGCTGACCCCGCCGAGTATAAATTCCTGCAAGCGATTATGGCCGTAAAGTCCCATTACCACCAAATCGGCCGCCATGGACTTGGCCTCGCTGCCCAGTATGGTTTCGGGGCCATAATCCGTTTGGGGCTTGGCAATCACCGTGTTCATGATCTTGTGGAAGTTAAGATGGTGCTGTAACGGGCCGCTCTTATTCTCACCGACACAAACAATAGTCACAGCGCCGGCCAGATGGATCAGGGGCATGGCGCCGCGCAAGGCATTGGCGCTTTCACGGCTATCATTCCAGCCCAATAGGATTTTTGAGCCAACGGCCTTGATGACAGCCGTTCCAGGAACGAGGACGGCAGGACCGCCTATTCCTGTCACGAGATCAGCCGCACTCAGCCCGAATTTAGGCATGCCCGATTTAGGAAACACGACCAGATCGCTAAGGCGGGCCCTGGTATAGAGGTCGGCTGGGCCGCCAATCTCGATTTCTGCCCATTCGCTAGCCAGTCCATTGGCCAAGACCTCAGCGACAAAGCGTTTTTTGGCCGCTTGGCTGTGCACCTTTTGGCTGCTGGCATGGTCATCAGCCAGTTTCTGGATGACATCGGATGGGATATAGGCACCGTAGTCCGCGCCAATATAGGGATAGGCGAAAGCCTGGGTGAGAAACAGGCCAACCAGGCTAGCCTTGGACTTGGCGGCTAGGCAGGCGGCGGCGGACAGGCAGGCCACGGATGTGTCCTGATCGTCTAGAATTACCATTATGTCGCGATAGGCCATGGCATTGTCCCTCTTGTGGAGTGGGCAAAATGCCGACGATTCGCGGGTCTGCACCTTGACCTTGATCAAGGCGGATAGGCCAATCTCGGTCCAGGATCGGGTTGGGCGTCTTGTTGCCCGGGAGCCGATGCCATGTCTCGTATTTTAATCATTGGGCTTATAAGCATTGTTTTAGTTGCTGAATCGTCGCTCGCTTCAGCGCAAGACAGAGATCACAGGGCACCCCCGGGCATGCAAGGACCGCCCCCCGGCCATGGCTATGGTCAGCAATATGGGCGGTGGGATGGCCCGCCGCCGCATGGCTGGACACGCCAGCGCTGGCAGAGCCGACAGATCTATCTGCGCCGGCACCCAGATCGCCGTGATGACCATTCTGACGCCATTATCACTGGCATGCTCGGCTTTGCCCTCGGGGCAGCGATCGCCGGAAGCCAAAATGACCAGACCTATGCCCGCAGCCGGATGGGCGATCGCGATTGGGTCAATTATTGCTCGCGGCGATATCGTTCCTTTGACCGCCGCTCTGGCACCTATCTGGCCTATGACGGCCTGCGTTATTATTGCCGCATGCCCTAGAACCGGGATCTTACGCCGATAAAGGCCCCGCGCCCCGGCGTGCCATAGCCTGCGAGCGTCTGGTATTGACGATCCACTAGGTTCTCAACCCGGCAATAGATATCCAGCATATCGCTTAGGGGCAGGCTGGCGCGGATATCGACCAGGCTATAGGCCTTGAGCCGTATTGTATTGGCCATATCGTCAAAACTCTCGCCGACGGTTTGGACTGAAACGCTCGTGCTCAAGCGGCTTGGCCAAATGTAGCGCGCCTCAAACGTGCCCATGCGGCTGGCGCGGCGCGGAAGGCGGTTGCCATAGTCTGGGCCGATCGAGCGGTTCGTGGCCTGCATGGCGGTGTAATTGGCCGAAAGGCTCAAAGCATCGGAGAGCCTGAGGTCCGCAGTCAGTTCCACACCTTGGCTCAGCGCCTTGAGTGTATTGGCATAGAGGCCAAACGGGCGGGTCTGGCATTGGTCTGCCTGGCAGCTGACAAAATCGATCTGATTGCGTGTCAGGCGGCGAAACACAGTTGCGGATAAGACCAGGTGCCGATCGAGCAGGCCCTGCTCGATGGCAAGATCCCAACCCTTGGCCCGCTCGGGCTCGAGGGTCCTTGCTCCATAATCGCCATAGAGCTGATAGAGGGAAGGGACCTTAAAGCCCTCGCCATAATTGGCCCTAAAGGTCATTGCCTGGCCTGGTGGTGTATAGGCCGCGCCGGTTTGCACAGTTGTGGCCTGGCCAAGGCCTCGATGATTCTCACGCCGCGCGCCACCGGTTAGGACTAGGCCCGATACCGGCCGAGCCTCGACCTGTCCAAACTGGCTGTTTTGGTTGGCACTATGACGTTCAGGCCTTGGGCTGGGGTCATAGGGCGAGGGCGAAGCGGCGCGAAACCAGGATCTTTGGCTAGAGGCGCCATAGACTGCTCGCCAGGCCGGGCTAAAACGCCATGTGCCCTGATACTGCAGCACCGTATTGGTGCCGCGTGCCAAGAAGGTCTGTTGGACACTAAGGCTCGGGTCGTAATTGGACCGGTCGGTGCGTGTATAGGATAGTCCAAGGCGGTTGGTTACGCCTGCGTCGGACGAGGTCTGCACAATACCAAAATAGCCAATCAAATCGCGGGTGCGGCCATATTCCGGCGTATCGTCGAAAGCATAACTGGGCGGCGCATAGCCATCAAAGGCCGCCTTGCCGCGCATAACGGCGGCGCGCGCGTCTAGGCGAATTTGGGGGGTCAGATTCAGGTCCAGTCGGGCGCTCGCCGAGGTGTTGCGATAGCCGTCGAGCTCCCGCCCGCCGTCTGATTTGGCAAAGGCTGAGACGCCATTGGTCACCAGGCTAGACGCCGCCAGCCTAAGCCCGCCCCAGTCTCCGCCCGCGCCGAACGCGCCCTTGCCCATGGCGGTCCCGCGTGCGCCGCCTTCAAAACTCGCCTGGCCCGACATGGACTCAGTTGGACTGGCGGTTATGACATGGACCACGCCGCCGATCGCCTGGCTGCCCCAGAGCGTCGATTGCGGGCCGCGCAGGACCTCGATGCGGTCATAATCACCGGCCAGCAGATTGGCGAAATTATAGCCGCCACCGATCAGGGAGGGGTCATTGAGCTGGACCCCATCGATCAGGACTAGGGTCTGGTCGGTCTCGGCGCCGCGAATGCGCACCTGGGTTGCTCCGCCGAGCCCGCCATTGCGCGTGACGCTCAGACCCGGTGTGCGGGCAAGGCTGTCCGAGATGGCGACCGCCTGGACCGATTGCAATTGGTCGGCCGTGATCAGGGTGGTGGCGACCGACACATCGGCCCGCTTTTCCGGCGTGCGGGTCGCAGTAACAATCACTTCGTCATAGGCGGCAAGACCAAGGCCGGTCTCGGCATGGCCAAGGCTTGGCAGGGCGATGCCAGTGATAATGACAAGGGTCGCCGCCGAGGCGGTGAGACGGGATTTCAGGCGCAATACGAGTCCTCCTTACGCTCAATAAATTCAGCGCCGGATCGGAATAGAGCCCGATCAAACGCCAACCTTATCGCCGCGCGGGAAGACCCCGTTCGCTCAGCGCACCCCGGCTGATCGAAGGACGACCGCGACAGGCAGGTCTCCTGGCTCGCGGGTCATAGCCGGTACGTGTCGCCTTCCCAGATCCGTGATCCAGTGGCCAATGACACGCGGACTCGCCGCTTACAGTTGCGGGGGCAGCCTAGGTCTTACACCTAAGTTCCCTTTTCATCCTCTCGCGAGGAACCTGACGCAGGTTCGGGCTTATGCGCAAAGTGGAAGGGGGTCAAGGCACGCTTTTGGGGTGCCAGGCGTGCAAAATCATGCTCCAATCACCCAAACACAAACAGCCAGGGGGCAGGCGTCTATGTCATTATTGATTGCAGGTTTGGTGATTTTCTTGGGCTGCCACATGCTTGGCTATGGCCCGGCGGGGATCAAGGCCGCGCTGACGGCTCGGCTTGGCGCTGGCGGCTATAAGGGTCTTTATTCGCTGGTCTCCCTGGCCGGATTTGCCCTGATCATTATCGGCTATGGTCAGGCGCGCCTGGCGCCCGTGATGCTTTGGCCCAGCCCAGGCTGGACCCGCCACGCCTCGATTGCCTTGATGATACCCGCCATGATCTTGCTGGTCGCGGCCTATGTGCCAAGAAACGCCATCAAGGCATCGCTTGGACATCCCATGATTTTGAGCGTTAAGACCTGGGCCTTTGCCCATTTGATTTCAAATGGAACCCTGGCTGACCTCATCTTGTTTGGCAGCTTCCTAGCCTGGGCCGTCTTGGCCTTTATCGTCTCGCGCCGTCGTGACCGCGCTAATCCGCCAGCGGAGATTGCTGTATCGACACCGGCCACCATCGTCTGTGTCGTGGTTGGCTCTGCCGTCTGGGGAATACTGCTCATGGGCGGGCATAGGCTGCTGATTGGCGTTAGCCCCTGGGGCTAGGCCATGAGCGTTGCCTTTACCAAGGAAGAAGATAGCGAGGCTGCAGCGGCCAATCTGCCGGACCGACCAGTCTCGCCGCATGCCAATCTCGTCACGGCCAAGGGGCTGGCGGCGCTAGATCAAGCTCTGGCTGAGGCGCAACAGGCCTATGCGGCAGCCCAGGCGCTTGGCAGTGTGAGCACGGACCGCACCGCCATGGCGCGGGCGACGCGAGATCTGCGCTATTATTCTGCCCGCCGTGGCTCGGCCCAGCTGGTCCAGCCCGATGGCCCGCCTGATCAGGTCCTATTTGGCCGCCGGGTCACGGTCGAGCGCGAAGACGGCCGCACGCAAAGCTTTCAGATCGTCGGCGAGGACGAGGCCGACCCCGCCAAAGGTGCCATATCCTATATCTCGCCACTCGCCCGCGCCGTCTTAAGCAAGCAGGTTGGCGATGTCGTCATGGTCGGCGAGGCCGAGGTCGAGATCATGGCCGTGGACATAGATCCGACCTAGATCGTCGCCGCCTTCAAATCCCCATTCACCGCCGCCCTAAACAGTTTGGCCATGATGGCCGGTGTCGTCGGGCGCGGATTGCTGCCGGTCGAGGGGTCGTTCTGGGCATGCTCGCCAATCGTGTCGGCCTGATCTAGGGGCACCTTAAGCGCGGCGAGACTATCAGGAATGCCGAGGCTTTTGCGAAACGCCAGGACCCAGGCCAGGACGGCGTCAAAGCCTTCGCCGTCCAGGTCCAGGAACCTGGCCAATCGGCCCATGCGGTCATTGATAGCCGGGCGGTTGAACATCATGACATAGGGCAGGACCACGGCATTGGTCAGGCCATGATGGGTGTCATAAAAGGCCCCGACTGGGTGCGAGATGGAGTGGACAGCCCCCAGGCCTTTTTGGAAGGCGGTGGCCCCCATGCTGGCGGCGGCTAGCATCATGGACCGGGCCTCGATATCATTGCCGTCAGCGCAGGCCCTTGGCAGGAAGTCCTTGATCAGCCGCATACCTTCCAGCGCGATGCCATCAGCCATGGGGTGAAAACCGGGCGCGCAATAGGCTTCAAAACAATGGACAAAGGCGTCTATGCCTGTGGCGGCCGTAATATGGGCCGGCAGGCCCGTGGTCAGTTCGGGGTCGGATATGACCACCACGGGCAGCATTTTGGGATGGAAGATGATCTTCTTCTCATGGGTGTCTTCCTTGACCACCACAGAGGCGCGGCCAACCTCGGAACCCGTACCCGCCGTGGTCGGCACGGCGATGACGGGGGCAATACCGGCCGGGTCAGCGCGGGTCCACCAGTCGCCAATATCTTCAAAATCCCAGAGCGGACGGGTTTGGCCCGACATAAAGGCAATCGCCTTGCCGACATCCAGGCCCGAACCGCCCCCGACGGCCACCACGCCGTCATGCTTGCCCGAGCGGTAGACGGCGACCCCGTCATCAACATTCTTGGCCACCGGATTGCCGCGTACCTCGGCATAGAGGGCAAAGGGCAGGTCAGCGGCCTTAAGCGCCTTATGGACGGCGGCGATAATGTCGGTATCGGCCAGGCCCTTATCGGTCACGACCAGAGGGTTTTTGATGCCATTGGCGCGGCAGATCGCGCCCAGTTCGGCAATCCGGCCAGGCCCGCTGATGATCTTGGTGGGATAGTTCCAATTGCCAGTGAGGACGGCGGTCATGATTAATCCTTGGTCGAAAGGCGGAAATGATAGGACTTGGCGCGGGTCAGGTGCTCATAGCCAAGCTGGCTAAGGGTCACGCCACGGCCGGTATCCTTGACCCCAGTCCAGGCCAGGGCCGGGTCCAGATAGTCACAGCGATTGAGGAAGACGGTGCCGGTCTCAATCTGGCTGGCAATGCGGTGCGCGGCTTTGGGGTCTTCGCTCCAGATGGCCGCGGTCAGGCCAAATGGACTGTCATTCATCAGGCCAATGGCTTCCTCATCGCTCGACACCTTCATGATGCCAACGACAGGCCCAAAGGACTCGTCCTTCATGACCGACATGGTGTGATCGATGCCGGTCAGGATTTGCGGGGCCAGATAGGGCGTGCCATCGGCATTGGCGGCAAAGTCGGATGGGTCAAGATGGGCCTTGGCCCCAGCGGCGACAGCGGCCTTGATCTGACCGCGCACATAGTCGGCGGCCGAGGCCTTGACCATGGGGCCGAGCGTGGTAGCGGCATCCATGGGATCTCCCAGGACATAGGTCTTGGTCAGGGCCACTGCGCCCTCGACAAAGGCGTCATAGAGGCTTTCATGCACATAGATGCGTTCAATGCCGCAGCAGCTCTGGCCGGAATTGAAGAAGGCGCCATCGACCAGAGTCTCGACCGCATGGGCCAGATTGGCATCGGCGCGAACATAGGCTGGGTCCTTGCCGCCGAGCTCCAGGCCCACCCCGATAAAGTTCCCGACGGCGGCCCGCTCGATCACCTTGCCTGCCTCGACCGAGCCCGTAAAGCAGACCATATCGACATGGCGATCGGCGATGATCTTGGTGGTCTGGTCATGGCTCAGCGCCAGATTGCGCAAGAGGCCAGCCGGAAAGCCTGCCATATCGGCGGCCTTCTGGAACCGCTCGCCGACCAGCAGGGTCTGGGCGGCGTGTTTGAGCAGGACGGCATTGCCCGCCATCAGGGCTGGGACAATCGAATTGACCGCCGTCAGAAACGGATAGTTCCAGGGCGCGATCGTGAAGACTACGCCTAGAGGTTCCCGCGCCACATAGCGCTCAAAGCCGGGCTTTTCGGCGGCGACGACGGCCGCGAGAGCCTTGTCCGCAATCGAGATCATGAAATGGCCGCGCTCAGCAAAGCCTTTCAGCTCGCCCGCGCCATAGCGCACAGGCCTGCCCATTTGCCGGGCCAGTTCCGGCACGATCTCGGCCTCCATGGACAGCATGGCCTCGATAAAGGCGGTGCAGAGCTTGGCGCGCTCGGCGATCGACTGGCCTTGCCAGGTCTTTTGCGTGGCCCTTGCGGCCTTAACCGCTGCCAGGATTTCGGCCTCGCTGGCAAAGGGGCGTGAGGCCAGGACCTCGCCATTGACCGGAGAGACGCAGGTAAACGCAGACATAAAGGCTCCTAGACTTCAGATAACTTCGAAATAGCGGCGCAATTGCCAGTCGGTAATGGCCTTGCGCGATTCACGCTCTTCCCATTCTCGTGTGGCCGCATAATGGTCAACAAAGTCATCGCCAAACAGGGCCCGCGCGGGCTTTGAGGCCTTTAGCCTTTGGGCCGCATCCCACAAGGTGCTGGGCAAGCTCATCTTGGCCGGGAAGCGGCGCTCATAGGCATTGCCCTCGATCGGGGCGGTCGGTTCAATCTTGTTTTCAATGCCCCAGAGGCCAGAGCCGATCGCGGCGGCAAAGGCGATATAGGGATTAATGTCGGCGGCGGCGATGCGGTATTCGACTCGCTGGCTCTTGGGCGCGCCGCCAATGACCCTCAAGGCACACGTGCGGTTCTCATAGCCCCAGCTGGCGCTGGTCGGGGCCCAATAGCCAGGAATTAGGCGGGTATAGCTATTGACTGTACAGGCAATCATGCTGAGCAGCTCAGGCATCAGGGCCTGCTGGCCGCCCACAAACCAGCGCATAGTATCGCTCATGCCCAGGGGCTTTTTGTCGTCATAAAACACCGGCTTGCCGGATTTCTCATCGACCAGGGACACATGCAGGTGACCGGATTGGCCGGGCCAGTCAGCGGACCATTTGGCCATAAAGGTTGCCATCCAGCCCTTACGCTGGGCCAAGATCTTGGTCATGGTCTTAAACAGGGCCGCCTTATCGGCCGAGGCCATGGCGTCATCATATTTGATCGCCGCTTCCAGTACGCCAGGACCGGTTTCGGTATGCAAGCCCTCTAGCTCCATATCCATATCGAGGCACAGATTCATCAGGTCGTGATAGAATTCCGAGTGCACCGTATTGCGCAGCACCGAATAGCCGAAATAGCCGGGGCTGATGTTATTGAGGCTGCGATAATCCTTTTCGCGCACCGAATGCGGAGTTTCTTCAAACATAAAGAACTCAAATTCGGCTGAGGATTTGACCCCAAACCCAAGGCTTGTGGCGCGCTCGACAATGCGGCGCAGGACCGAGCGCGGGCAGATTGCCTCCATCTTGCCTGTAAATTCGCTCAAGATCAGGGGCATATTGTTTTCGAACGGCAAGAGCCGCGTAGTCTCGGGCAAAAGCCTTACCCCAGCATCGGGATAGGCCGTGTGCCAGCCGGTCAGGCTGACATTGTCATAGAGCTGGTCATTACTGTCCCAGCCCAGCACCACGTCGCAAAAGCCATAGCCGCTTTCAAAGGCCGATAAGAGCTTGTCCTTGGCCATGTATTTGCCGCGCAAGACGCCGTCCATATCGAACACGCCGACCTTGGCATAGGGCAGGTCCGATTGCTCGACATAGCGTTTCAAGTCTGCCGCCGTCTTGGGGTGTTTGTCGGTTCGGGCGTTTGCGCTCATGGTCTTGCCTCATCAAAAGAAAGGGCGAAGGGGATAACACCCTTCGCCCCGTAACATGGTCTCGTTCAAGGTTTATTTTTCGCCGATTGCGGCTTCGGCTGCGGCGATCTCGGCAGCCCGTTCGGCAATCTTGTCCCCAACGGGCGGGCCCTTGAACCGGCGTGATTCCAGACCAAACCATGCCAGGATTGTCAGGACGCCGATTGCAGCCAGCACCTTAAGCGCCAACTGGTTCGGCGGCTGCACGCCAACATAGAAGATGATGCCTGAGATCAGGATACACAGCACCGCAACGACGCGGAACAGCGGCCCCATGTCCCAGGGTCCCATTTCCGTCCAGCTGCGGCCATAGGCAAACAGGCCAGCCGCGATGGGCATGGCATAGGACAGATAAAGCGCAATCGAGGTCACAGATACCACGGTCGAATAGGCATCGGCATAGGCGGTAAAGGCCACGGCCAAGATGGCCGTGGTCCAGATCGCCGCCACCGGGGTGCGCCAGCGCTTGCTGACCACCTTGAGATACTGAGAGCCTGGAAGCCCATCGTCGCGGGCAAAGGCAAAAGTCATGCGCGATGCCGAGGTCACGGTCGCCAAGCCGCACAGGAACTGGGCGACAAAGATCATGACATAGAGGGCCATGCGCAGGGTCTCTGGCACACGCGCGTCCATGACATAGAAGAAGACATTCCAGCCCTGCTTGGCCGCCTCATCCATGTCTGGAATGGCCATGACAAAGACGCAGGAGAAGATCCAGGCAAATAGAGCGGCCCAGAACACCGAATGGATGATGGCGGTTG
>JBILKO010000154.1:0-4146 GCA_044376615.1 Caulobacteraceae bacterium
CGGCCCAAGATCGTCAAAAAGGCGCCGGTTCAGGAAGTCGTGCTCAAGGGCGACCAGATCGACCTTACCCAATTGCCGATCCAGACCTGCTGGCCCGGCGAGCCCGCGCCCCTGATCACCTGGCCCCTGATCGTGACCAAGGGGCCAGGCAAGGACCGCGAAGACGACTTCAATCTTGGCATTTATCGGATGCAGGTGATTGGCAAGGACCGGGCCATAATGCGCTGGCTGGCCCATCGCGGCGGCGCTCAGCACCATCGGCGCTGGAAAGAGTCCGGCAAGCGCGAGCCCCTGCCCGCCTGCGCCGTGCTTGGGGCCGATCCCGGCACCATATTGGCAGCGGTGACGCCGGTGCCCGACACCTTGTCTGAATATCAATTTGCCGGCCTCTTGCGCGGGGCCAAGGCCGAACTGGTCGCCGCCAAGACCGTTCCGCTGATGGTCCCGGCGGAGGCTGAGATCGTGCTTGAGGGGCATGTGCTCTTGGACGAGTATGCCGATGAAGGGCCGTATGGCGACCATACGGGCTATTATAATTCGGTCGAACCCTTCCCGATCTTTCAGATCAGCGCCATCACCATGCGGCGCAAGCCGATCTATCTGACCACCTTTACCGGTCGTCCGCCCGATGAGCCGAGCGTCTTGGGCGAGGCTCTAAATGAGGTCTTTATCCCGCTCCTGCGTCAGCAATTTCCCGAAATCGTCGATTTTTGGTTGCCACCGGAGGGCTGCAGCTATCGGATTGCCGTGGTCTCGATCAAGAAGGCCTATCCGGGCCATGCCAAGCGGGTCATGCTCGGCGTCTGGTCCTATCTTCGGCAATTCATGTACACCAAATGGGTGATTGTGGTCGATGCCGACATTAATACCCGCGACTGGAAGGACGTGATGTGGGCGATCTCGACCAAGATGGACCCCGCCCGCGACATTACGGTTTTGGAAAACACCCCGATCGATTATCTGGATTTTGCCTCACCGGAATCGGGGCTCGGCTCCAAGATCGGGCTTGATGCCACCGACAAATGGCCGCCGGAAACCAAGCGCGAATGGGGTCAAGAGATCCGCATGGACCAGGCGGTGATCAATGCCGTTAGTGACAAATGGGCCAGTCTTGGCCTGCCCGGCTCTGGCAAGCCGATCTGGAAATAGGCCTTTGTCAAGGCCGCCAAGGCTTGCCGTCCGACCCATTCTTGGCCTTAATGCGCCCGCCTAGCTCAAACGGAGACTGTTTTGGACCTCGTATCGCCCTCTGCCCGCGCGGCCGCGCTCTGGACCGCCCTCTTTCTGATCTTGATCCTGGTCCTGTCGCTCCTAGTGGTGCGCCAACGCAATAAGCACAAGGTCTTGATCGGTGACGATGGCGTGCCTGAACTGGTGCGGGCTATTCGCGCCTTTGGCAATGCAACCGAATATGCCGGTGCAGGGCTTGGCGCCTTGATCATGCTTGCCGTGTCCGGCGCCCCGCCCCTGGCCGTGCATCTTTATGGCCTGTTGTTTTTCACCGGACGGGTTGGCCATGCGGTCGGGATTAGCCAGACCACCGGCACTTCGCTTGGCCGTTCTGGCGGCACCTTGCTGACCTGGGTGGCGTTTATCTTTGCCATTACGGTGCTGTTGTTTGATGCGATTGCTTAGCTAGCCTCTGGGCAAGGGCCGCATAATCGAAGGTGTGCGATGTTGCTTTACCTTGCCGTAGGCCCTGCCCATGGGTGATAAGGCCCTATGGACGAATCCCTCTTACACGACCTAATCACCGCCGCCACCAAGGCCGGTGCCGATGCCGCCGATGCGGTGCTGGCCCATCGCCAATCCTTATCGATCGGTGTGCGCATGTCAGCGCTAGAAGAGGTAGAGCGCGAAGAGGCCCGCGATCTTGGCCTGCGCGTCTTTGTCGGCAAGCGTCAGGCCGTGGTGTCGGGCTCAGATATTTCTAAAGACGCCCGAACCAAGCTGGTCGAACGGGCCGTGGCCATGGCGCGGCTTGCGCCCGAAGATCCCTATGCCAGCCTGGCCGACCCTGCGCTTTTGGCCAAGGCTCCGCACCGCGACCTGGACCTCTATGACCCAACTGAACCAAGTCCAGAGGCGCTTGAGGCCCTGGCACATACGGCCGAAAGCTCAGCCCTAGCGGTTGAGGGCGTTGCCAATTCTGATGGTGGCTCGGCGGCCTGGTCGAGCAGTGAATGGCATTTCATGACCAGTGCTGGCTTTTATGGGCAGCATAAGGCGTCGGGCTTTTCAATCTCAGCCTCCGTGATTGCCGGTGAAGGCGCGCAGATGGAACGCGGCGGTGAAGGCCGCTCAGCCCGCTGGCAATCGGACCTGCCCGATGCGGCTGAAATTGGAAGAGAGGCTGGCCGCCGGGCGGTAGCAAGGCTTGGCGCCCGCAAGATTGCTTCGACCACAGCGCCGGTGATTTTTGAGAATCGTTTGGCCATCTCTCTGTTTGGACCCCTGATTGGGGCCATATCGGGGCCATCTGTGGCGCGCGGCGTCTCATTTTTGAAAGATAAACTGGACCAAAAAGTCTTCGCCCCCGGCATCCGCATCAGCGACGATCCCTTTCGCCTGCGCGGTTTGGGCTCTGGGCCATTCGATGACGAGGGCGTGGCGGGCCAGACCCTGGACCTGGTCAGTGACGGGGTCCTAAAAACCTGGCTCTTGAACACCGCCTCGGGCAAACAACTGGGCATGACAAGCACCGGCCATGCGTCTCGGTCCATGGCGGGGCCCCCCGGGGTATCGACCCATAATCTCACCGTCCATCCGGGCACGCGCGATCTGGACGGCCTGATGCAGGATGCCAAGACCGGCCTGCTGGTCACGTCCATGTTTGGCCCTTCGCTCAATGCCAATACGGGTGACTGGTCGATTGGCGTTTCGGGCCTTTGGTTCGAGAATGGTCAGGCGGCCTATCCCGTGACCGAAATCACCGTCGCTGGTAATCTGATCGACCTCTATGCCCGGCTAGTACCTGGATCAGACTTGGAATTCCGCGGCGCGGCCAATGCGCCGTCCATCCTGATCGATGCCATGGCCATAGCCGGTCTATGAACAATGATCTAGCTCTGATCCGTCAGGCGGCGATCGAGGCCGGAAACATGGCCATGGCGCTGCGCAAGGCTGGGCTCAAAGCTTGGTCAAAGAGCGGCGGCTCGCCAGTCACGAATGCGGATATTGCCGTCGATAGCCTGCTGAAAGAGCGCCTTCTCGCAGCAAGGCCCGATTATGGCTGGCTGTCTGAAGAAACCGCCGATGATCCGGCCCGCCTAGCCAAATCGCGCCTGTTTGTAGTCGATCCCATCGATGGCACAGCGGCCTATGTCAAGGACCTGCCCTGGTTCAGCATTTCCATAGCCCTGGTCGAGGCCGGACGCCCGATCCGCGCTATCGTTCATGCCCCAGCTGTCGACGAGACCTATGAGGCGGCACTAGGCGGCGGCGCGCGATTGAATGGCGCAGCGGTTGGGCCGAGCCAAACCTCGGATCTGCACGACAGTACCATGCTCGGCGATGCCAAGATGTTTGCCCATCCAGCCTGGCGTCAGCCCTGGCCGCCCATGCGTTATGCCACCCGAAACTCCATCGCCTATCGCATGGCCCTGGTGGCGGCTGGCACCTTTGACGCTGCCCTTGCCCTTTCAGCGAAAAACGATTGGGACCTGGCGGCGGGCGATCTGATTGCGTCAGAGGCGGGCGCCCTGACCACGGACCACAAGGGCGCGCCCTTTGTCTATAATCGGCCTAGCCCCCTCCAGACCAGTATGATCTGCGCGACACCGGCCCTGCACCCCTTGATCCTGGCCCGGACTCAGGCCATCGCGCTCTAGATCGGCTGCGCCTGCCGCAGCGTAACGATCTCTTCAAACAAGCGTGCGATCATCGCCTTCATCGTTTCATAGGTCCTGGAATCTGAAATGCCCGACAAACAATTGCTTCACCTGGTTATTGGCGGCGAACTGGCCAATGTTGAAGAGATCACCTTCCGGGATCTGAGTAAGGTGGAACTGGTTGGTGCCTATCCAAGCTATAGCGAGGCTTTTGTTGCCTGGAAGGGCAAGGCCCAGGCGACCGTCGACAATGCCTTAATGCGCTATTTTATCATCCATGCGCACAAATTGCTCGATCCGACGACCGACGATCACT
>JBILKO010000015.1:0-34813 GCA_044376615.1 Caulobacteraceae bacterium
AAGTCTATGACCAGCCTGCTACAGGAGAGGCGGCCGCGCCGCAACCTATGAGCCCAACAGCCTCGCCTCTACAAGACCGTGTTTTAATGGTCCTGGGCATAGAAACCAGCTGCGACGAAACCGCTGCGGCCATTGTCCAGATGACGGGGGGTCGCTCCACGGTCCTATCGTCGGTCATAGACAGCCAGATTGCGCGCCACGCCCCGTTTGGCGGCGTTGTGCCAGAAATTGCAGCGCGTGCGCATGTCGACTCCATTGATGGCGTGATCGCTCTGGCCATGACCGAGGCAGGCCTTTCCTATGACCAGCTCGATGGTATTGCTGCCACGGCTGGGCCGGGCCTGGTTGGCGGGGTCATGGTGGGCCTATCGGCCGGCAAGGCCCTGGCCCTAGCCCTGAACAAGCCCTTGATTGCGGTCAATCACCTCGAAGGCCATGCCGTATCGGCAAGGCTAGAAGCGGACGCGCCCTATCCTTTTCTGCTGCTCTTAACCTCAGGCGGTCATTGCCAGCTTCTGGCCGTGACCGGGATCGGCCAATGCCAGCGCCTAGGCACGACGATCGATGATGCCGCGGGCGAAGCCTTTGACAAGATTGCCAAAAGCCTAGGCCTTGGCTATCCCGGCGGCCCAGCGCTGGAGCAGCTGGCCATGGGCGGCGATCCAGATCGCTATCCGCTGCCCCGCGCCCTGGTTGGCCGGGTGGGCTGTGATTTTTCGTTTTCGGGCCTTAAGACTGCCGCCGCGCGCCTCGCCGTCACCTTGACCGATCAAGACCAAAGGCGAGACCTGGCCGCAGGCGTTCAGGCCGCCATTGCCCGGCAATTGGCCGATCAGACCGAAAGCGCCATTGCCGTCTATGCCAAGACCCAGCCACCTGAGAACCGGCGCTTTGTGGTGGCCGGGGGCGTTGCTGCCAATCAGGTTGTGCGCACCGCCCTAATGGCGGCCTGTACCAAACATGGCTTTAGCTTTGCTGCGCCGCCTCTGCGTTATTGCACCGATAATGCCGCCATGATTGCCCAGGCCGGCCTTGAGCGGTTGCAGCTTGGCCTGGTCGATGGGCTGGACGTTGCCGCGCGGCCGCGCTGGCCCCTGGATGAGGCCGCCGCCCTGGATCAGCCCATCCATAAGCTGAGCCGCAAGGGTGCAAAAGCATGACCGGCGCGGTGCCTTGGGCCTTTAGCGATATAGGCGTTATTGGCGCGGGGGCCTGGGGCACGGCCCTGGCCCAGACCTGCGCTCGGCCCGGCCGCCAAATCAGGCTTTGGGCCCGCGAGGCCGAGGTGGCCGATACGATCAATCGCACCCATCAGAACAGCCTGTTTTTGCCAGGCATTGACCTGTCACCCGCCATTGCTGCCAGCACTGATCTCGCCACGCTAGCGACCTGCGACCTAGTCCTAGCCGTGCCCCCGGCTCAACATTTGAGGGCTAGCCTAGACGCCTTTGCCAAGATCGCCAGGCCAGGCTGCGTGCTTGTCCTCTGCGCCAAGGGCATTGAGCAAGGCTCGCTCAAGCTGATGACCGAGGTGGCAGCCGAGGCCATGCCGGGCCACCCGATTGCGGTCTTGTCCGGCCCAAGTTTTGCCGGTGAGGTGGCCAGGGGCCTGCCAACGGCGGTGACCCTAGCCTGCGCTGATCCTGATCTTGGCCGGGCCCTGGCCGATCATTTGGCCAGCCCCAGTTTTCGCCCCTATCTGTCCCATGACCTGATTGGGGCCGAGGCTGGCGGCGCGGTGAAAAACGTCCTGGCCATTGCCTGCGGCGTGGTCGAGGGCCGCCAGCTTGGTCGCAGTGCCCATGCCGCCGTCTTGACCCGCGGCTTTGCCGAAATGACCCGGCTGGCCGTCGCCTTGGGCGCTGAGCCAGAAACCCTGGCCGGGCTTTGCGGCCTGGGCGATCTGGTCCTGACCTGTTCTAGCCCGCAATCGCGCAATATGAGTGTCGGCCTGGCGCTTGGCCGCGGCGAAAGCCTTGAAACAGCCTTGAGTGGCAAGCTCAGTGTCGCTGAGGGCGTGGCGTCCGCCCCCGCAGTGCGCGCCCTGGCCGCCAAGCTCGGAGTCGAGACCCCGATCTGTGAGGCCATCTCCCGTGTGTTGGCCGGAGAGACCGATCTAGACACGGCCATAGCCGCCCTGTTATCGCGGCCCCTGCGCGCCGAGACCGGCGCCTAGTCCGCTCAAGGAAACCCAGATGGCCCTTTATGTTCTGATCTGCCACGACCGCCCTGGATCGCTCGATCTTCGCATGGCCACGCGTGAGGCCCATCTGGCCTATGTGCGCGACCACACCCTGCCGCTCAAGGTCGCCGGGCCAATCATCGATGATCAGGGCAATATGGCCGGGTCCATTCTAGTGTTTGAAACCGATGACAAGGCCAAGGTCGCAGCCTTTGCCGATCAAGACCCCTATGCCTTGGCGGGCCTGTTTGAGCGCCGCGAAATCCTGCCCTGGAAGATCAGCCTTGGGGGCCTGTCCTGAATCCGGCAGCGCCAAGCCCTGCCACAGTGCTATGCGCCCTGAGCGATCTCGCCGATCCGGGCGCTAAGGGCTTTGTGTTTCGATCAGGCGACGCCTTATTTCTAAGCTTTGTCATTCGGCGCGGCGATCAGGTCTATGGCTATATTGACCATTGTCCGCATGCCGGTTGGCCCTTGGCGGGGCAGCCCGACCGTTATCTGACCAAGACCGGCGATCGGGTGATCTGTAGCGCGCATGGGGCCCTTTTCGAGCCTGACACCGGCGTCTGCACCTCAGGTCCATGCGCCGGTCAGGCCTTGAGCCCCTGGCCCGTCAAAATCGATGGCCAGGCTATCGTCGTGGCCTAGGCCAGGAAGGGCTCGCCGCCGAAGCTGATCACCTCTTCAACTAGGCTCAAGGCCGCCTGCTTGACCAGTTCGCCGCCCTTTTGCGGACTGGCCAGGGCCGGGGCGGACCCCATTCGGCCGTCAGGATAACGAGCGCGAAAATCAGCCGCCTCGCGGATCGGGCCGGTCGGGGCGATCTTTGGGCTATAATCTGCCGTCTTGATCGCGTCGGGATAGGCCCACTGAGTGACCGAAATTTCTGACGGGGTGGCATGGCTGCCATGGCCGACGGGAAACTGGGATTCGGCCAGCTTCATAACGCCGGGCAGGTCCCACCAGTTGCGCAGTTTTAGCGCAAAGCCGCGCGACTGTCGGGCAAATGAGGCCTCGGCATAAAGCTCGGAAAACGCCGCCTCAATCGTGGCGACATTGCCGCCATGGCCATTAAGAAAGTAAATCTTTTCAAACCCGTGCGCAGCTAAGGACCGGGTCCAGTCGCCAATGGCGGCGATAAAAGTAGAGGGCCTCAGGCTGATCGTGCCGGGAAAGCCGAGATGATGCTGGGCCATGCCAATATTAAAGGTTGGGCCAACCAGGATCTCGGCTGTCTTTTGGGCCTCCTTGGCAATGATTTCTGGGCACATCCAGTCCGTGCCCAAGAGCCCTGTGGGCCCGTGTTGTTCATTGGAGCCAATCGGGATGATCACCGTCTTGGAGCGGGTCAAAAAGGCCTCAATCTCAGGCCAGGTCGATTGGTGCAGCAGCATGGGCGTATCTCCGTTTGAGACCGGTTTAGCCCGGCGCCGATGCCGCGTCACGCCCTGTATCACAGCCACGCAGGCTGGCACGCTTGCCAGGGGGCTTGTGGTCAGCATACTGGGCGAAAAACAAGACCAATGGAGGAACGGCCATGTCTCACCCGGATCAAGTCTTTGACGTGCCAGCGGCCTGGGCCGAGCGCGCCCATATGGACCTTGGCGGCTATGAGACCGCGCTAGCGCAAGAAGTAGCAGACACAGACGGGTTTTGGCGCAAGATCGCTAGCCGGCTGGACTGGATAAAGCCTTTTAGCGTCGTCAAGGATGTGTCCTTCAAGCGCGAGGATTTTCGCATCCGCTGGTTTGCCGATGGCGTGCTCAATGCCAGCGTCAATTGCCTGGACCGCCACCTTAGCGCGCGCGGAGATGATGTCGCCATTATCTGGGAGGGCGATGATCCAAGCCAAAGCGCCAAAATCACCTATCGCCAGGCCTATGAAGAAACCTGCCGAATGGCCAATGTGCTCAAGGGCCGCGGCGTCAAGAAGGGCGACCGGGTCACCATCTATATGCCCATGATCCCGGAAGCGGCCTATGCCATGCTGGCCTGCGCTCGGATCGGCGCTGTGCACTCGGTAGTGTTTGGCGGCTTTTCACCCGATTCCATCGCCGGGCGCATGCAGGACTGCGACAGCCATGTGATTATTACGGCCGATGAGGGCCTGCGCGGCGGGCGCAAGATCCCGCTCAAGGCCAATGTCGATGAGGCCTTAAAATCCTGCCCAGAAGTCTCAACCGTCCTGGTCGTCACCCGAACTGGCGCGGAAGTCCCCATGCAGGCTGGCCGCGATGTGTCCTATTCAGAAGCGCGCAAATCTGTCACGGCTGACTGCGTGCCTGAACCCATGGGTGCAGAAGACCCGCTGTTTATCCTCTATACGTCCGGCTCAACCGGTAAGCCCAAGGGTGTCTTGCACACCACCGGCGGCTATCTGACCTGGGCCAGCTATACGCATGAGCTGATCTTTGACTATCGCCCGGGCGAGGTCTTTTGGTGCACGGCCGATGTCGGCTGGGTGACGGGGCATAGCTATATTGTATATGGCCCGCTGGCCAATGGTGCCACCACCTTGATCTTTGAGGGGGTGCCCAATTATCCCGACGCCTCACGGTTTTGGCGGGTGATTGATAAGCACCAGGTCGAGATCTTTTATACCGCGCCCACGGCCATCCGCGCCCTGATGCGTGAGGGCGATGAGCCCGTGACCAAGACCTCGCGCAAATCCTTGCGCCTGCTCGGCTCGGTCGGGGAGCCGATCAATCCTGAAGCCTGGCTCTGGTACCACCGTGTGGTTGGTGAGGGGCGTTGTCCGATTGTCGATACCTGGTGGCAGACCGAAACCGGGGCAGCCCTGATCTCGCCGCTGCCAGGCGCCACGGCGCTCAAGCCGGGCTCCGCTACCAAGCCCCTTCCAGGGGTCAAGCCGCAACTGGTCGATGCCGAAGGCAAGGTGCTTGAGGGCGCGGTTGAAGGTAATCTTTGCCTGACCGATAGCTGGCCTGGCCAGATGCGCACCGTTTACGGCGATCATGAGCGCTTTATCACCACCTATTTCACCACCTATCCTGGCAAATATTTTACCGGCGATGGCTGTCGGCGTGACGCCGATGGCTATTACTGGATTACGGGCCGGGTCGATGATGTGATCAATGTCTCAGGACACCGCCTGGGCACGGCCGAGATCGAAAGCGCCCTGGTCGGACATAATGGCGTGACCGAGGCCGCCGTGGTTGGCTATCCGCACGATATCAAGGGTCAGGGCATTTATGCCTATGTCACCTTGGCTCATGACCACACCCCTAGTGACGACTTGCGCAAGGAGCTGATCTTATGGGTGCGCCAAGAAATTGGCCCCTTTGCCGCGCCGGACGTCATCCAATGGGCGCCTGGCTTGCCCAAGACAAGGTCGGGCAAGATTATGCGCCGAATCTTGCGCAAGATTGCCGAAAACAAGCTAGGAGCCCTTGGCGACACCTCAACCCTTGCCGACCCGGCCGTGGTGGATGACCTGGTCAAGAACCGGGCGGTGAAATAGGGCTAGCGGACCAAATACTAGCGGACCAGGCAGGCGACCCGGACCACCCGCATATCGCGGCGCAAGGTGTCGCCCATGCGGCCATAATTATCGACCGTGATCGGCTCGCCGACAGCAAAGGCTTGGGCCTGGGCCTGGGCCGCTGATGGCGCGGCGTCTTGAACCGACTTGGCGATGGCTAGGGCCTCCGCCAAGCTTTTCGGAGTCGAGGTATATATCCGGCCCCGGCGCGGCGAGACATCCAAGGTTACACCGACAACGCGCCCGCTAAGGTCCATGGCCGGCGCGCCGCGTAAGCTTGAAAGCGGGCCCTTAAGCCCTTCGGTCCGGCCAACCTCGGCAAAGGTCAGAACGGCAAGTTCCGGTGCGCCGCGCTTTTCTGGCCCTAAGGCTTTGGGGCCCAGATAGCGGCTCGCCGCCTCTCCGGCCGTTCCAGCGGCATAGCCGAGATGATAGATGATCTCGCCTGCCTTGGTCGGTGCAGACTGGGCTAGGGGCAAGGCCGGGGCACCGCCCTTGGTGATCAAGACGGCAAGATCATCCTTGGGCAGACGGCGCACGACGGCGACGACACCACGACTTTCAGACACCATGACAATGACGCGGCCGCAATTGGTAACGCCGCGTGCTGCCGTGAGCCAGGCCCCCTTGTCGGCGATCGAAAAAGCGGTGCTCAGTCGCGATGGCGACAGGTCAGGCGGCAAGGTGACGTGGCCAGCCGCAGCCGTGTCCACAGACAGGGCCGCGGCCTCATCGGCACTGACCGGCGGCGGCGGCGGAGCGTCAACATTTTCCTGGCGACCCACGGCCGCAATAATCAGGGCCAAGACCACAGCTAGATAGATCAGCCAGTCCGGAAGCTTGGGGAAATGCATAATGGACAGGGCTTAGCCAGCCATGGCCGCAGCCAAGATCATGGCCGTCGCCAGCTTGGCCGATACTAGCAAGGTCGCGGCGGCCATTTCGCCCTCGCGAATACGGTCTGGTAGGCCCGCCAGCAACATGTCCGTCAGGCGAAACACCAAGAGCTGAACCGCCACGGACATAACGCCCCATAGCCCGACCTCCGCGAGGGTATTTGAGGCGGCCAAGGACATGGCGAGCGGAAGGGCCAGGGCCACAATCACCCCGCCAAACGACAGGGCCGCAGCGGCATTACCCTCCTGGATCAGTCCGATCTCCTTGTGCGGCGTGATCAGGGCGTAAATGGTAGCGCCGCCGACCAAGAGCACCATGGTCAGGCCCATATGGGCCAGGGCTATGGCAATCGCATTGGTAAAGGCTTGGATTTCAGGCAGCATATCAGGCTCAATCGGCTAGGAAGGTTGGGTCTCGCCAGCGATCTGACGCAGGGCGCTGGAGCGAATTTTTTCACTTTCGGACTTAAGCTGACCGCAGGCGGCGAGAATGTCGCGGCCCCTAGGCGTGCGGATCGGCGAGGCATAGCCGGCCTTATTGATCACAGCGGCAAATTTCTCGATCGTCGCCCAGTCCGAGCATTCATAAGGCGAGCCCGGCCAAGGATTGAACGGGATCAGATTGATCTTGGCCGGCAGGCCGCGCACCAGTTGCACCAGGGCCCTGGCATCGGCCAGGCTGTCATTTATGCCCTTCAGCATGACATACTCAAATGTCACCCGCCTTGCATTGGACAGGCCCGGATAGGCGCGGATGGCGGCCATAAGCTCAGCGATCGGGTATTTGCGATTGAGCGGCACCAGCGTGTCGCGCAAGTCATCTTGGGTCGCATGTAAGGATATGGCCAGCATGGCTTGGGTTCGCGCGCCCAGGGGCTCGATCTGGGGCACAACGCCGCTCGTGGAGACCGTGATCCGGCGACGCGACAGGGCAATGCCCTCATTATCCGAGACAATGGTCATGGCGTCAGCAACCGCGTCGAGATTATAGAGCGGCTCGCCCATACCCATAAAGACGATATTGGACAGCTGCCGACCCTCTGCCGGGGATGGCCATTCTTCCAGATCATCGCGCGCAACCTGGACCTGGGCGACAATCTCAGCCGCCGTTAGGTTCCGGACCAGGGGCTGGGTCCCCGTATGGCAAAAAGTGCAATAGAGCGTGCAGCCAACCTGGCTAGAGACGCACAAGGCCCCCGCCCGGCCAACGCCTGGGATAAATACCGCCTCAGCCTCAACGCCGGGGGCAAATTTTAAAAGCCACTTACGGGTGCCATCGCGGCTGACCTGGCGCTCGGTGACCTCTGGACGGGCCACAACATAATGATCGGTCAGAACGCTACGCAGGTCCTTGCCGATATCGGTCATACGCTCGAAATCCGTGACGCCGAAATGATGGATCCAGCGCCAAATCTGGGCCGCCCGCATTCGCACCTTGTCCGGCGCACAGGCCCCGCCCGCCACCAGGGCCGCCTTGAGGCCATCACGCGTCAAACCGGCCAGATTGATCGGGCCAGGAGCGCTGGGTGCAGCGGCGATTTGCGATCGCGAAAGGTCAAGGGTCACACCCAAGGCGCGGCATCCTATTGCGGCTTTGGCTCTCCATACCAGATTAGCGCCGTCTTCCAAACGCCCTTCGCGGCAGGTCTCCAAAGCCAGGCCTGCGTCATTGCGCCGGGTGGGCGATTGTTCCAAATCTATAGGAATGCTTTAAGAGCCTAAAATCATAGAGCGTTTCAGAACCAAGGACCCCGCCTTGTCGGCCAATTTCGTTTCAGACGATGAAAGGGACAAAACCCAAACCGAGCAGCGCGCGCGCTTTGCCGGATTGGTAAGGGCCATTGCCACTCGTCAAGACCGGGCCGCCTTTGCTGATCTTTTTGCTTTTTATGCGCCGCGGCTAAAGGCCTATTTGATACGCTTGGGTCTTGGGCCGTCCCAAGCCGAAGACACGGCGCAAGAGGTTATGGTCACGGTTTGGCGTAAGGCGGACCAATTTGATCCGGCCCAGGCCTCGGTCGCGACCTGGATCTATCGCATTGCCCGCAACCGCCGCATTGACGCCTTTCGCCGCGAACAGCGCCAGGTGCTGGATGCCGACGAGCCCAGCCTTCAGCCTGAGGCCGAACCCGCCCCCGATTCTGGACTAGATGCGGCTGAGCGTGAAGATCAGGTCCGTATCGCCTTGGCTGAGCTTCCAGCTGAACAGGTCGATCTGGTCCGCCGCGCCTTTTATGAGGGGCTTTCGCATCGTCAGATTGCCGATGTCACGGGCCTGGCGCTTGGCACGGTCAAATCACGCCTGCGCCTAGCCTTCCAGAAATTGCGGCTGAGACTGGAGGGCGAGGCATGACAATTTATCGCACCCTGGCCTTGAAACTATGGCCTGCCAATGCATATCCATCCTCCAGTTGGGCCAAAACGCCTAAGCATAACCACCGGGACCAGGGCTTAAGTCTTTGATCGCCTCCTTGCAAAACCTCATCCAAATGGCCAAGTCCGAGCCGGGCCTTCAGCTCTTGGTCGATACGGCTGCGGCCGTGCGCGGCGAGCCATCCTTTGTCGCCGAAGCGCGCGACATGGTCGGCGGCATCTTGCTTGATGATGAACTGCCCGTGGCTCTAGCCCAGACCGCCTTGTCCGACACCCTGGCCAGGATTGATCATCTTGATCAACTGGATACCAAGGCGCGTGAGGCCGCCGCAAGCGCGGGCGCTGGCCTGAACGAAATCTTGGCCCTGCCAGAACCCCTGCGTAAGGCCGCCCTTGAGGCGTTGGAAACCGAATCTTGGCGCTTTGCCGGGCTCGGCGTGCGCCGCCTGCCGATGAGCCTTGGCGGCAAGGCCCATGTCGAGCTTTTGCGCATCAATCCGGGCGCCAGCGTGCCCCGGCACGATCATGATGGCGATGAGGTTACCCTAGTCCTGACCGGCGCCTTCCATGACGGTCATCATCATTTTGGCCCGGGCGAGATCTCTATTGCAGGCGAAGGCCTGGTCCATCAGCCCGTCGCCGATGCCGGCGCGGTCTGTTACGCCCTGGCCGTATCCTACGGCGAACTGCGCTTCCAAGGCGCCTTGGGCGTTCTGCAGCGCGCCCTGCGGCTGAACTAGATTCGGGCGAATAGACCTAAATCGCGCTTTCTAATGGTTAGGTGCCGCTCGGGCTTGCTCGGACATTTTTGTCCTTACCGGGAAACTTTAAGCTATTGGGCGAAAATAGAATAAGCGCCCGAAAAACGGCGCAGACCTATCCAAAATTGGTCTAGCATTGCGCCATGCTCATCGATCTGCCAGACCCCGAACAACTCTACAGCGCCCTTGTCGCGCGCGACGCGCGGTATGATGGTCAAGCCTTTGTCTGTGTTTCGTCGACGGGTGTTTTTTGTCGTTTGACCTGTCCAGCCCGCAAACCAAAGCGGGAACATTGCACCTTCTATCCAACAATTCACCAGTGTATCGAGGCTCGCTTTCGCCCCTGCAAGCGGTGTCATCCGCTGCGGCCGACGGCAATGGCTGATCCTATTATTGAGTCTCTATTAACCGCACTCGAGAAAAGGCCCGGATATCGTTGGTCGGAAACTGATGTGATCCGCCTTGGCTTCGATCCCACAACCGTCCGTCGAAGCTTTAATCGACAGTTCGGCATGACATTTTTAGCAATGGCCCGCCAACGCCGGATCCGCGATGGCTTTGAGGCCTTGGCGGGCGGGGGCAAAGTTATCTCAGCCCAGCTAGAGGCGGGCTTTGAATCTGCAAGCGCGTTTCGACTGGCCTTTGCGCGATTGCTCGGTTGCGCGCCGTCAGACCTAAAATCAAATACAGGCCTTCAGGCAACCTGGATACCAACACCCCTGGGCGATATGATTGCCGTAAGCAGTTCAAGCCATCTCCATCTTCTCGAATTCGTCGATCGAAAAGGGCTTCCCAACGCGCTTCGAAAGTTACAAGCCCATCTGAAAGATGGGATTAGTATCGGCAAATTGGCGCCATCAGAGCAAGCCGAAGCAGAACTAACGGACTATTTTGCGGCCCGCTCTGCGGCTTTTCTAACGCCTCTTGCCATAATAGCCGCCCCTTTTACCCAGCGTGTTTGGGATGCCTTGCAAACCATACCAGCAGGGGAAACACGCAGCTATTCTGACATTGCCCACCAGATCGGTGCGCCGACCGCTATCCGCGCAGTCGCACGCGCCAATGGGGCCAATCAAATCGCCTTGATGATCCCGTGTCATCGTGTGATCGGGGCTGATGGCGCCTTAACCGGGTATGGCGGCGGGCTGTGGCGTAAACAAAGGCTCATTGAAATCGAACGCGAGCTTAAGGTGACAATTGCCCATAATTACAATGACACCCCCTTAAAATTGGAGCGGAAACCATGAACCAAGTCGACAAAGCTTGCATGTTCAAGGCGCTTCACCAAAAGGGCAATCCCTTGGTCCTATACAATGTCTGGGATGCGGGCAGTGCTCGGGCCGTAAGCAAGGCGGGTGCGCCAGCGATTGCCACAGGATCCATGGCCGTAGCGGCCGCGCAGGGCTATGGCGACGGCGAGCAGATACCTTTAGATTTTGTGTTGCAGATTGTCGGGCAGATCGTGTCGTCGGTTGATGTGCCCGTATCGATTGATTTTGAAGGGGCCTATGCCAGCGATGTCGATGGTATTGAGCAGAATGTGGCGCGGCTTATCCAAACCGGTGCGATCGGACTCAATTTTGAAGATCAAGTGATTAAGGGCAAGGGCCTCTACCAGCCAGACGTGCAAGCCGCCCGCATTTATGCGGTGCGTAAAGCGTCAAACGCCAAAGGCGTGCCCATGGTTATAAATGCGCGCACCGATCTGTTTTTAAAGGCAGCCGACGGCGTCCCACACGCCTCGCTTTTAGACGCTGCGATCGAGCGTGGTCATCATTATGCCCAAGCGGGGGCGGATTGTTACTTCGTGCCCATGCTAACCGATCCGGCGCTTATCTCTGCCCTTTGCGCTAGGCTAGGAATCCCCGTTAATGTCATGGCGCTCGATATCGACGCCGACTTTACGCCACTGATCAAGGCTGGCGTGGCGAGAATTAGCTTCGGAGGCGCGCCCTATATTAAGGCTATCCAGGCAATCACGGCGACGGCCACAAAGTTCAACCCGGCTCTAAACTAAAACGCCTCTGACAGGACTGTCCCGTCCTGATAAAGGGCGGCCCGCTTCATACCCGCAGAGGCAAAAGGCAAGGTGATCGCGCCGGCATGGTCAATCGCGATCAAGCCGCCCTCACCGCCCATGGCCTTGATCTCGGCCAAAACGCCCTTGGCGGCTGTCTCCACATCCTGGCCACCAAAGCGCATGCGAAAGGCGATTTGAGCGGCGGCGGCCGTGCGCAGAAAAAACTCGCCCTGTCCGGTGCAGGACACGGCTACCGTCTGATCGGCCCAGGCCCCGGCACCAATAATCGGGCTATCGCCCACGCGGCCCGGCCGCTTGCCAAACACGCCACCAGTCGAGGTCGCCCCCGCCAAATGCCCCTGGCCATCACGCACCACGCACCCAACCGTGCCATGCGCCAATTGCGCAGCTGAGCTGGGGCCTTCGCCGGGGGCATGGTTGGACTCGTCGCGCCCCGCCCGGGTAAACCAGGCCTCAAGATCAGCAATCTCAGCCAGGCCAGCCGCCTTGGCAAAGGCCCTTGCCCCCTCCCCCGCCAAGAGCACATGCGGCGTAGTCTGCATAACCGCGAGCGCCGCCTTAATGGGGCTTTCAAAGCCTTGCAGGGCCGCAACGGCCCCCGCCAGGCCCGTCTGGCCCGCCATGACACAGGCATCGAGCTCATAGTCACCGAGCGTATTAGGCGACGATCCGCGCCCAGCGACATAGAGGCCCGAGGCCTCAAGCTCTGCCACCGTCTCAACCGCCACGGTTAGGGCATCTTCGCCCTTGGCCAGCCTCTCGCCGCCAGCCAGGACCAGGCTGCGCATATGGGCGATTTCCCGGCCATAGTCGCGGCCAGGACGGGCGCCCGCGCCACCGTGCAGGGCCAGAGCATAAGGGGTGTTTGTCATGGCCGCTCCTTTGCGGACTTGCGCTTGATGGCGTATGCGCTAGCGTCAGGTCTAATATCGAACAATCGTTTAAACGGGAGCGAAACATGAAGGCCGTATTGAGCAAGAGCGTCGGGGGTCCGGAAACCCTGGTGATTGAGGATCGTGCCGATCCCGTCGCCGGTGCAGGTGAAGTGCTTTTGGCGGTCAAGGCCTGCGGGGTCAACTATCCTGACGTGCTGATTATCGAGGACAAGTACCAGTTCAAGCCCGAACGCCCCTTTGCCCCCGGCGGCGAGGTTTCGGGCGTGGTTGGCGGTCGGTGAGGGCGTCACCAATCTCAAGGTCGGCGACCGGGTGATCGGCTCGACCGGCTGGGGCGGTATGGCGCAAAAACTCACCCTGGATGCCAAGCGCTGCATCCCCATGCCAGACTCCATGCCGTTTTCCGAAGGCGCGGCCTTCATCATGACCTATGGCACCTCGCATTATGGCCTCAAACAACGCGGCGATCTGAAGCCCGGCGAGACCCTGCTGGTCCTGGGCGCAGCGGGCGGGGTTGGCCTGGCGGCGGTCGAACTGGGCAAGGCCATGGGCGCGCGGGTGATTGCGGCGGCCTCGTCACAAGAGAAAGTGGATCTGGCCATTGCCCGCGGCGCCGATGCGGGCGTGGTCTATCCGCATGGCCCCTTCGACAAGGACGGCAAAAAGGCCCTGGCCGACCTATTTAAACAGGCCTGCGGTCCCAATGGCGCCGATGTGATTTATGACGCGGTCGGCGGCGATTATGCTGAGGCCAGCCTGCGCTCCATTGCCTGGGAGGGCCGGTTCCTGGTCATCGGCTTCCCGGCCGGCATCCCCTCGATTCCGCTGAATTTAAGTCTGCTCAAGGGCTGTCAGATTGTCGGAGTCTTCTGGGGCGCCTTTGTCGCGCGCGAGCCCAAGATCCATCAGCAAAATGTCGCCGAGCTGATGAGCCTCTATGCGCAAGGCAAGATTAAGCCGCATGTCTCCGAAACCTTTGCCCTAAACGATGCCGGCAAGGCCATTGCCCACCTGGCCAGCCGCAAGGCCATGGGCAAGGTTGTGGTGACGATGGACTAGGGTGATAAAGGGGGCGTTAAACCCCCTTTTTTGCTACCCTTCAAACCCATCCGGCAGGCCAATCATGTGGAAGCCCGCATCGACATGCACGACCTCGCCGGTGGTTGAGCGGCCCAGATCGGACAGGAGCCAAAGCGCGGCCCCGGCCACGCCCTCCATGGTGGTGTCTTCTTTTAAGGCGCTAAAAGCGCGCCCTTGCGAGAGCATGCCCCGACCACCGGAAATCCCAGCTAGCGATAGGGTACGCATGGCGCCGGCCGAGATCGCATTGACCCGGATGCCTTGCGGTCCCAGATCACGCGCGACATAGCGGGTAGAGGCCTCCAAGGCCGCCTTGGCCACCCCCATAACATTGTAATTGGGAATGACCCGCTCGGCGCCCAGATAGGTCATGCAGATGATCGAGCCACCGTTTGGCATCAGCTTGGCCGCCCGGCGCGAGCAATCGACAAAACTATAGGCCGAGATATTCATGGCATTCAAAAAGCCTTCGCGCGTGGTGTTGTCCACAAACGAGCCCTTGAGCTGTTCCTTATCGGCAAAGGCGATCGAATGGACCAGGAAGTCCAAAGTACCGAACTGCTTTTCGATCTCGGCAAAGGCTGCGTCCATTGAGGCATCATCGGCCACATCGGCTGGGATCAAGACCTTGGCACCAATGCTTTCGGCCAGGGGCCGGACGCGGCGCTCCAGGCCCTCGCCTAGATAGCTAAAGGCCAGTTCCGCGCCTTGGGCGGCCAATTGCGCGGCAATGCCCCAGGCGATGGAATTGTGATTGGCAACGCCCATGATCAGGCCTTTTTTGCCCTTCATCAGCTCGCCCTTGGGCAGGTCGTAATCTTCGGCCATAATGGTCTCCTTGGCCGCACCCGGCCTAGTAAATGCAATCAGTCTTGCAGGCGGCTCATAATCAGGCAGCCATTGGTGCCGCCAAAGCCAAAGCTATTGGACATGACCGAATCAAGCTTGCGGTCTATGCGTTTGCGCACAATCGGCAGGCCCTCAAAAGCCGGGTCCAGATTTTCGATATTGGCGCTTTCGCAGACAAAATCGTGATTGAGCATTAAGAGGCTATAGACCGCTTCTTGCGCGCCCGCCGCGCCCAGCGAATGGCCGGTCAGGGATTTGGTTGAAGAGATCAAGGGCGCGTCATCGCCAAACACCTGGCGCACGGCATCCATTTCCTTGGCATCGCCAACCGGCGTGGCCGTGCCATGCGGATTGAGGTAATCAATCTTGCGGTTCAGGCCCTGCATGGCCAGGCGCATACAGCGCACAGCGCCCTCGCCCGAGGGGGCGACCATGTCAAAGCCGTCAGAATTGGCGGCATAGCCAGTAATCTCGGCATAGATCTTGGCCCCGCGCGCCTTGGCATGTTCCAGCTCTTCAAGCACCAAAATGGCCGCGCCGCCGGCGATCACAAACCCGTCGCGGTCCTTGTCATAGGCGCGCGAGGCCTTGGCAGGCGTTTCATTGAAATTGGAAGACATGGCCCCCATGGCGTCAAACAAGACCGACAAGGTCCAGTCCAGCTCCTCACACCCGCCAGCAAAGACCACATCCTGCTTACCCATCATGATCTGCTCGGCGCCAACACCAATACAATGGGTCGAGGTGGCACAGGCCGATGAGATGGAATAATTCTGGCCGCGAATCTTAAACCAGGTCGACAGCACTGCCGAGGGGCCAGAGCTCATGGCCTTGGGCACCGCAAACGGGCCAACCCGCTTAGGGCCCTTTTCCTTGGTGATTTCGGCCGCCTGGACTATGGCCCGGGTCGAGGGGCCGCCAGACCCGACAATCAGGCCGGTGCGTTCATTCGAGACCTGGTCTTCGGCAAGACCACTATCGGCAACGGCCTGATCCATGGCGATATGGGCATAGGCGGTGCCGGGCGCTAGGAATCGCGCCGCGCGGCGATCGACCAGGGCCTCCCAGTCGAGCTTGGCGGTGGCATGGACCTGGCAGCGAAAGCCAAGCTCGGCATATTCCGGTGCGGCAACTATGCCCGACTTGGCCTCTTTCAATGAGGCGAGCACCTCGTCGGCATTATTTCCAATCGAAGACACAATACCGATCCCGGTAATGACGACACGGCGCATCAGCGCATCCTTCCGCTAAATAGGTTCGCTCTGTGGACGTCCAGGCCTGAACGCCGCTCCGGCGACTTATCCCTAGGTCTAGACCAGGTCCTTGGCATCAAACAAGCCAACGCGAAGATCCTTGGCCTCATATATGGGCTTGCCATCGGCGATCAAAACCCCGTCTGCGACCCCCATGACAAGCTTGCGCATGATCACGCGCTTTAGATCAATCTTATAGACCAGGTTCTTGATATTGGGCGTGACCTGACCGCTGAACTTGACCTCGCCGACACCAAGCGCCCGGCCCCGGCCCGGCGCGCCAGACCAGCCCAGGAAAAACCCGACCAGCTGCCACATGGCATCAAGGCCCAGGCAGCCGGGCATGACCGGATCGCCGATAAAGTGGCACTGAAAAAACCAAAGGCTTGGATCAATATCCAGCTCAGCCTCGACATGGCCCTTGCCATAGAGGCCGCCTTCCTTGGCGATCTTTGTGATGCGGTCCATCATCAACATATTGGGCACAGGTAGCTGAGCATTGCCGGGGCCAAACATTTCGCCTCGGCCGCAGGCCAGGAGCTCATCGCGCGAATAGTGGTCCTTTACCGGCATCATATGTTTTATGTTCCTTGGCACAGCGGGTCCCGTGACCCGGGCTGATGATGTGTGGCGCAGGCCTAGCACAGGCCAGCCCCGGGCCTCAACGGCCCATTTAAGGGCTGGTGCGGCACTGAGGCGTCTCATTTGCGCCCCAAATTTCATCCGACGGCACCCAGCCCTGGACCTTATCCACCTCAATCCGGCACCATTTATTCTCACAACGGTCCAGGCTGGCCAGGGCGCGCGGCTTCAGATAGGCGGCCACGGGTGACTGCGCGTTCGGGTGCTTGTGTATGGCGACAGGCTGAAGGTCGAGGCGCAAGGCGGTGCGGCGGCCATCGGTCAAACGCTTGTGAACCCAGGACAATCCACCATCAGGGTCACAGATCCGGCGCCACTCTCTAGTCTCAGCAATCACCTGAACCGGCAGCCCCTTAACGCGGTAGACCCATAGAAGCCGCATATCATCGCCGGGCGCCACGCGGGCATTGGTGGTGTTATATTTGAGGGATACATAGCGCGGCACGGGCAGGCCCGATGGTGTTGGTCGGTCGCTGGCCTGCGGTGCCGGATTAGCGATTGCGGCGCTGGGCAATATTGCTGCTAGACCCAGGCTGGCCACCACCAGCCATGACCAAGCCCGCCCGTCGACCCAGACGCTGGATAATTGAGCAATCTTGCGATCTGAACGCCAATTAAGGGGGTCAAACATCATTCTTGCCCATCTAGACCCAAAAGCCTGCCTTGGCCCGGAGCGGACCCTTTGCTAAGGGTGTTATATCGCGCCTTGAGCGCGCCGCCTCTTTTTTTCAGATTGCTTCATGGCCGCCCGCAAGCCGAAAGTCATCATCACGCGTAAACTGCCGGATTCGGTGGAGACACGCCTGCGCGAATTGTTCGATACGGAGCTCAATCTCACCGATGAGCCTATGGGCCAGGACGCCCTGTTGGACGCGCTCAAACGCGCAGATGTCCTGGTGCCGACCATTACCGATCGGATTGATTCGCGGCTCCTCTCCCGCTCGGGCGAGAACCTAAAGCTGATCGCCAATTTCGGCGCCGGTGTGGATAATATTGATGTGGCAACCGCCAATACGCGCGGCATTATTGTCACCAATACGCCCGGCGTCCTGACCGAGGACACGGCCGACATGACCATGGCCCTGATCTTAGCCTCAGCCCGGCGCGTCGTTGAGGGCGCCCAGGTGGTGCAAAGCGGCGGCTTCGCTGGCTGGTCACCGACCTGGATGCTGGGTCGCCGGATCTATGGAAAACGCCTAGGCATAGTCGGCATGGGCCGAATCGGTCAGGCCGTGGCCCGGCGTGCCAAGGCCTTTGGCCTGCAAATTCATTATCACAACCGCAAGCCCGTCAGCCCGCGCATCGCTGAAGAGCTGGAAGCCACCTATTGGGAAAGCCTGGACCAGATGCTGGCCCGGATGGATGTGGTCTCGGTCAATTGCCCGCACACGCCCGGCACCTTTCACCTCTTATCGGCCCGGCGCCTAAAGCTGCTGCAGCCGCATGCCATCTTGGTCAATACGGCGCGCGGCGAGGTGATCGACGAGGCGGCCCTGGCCAATATGTTGGCACGCGGCGAGATCGCAGGCGCCGGCCTCGATGTTTATGAGCACGAACCGGCCATCAATCCCAAGCTGCTAAAGCTGCCCAATGTTGTGCTCTTGCCGCATATGGGCTCGGCCACGGTCGAGAGCCGGGTCGATATGGGCGAAAAGGTCATTATCAATATCAAGACCTTTATGGACGGTCACCGCCCACCCGACCGCGTTATTCCCGCCATGCTCTAGGCGCGGGCGCGCCTAGCCCAGCCCCTTGGCCTTTAGCCAGGCCTTGAGGTCCGCCGCCGATTGGGCGGCCTTCTCCTCCATCGGAATATGGCCCGTATCGGGATAAAGGATTAGGCTTGCGCCTGGGATAGCAGCGGCCAGAGCCTTGCCATCGGCTACAGGAATGAGCGCGTCATCCTCGCCATGCATAACCAGGGTTGGCGTCTTGATCGCGCCCAGGGCCGCCTTGGCCTCAGCCTGCGTCATAGACTTGCGGCCGGTTTGCAGGGCCATGATCAGGGCGCGGTGACCCTCACCCCGGCCCAGCTCAACATAACGATCAATCATGGCCTGATCGACCAGGGCCTTATTGTGAAAAGCATCTTTCAGCCCCGCAGCCACCAAGGACGAGGTATCCAATTGCTGACCGAGGGCCCGGGCAAGCGGATAGCGCAGGAGTTTGAACACAAGTGGGCTTCGGGCATTTTCGCCCTCGTGCGGCCAACCGGCGCTATCGACAAGGACCAGGCCAACCAGCCGATCTGGATAACGGGTGGCAAGATTCCAAGCCACGCCCCCGCCCATGGAATTGCCCGCCAGAACAAATTTTGGCGCATTCAATTTCGCCGTGGCCTGGGCCACCAGATCGGCATAGGCATCAATCGAGGGCTTATAGCTTGTCGGGGCGCGGGTTAAGCCGTGGCCGGGCAGGTCTAGGGTAATAATCCGGTATTGATCACCCAAAAGCCCAACCCAAGGCTCCCAGGTATGCAGCGAGGCGGAAAATCCATGCACCAGGACCAAGACCGGACCCTTGGGATTGCCCTGATCGCGGTAATGCACATGAAGTTCGCCCGGCAGATCCAGATAGCGCGAGGCGCCATTGGCATATTTGGCTTCGAGCGTTGAAAACGGAATATCGGGACGGCGCAGGGCCAGATAGGTTCCCGCCAAGATCACGGCCAGGCCCAAAACCAGCCACGCGGTCCATTTCAAAACAGCCTTCATCGCCTTGCCCCCCTATTGATTTTGGCCGCCGCCGCAGGCTGGGCAGGCCGGATCTGCCGACAATTTGACCGTTCGCGCCTCGGCCGACAAGCCGTCATAAATCAAGAGCCGCCCGATCAGGGCCTCGCCCGCGCCGGTGATGACCTTGATCGCCTCCATGGCCATCATGGCGCCAATCACCCCCGCCAAGGCCCCGACCACACCAACCGCGCTGCAGGTCTCAGCCTCTGGCGGAATGTCGGGCACCAGGCAGCGATAACAGGGCTGGCCTTGAAACACGGCAACCTGGCCGGTCCAGCGGCCAATCGCGCCGGAAACCAGGGCCGTGCCCCCATCCAGACACGCCTGATTTATGGCAAAGCGTACGGCAAAATCATCAACCCCATCGAGGACAAGGTCATAATCCCGAACCAGATCGCGGGCGTTTTGCGCATTTAGAGCCAGAGGATGCGAGACCGCCGCCACATGCGGATTAAGGCCAGCCAGATGCGTTTTCGCCGCTTCGGTCTTCAGGGCGCCAACATCACTGGTTTCAAACAGGATTTGTCTTTGCAGATTGGACAGGCTGACCGTATCAGCATCGACCAGGCCCAGGGTCCCGACGCCTGCCGCGGCCAGATAAAGCGCGGCGGGTCCGCCTAGGCCGCCAGCGCCAATCACCAAGACCTTGGCCGCCCTTAGCTTTTGCTGACCGGGACCACCGATTTCGCGCAGGACAAGATGGCGGGCATAGCGCTCGATTTCGTCTTGGCCAAAGGCCATGCCTGCCCTCCTGGGGCCCCTTAAGCCGAGGCCGTCATTACCGCTTCATGACCCAGCATAGCGGCTTTGCGCGCCAAGCCCCAGTGATAACCGGTCAGGCGGCCATCCTTGGCAATCGCCCGGTGGCAGGGGATGAGATAGCTGATCGGGTTAGCCCCGATGGCCGCGCCGGTCGCCCGAAACGCGGCGGGCCGACCCGTCCAGGCGGCGACATCGGCATAGGTCGCGGTCGCCCCAGCTGGAATCTTTAAAAGGGCCTTCCAGACCTGGATATGAAATGGCGGGCCGATCAGGGCCAGAGGCGGGGCCGGGCCATCGCCCAAGAATACCGCTGCGGAAAGGATCCGCGCTTCGGTATCATCGCGCTGCCAATCGGCGGCAGGCCAGCGCGCCAGCATATCGGACAGGGCTGTTGCCTCATCGCCCGAATCGCAAAAGGCTAGACCGCAGAGGCCGCGCGGCGTTGAGACAAAAAGCGATATGCCAAACGGACAGGGCGCATAGCCATAGGTGAGAATAAGGCCTTCACCGCGCCGTCTTACCTCGCCAGGCGTTGCGGCCTCATGGGCGATAAACATGTCATGCAGGCGCGAGGGTCCTGACAGGCCAACATCGAGCGCAGCGTCCAAGACACTGGCTCCGGCCTCAAGGCTTTGGCGGGCCTGGCCATGGGCAATGGCGGCCATAAAGGTCTTGGGGCTGACCCCAGCCCAGCGCGTAAACAGGCGCTGAAAATGAAATTCCGACAGGCCGATCACCTCGGCGGCCTGATCCAGCCTTGGCCGATCGCGCCAGTGTTCAGCCAGCCACTGCAGGGCCGCGCCCATACGGGCATAGTCTGAGGCCTGTTGGTCCAGCCGGGCGGTGCCGGTGGCGACAGCGTCGAACGAATCGGGGGTTGGGGCGTGTGTTTGGGCTTGGGCCATGGCGACAGTCTTGCCGCAAACCGAGCAGCATTTCCGCCCGAATCTTGCGGCCCACAAAGTTTTTTAAGCGTGACGCTCAGAGCGCGCCGAGCGGATCGCGGCCTCAATTGCCCTAGCCAAGTCCGAGCGTTCTGGCGGGCTTAAGGCAGCGCCAATGCCAAGGCGCTTGGCCGATAGCTTGAGGCTCACCTTGGCCTCGTGCTCGCCCTCGTCCTCGATCTCTACGCGGGTGAAAGCGGTCGGTGAGGTCCAGACGGTGCGGGCCAGCGAGCCAATCTGGTGCAGCACCCTGACCTCATCAGCTGTGACCTGAACCCGCTCGGCCTGCTGGCCTGAGCGATAATGGATCTTGAAGGCGATAAAGACGCCAAGCACGTCTAGGCCCAAAAACACAGGCACAGGCAGGGCCCCAATCGCAACGAACAAGGCCGCTATCGCCAGGTTCAAAACAATCAAGATGGTCATAAACACCCGAAACCCGCGCCGGGACAGGGACCGGTTCGGGGTGATCAGGGCATCCATATAAAGAACGGCGCTTGGCATGGGTTCAGTATATGGAGCCAAAACCAAACTTGACCAGCGGCCTTGGCGAAGGCGCGGCAATAGAGCATGTAGGGGCCATGCGCGCCAAAACCCCCTCAAGCTCCAAGTCCCGAGCCCGGTCCGGTTCTCACGAGGGCCAAAAGACCAAGCCGGCGCGCCGGCGCACCGCCTCAGACCGCGCCCGGATTGAGGAGATTTTTGAACGGCTGTCTAAGGCAGATCCCGCGCCAGCGACCGAGCTCAATGCCACCAGCCGCTATACGCTCCTCGTTGCTGTCGTTCTATCGGCCCAGGCGACAGACAAATCGGTCAATCGCGCCACAGAGGGTCTGTTTGCCGTCGCCGATACCCCGGAAAAAATGCTGGCGCTTGGCGAGGCTGGGCTCATAGAGCACATCAAGACGATTGGCCTATTTCGCACCAAGGCCAAGAATGTGATCGCCCTGTCGCAAATTCTTATCCGCCAATATGGCAGCCAGATACCGACCGAGCGCAAGGCGCTTGAGGACCTTCCCGGCGTCGGCCGCAAAACGGCCAGCGTGGTCTTAAACGAATGGGGGATCGAGCCGGCCATTGCGGTCGACACGCATGTGTTTCGCGTCGCCCACCGCCTAGGCCTAGCCGATGGCAAGAGCCCCAACCAGGTGGAAAACCAGCTCAAAAGCACGGTGCCAACGCCCTATTTGACCCGCGCCCATCACTGGCTGATCCTGCATGGCCGCTATGTCTGTGTGGCCCGCAAACCCAAATGCAGCGCCTGTCCGATCGCCGATCTTTGCCCGTCGAGGGACGATTTATAGCACTTCCAGACCGTTTTCCCCACGAAGGCGGGGACCCAGACCGTTTCGCTCGGCCTGTAATCAAGGATCTGGATCCCCGCCTTCGCGGGGAAGGTGGGGGGTTAAGGGGGATGAAGCTAGTCGAGCGCTGCCAAAACCGCCCCAGCAAAGGCCGCGCCGCGATCGGGGGCGTGTTCTAGAAATAGATGCGGCTCGATCAGTTCCAACTCCATCAAGCGCAGATCGCCGTCTGGGCAGCGGATCAAGTCAATCCGGGCATAGACCAGGTCTTGATCAAGCGTGCGCAAGACGGCTTCTGCCGCTTCAAACGCCTCAGGCCCAGGATCAATCGCCTGGGTGCGACCCCCAAATTGTGGCTGAACGCGAAAATCGCCGGACCGGGCCACCTTGATCACGGCATGACTGAACTGGCCGCCAAAATAGAACAAGGACCATTCCCCCTCCCCACCCACTGCGGGTAAGAAGGGCTGGAGGATCACCGGGCCCTCGGGCAGGTCATCGGGCTCATCATCTGGAAAATGGATCTGGGTCTGATGCGATCCGGCCGAAATCTGCGGCTTGATGACCAGGAGCTCGCTATCAAACATGGCCCTAGCCCGGTCAAGATCTTGCCAGGTAAGGTCATCGGTCATCAGGCTGGGCACCACCGGCGCGCCAAGATCGGCCAGCTGGGCCAGATAGGACTTGGTTGTATTCCAGGCTAAAAGCCGCGCCGGATGCACTAGCCGCACCCCCAATTCATCCCAGGTCTTTAGGCGGTCTGCCCAGGCCTGGGCCTTTAAATGATAGCCCCAGGCCAGGAGCGACAAGACCCCGTCATAGGCAAGCAGGGCCCTAGGCGGCGCGCCGCCAAACCAGGGCTCAGCGGTCACCCTTGCCCCCAAGGCTGTTAAGGGCGCCGCCAGGCTTTCAAAAATCGCCGGCCAGCTGGCGGCATGTTGTTCATTATCGGGCGAGGGGACCAATATGGCCAGGTGCGGAGCTTGGGTCATGGGCCTGGCCTAAAGCGTGAAAATAAACATCGCAAGCCCCCCGCCGCGGATGCGGCTTTGCCCTGGCGCGCAAGGCAGACTATAGCAGGCGCTGGATTTATGTTTTGAGCCCCGCCGCCCCATGACTGACCTCTATGACGTCGCCGCGATCGGTAACGCGATTGTCGATGTAATCGCCCCGGCCGACGACCAATTTCTGGCCGATCTGGATCTGGTCAAGGGCTCCATGGGCTTAATCGATGATGCGCGGGCTATTTTTCTCTATGAAAAAATGGCCGCTGGTATAGAGGCCTCGGGTGGGTCTGCGGCCAATACGGTGGCGGGCATTGCCAGCCTGGGGGGCCGCGCGGCCTATATTGGCAAGGTGGCCAATGATCAGCTGGGTAATGTGTTCGAACACGATATCCGCGCCATTGGCGTTCACTTTGATACGCCGCGCCTGGTGGGCGGCGCACCAACGGCGCGCTGCCTGATCAATGTGACGCCCGATGGCCAAAGGACCATGTCGACCTTTTTGGGCGCTTCAAATCAATTAACCGTCGATGATGTCTCGCCCGATCTCGTTGCTTCAGCCAAGATCTTGTATCTTGAGGGCTATTTGTTCGACCCAATGGAGGCGCGGCGTGCCTTTGCCAAGGCCACGGCCATTGCCCGCACCCATGGCCTTCAGATTGCCCTAACGCTCTCGGATTCCTTTGTCGTCGAATGCCACCGCGCCGCCCTTTTGGGCTTTATCGAGACTGAGGTGGATATCCTGTTTGCCAATGCGGCCGAGGTCTGCGCCCTGTTTGAGACGCCCGATATTGACGCAGCTATTTCGGCCCTACGCGGCAAGGTCGCGATTGCCGCCGTGACCCGCAGCGAGGATGGCTCCAGCCTCTTGGCCGGGGATAGCGTAACCCATGTCGAGGCCAGCCCAGTCGAAAAGGTGATCGATACCACCGGCGCGGGCGATCAATATGCGGCCGGGGTCTTGTTTGGCCTAGCGCGGGGCCGATCGATTCTTGAATGCGGCCAGCTTGGCTCCCTGGCCGCAGGCGAAGTGATTTCCCATTATGGCCCAAGGCCCTCGGTCTCGCTGCAAGCCCTGGCCGCCAAGGCTGGGCTTTAAAGAGGTGGTATGATGACACAGTCCAGAACCGCGCAGATCCGGCGCGACACCAAGGAAACCCAGATTTCGGTCAAGCTTGATCTGGACGGGACCGGCCAGGCCCAGGTTTCGACCGGGATTGGCTTTTTTGACCATATGCTCGATTCCTTTGCCCGGCATAGCGGGCTGGACCTGACCGTCGAGGCCAAGGGCGACCTGCATATTGATTTTCACCACACGGTCGAGGATGTCGGGATCGTTCTGGGTCAGGCTGTGGCCAAGGCGCTGGACGGCTTTAAGGGCATACGCCGGTTTGGCCATGCCTATATTCCTATGGATGAGACCTTGAGCCGCTGCGCCATTGACCTGTCCAACCGGCCCTATCTGATCTGGAAGGTTCAATTTTCGCGGCCCAAGATCGGCGATTTCGACACAGAGCTGTTTAAGGAGTTTCACCAGGCCTTTGCCATGAATGCGGGGGCCTGCGTGCATCTGGAATGCCTCTATGGCGACAATAACCACCATATTGCCGAAAGCGGGTTTAAGGCCCTGGCCAGGGCCTTGCGGGTTGCGATTGAGCTAGATCCCAAGACCCATGGCCAGGCAGCCTCGACCAAGGGCGTGCTCTAGGACCCTTGATGCAGACCGTTACCCTGATTGATTATGGCTCCGGCAATCTGCGCTCGGCGCAAAAGGCCCTGATCGCGGCGGCGGCGGAGCTGGGGCCGGGCTATGCCGTCACGGTCTCGGATGATCCAGACATCATAGCCCGCGCCGACCGGCTGGTTCTGCCCGGCGTTGGGGCCTTTGCCGCCTGTATGCAGGCCCTCAAGGCGCGTAGCGGGGTGATCGAGGCCTTAACAGAGGCGGTCAAGGGTCGTGGCGCGCCGTTTTTGGGCGTTTGTGTGGGCATGCAATTGCTAGCCGACCGCGGCCTTGAGTTTGGCGAAACGCCTGGGCTGGGCTGGATAGGCGGTGAGGTGCGAAAACTTGCCCCTTCTGACCCCAAGGCTAAGATCCCGCATATGGGCTGGAATGCACTCGATAGGATGTCAGACCATCCCCTACTCACCGGCCTAGAGCCCGGCGTCCACATGTATTTTACTCATTCCTATGCTGTGTTTGCTAAGGATAGCACCGATGTGATCGCCACAGCAGATCACGGCGGAACCCTGACGGCCGCCGTGGCCAAGGACAATGTGGTTGGAGTGCAATTTCACCCTGAAAAATCTCAAGGGCCGGGCCTTCGCCTGCTGGCCAATTTCCTGGAGTGGCGGCCATGATTCTTTATCCCGCCATTGATCTGAAAGATGGCCAATGCGTGCGGCTGCTGCATGGCGACATGGATCAGGCCACCGTGTTCAACGCCTCGCCCGCCGATCAGGCCGGGCAATTTGCTAAGGCCGGCTTTGAATGGCTGCATGTCGTCGACCTCAATGGCGCGATCGAGGGACGACCGGTCAATTCCGAGGCCGTCAGCGAGATTATGCGTTCCGTCTCAATTCCCGTTCAGCTTGGCGGCGGTATCCGAACAAGGGCCCAGATCGAACACTGGATTGAGGCCGGAATCAGCCGAGTTATATTGGGCACGGTAGCGGTCAAGGATCCCGAACTGGTCCGGCAAGCCGCCGCTGATTTTCCTGAACAGATTGCTGTGGCCGTCGATATCCGCGACGGCATGGTCGCGGTCGAGGGCTGGGTCGGGGCCTCAAACTTCGATGCAGTCACCCTTTCCAAACGGTTCGAGGATGCTGGTGTTGCTGCCTTGATTGTCACCGATATTGGCCGTGATGGTGCCCTAACTGGGGTCAATATCGAGGCCGTCGGCGCCGTCGCCGACGCGGTGAATATACCCGTCATCGCGTCAGGCGGGTTTGCCTCGGTTGAGGATATCCATAATCTCAAAGCCCGCCCGGGTGTGCCGATTGCCGGAGCGATCTTGGGCCGCGCGCTCTATAATGGCGCGATCCGCCCGGCTGAGGTTTTGGCCGCTGCGCAGCCGCGACGCTCGGTCTGAAGGCGCACCAGCATGCTCAAGGTCCGCATTATTCCCTGCCTCGATGTTAAGGATGGCCGCGTGGTCAAGGGCGTCAATTTCCTCGACCTGCGCGACGCAGGCGATCCGGTCGAGCAGGCCAGGGCTTATGACGTCGCAGGCGCCGATGAGCTCATGTTTCTCGACATCACCGCCAGCCATGAGGGGCGCGGGGCTATTCTTGATGTGATTGCCCGAACAGCCGAGGTCTGCTTCATGCCGGTCTCGGTCGGGGGCGGAGTGCGCGAAGTGGACGATGCCCGGCGCCTTTTGCGGGCCGGGGCGGACAAGGTTTCGATCAATACGGCCGCGGTTGAGAACCCTGACCTTTTGTCCGCCGCTGCCGATGCGTTTGGCTCGCAATGCGTGGTCGTGGCCATCGACGCCAAGGCGCGGGCCGACGGGACGGGTTGGGAGGTCTTTACCTATGGGGGTCGCCGCGCCACCGGGCTTGATGTTATCGACTATGCTCAGCTGGCGGTGGCCCGGGGCGCTGGTGAAATCCTTTTAACCTCGATGGACCAAGACGGCGCAAAAAATGGCTATGACAATGCCTTGCTCAAAGCTGTGACCGAAGCCGTCCATGTTCCAGTCATTGCCAGTGGCGGTGCTGGGTCCTGCCAAGACCTGATCGATGGCGTGCAAAAGGGCGGCGCCGATGCTGTGCTTGCCGCCTCGATCTTCCATTTTGGCGAAATCAGTATTGGCCAGGCCAAAACGGCCATGGCGGCGGCAGGTATTGCCGTGCGTCCGATCTGATGCCAGGCTTGGCCCATGTCTGAAACCCAAGCCTTTGCTGCTGTGCTCGATGCGCTTCACACAACCATTGCCGCGCGCAAAGGCGGCGATCCGAGCCTGTCTTATACAGCAAAACTGTTATCTCAAGGTCCGGTCAAGGCGGCGCAAAAGCTCGGCGAAGAAGCGATTGAGACAGCGCTAGCAGCAGCGCTCAATGATCGGGATGGGGTCGCGGGGGAAAGCGCGGATCTGATCTATCATTGGCTTGTGCTTTTATGCGCCAGCGGCGTGTCACTGGATGAGGTCGCAGCGAAGTTGCAAGCCCGGGTCGGACGGTCTGGGCTCGAAGAAAAGGCTTCCCGCTCCACCTAAGGCTTCGAGCGCTTTTTGAGGGCAATATAGAGCGCGCCCTCGCCACCATGTCGTCGATGGGCCTCTGATACCCCCGCAACAACACTGCGCAGGTTTGGTGACGATAGCCAGTCTGGCGTGCTGCGCCGTAAAATGCCATCGCCCAAAATGCCCTTGCCCGTAATCACTAATACGGCCCTCAAGCCCTCAGACTGGGCGCGGATCAGAAAATCTTCCAGAACCCGCCGCGCCTGGTCCTGGCCATAACCATGTAGATCCAGCCGCGCGGTGATTGGGTCACGCTCCCTAGCCAGCCTTTGCTTACGACGCGGCTCAATAGCCTGGGGGCCGAGATAGGGCTTTAGCTGCGGAGCTGGTTTTTCCACGGGGCCTAGCGACGCCTGGCGCAAAGGCGCGGGCAGCGGGGCAGCCCTGGCTTTTTCCGGACTTGGGGCCTCTGACTCAGGTTTTGGCGGCTCCGCAGGCATCTTGGGTACGGTCCGACCCGGCCTGGCGCGCACGGTCGCGGCGACCATGGACCAGATTTTTAAGTCATCGGGATTAAGAGGCCTGCGCACTGAAGACTAGGGCACCGGGATCAGCTCGCCAGCAGGCGGAACAATGACCAGCCCCGAGGACGACCTTGGCCTAAGGGCATAGAGCTTTAAAGTATGGCGAATGCGACCCGCCTCAAGACCTGCGGCCTGGCCCTTGCCGAGATAAAGGTCAGCGCGGGCGGGCCCCTTTATGGCACCGCCCGTATCGAGTGCCGTGACGATTCGTCGATAGGTCGGAAAGGCTCCTGTTAAAACCGGAGCCTCGGCGTCAATCCAATAAAGCCCGCCCATGGGTGTTACGCCTGGGTCCACCGCTATGGCCCGTCCCGGCGGCAGGGGCAGGCCCGCTGACCCAGACGGCTCTCGACCATCATCCGGGGCGAGCTTAAAAAAGACATAGCGCGGGTTAAGTTGCATTAGTGCGGTTGCCTCTGCCCCCCTATGCGCAACCAGCCATTGACGAATATCTTCTGCCGAGGTGGCATTGTCGGCCAACAAACCGCTATCGCGCATGATCTTACCCAGACCAATAAAGGGGCGGCCATTGGTGCCGTCAAAAACAAGCTTTTGTCGTTCACCGCCAGGCAAGATCGCGGTGCCCGACCCTTGGACCTGAAGAAAAAAAAGATCTTCCGGCCGCATCCAAAGTAGAGGCTGGCCCAGGTCCTTGGTTTCAATCTCGGCCCGGTCCGGATAAGGGACGATTTGGCCATCCACAAGGCGGCCAATCCCAGCATTCAAAGCCGCGGTCGATGTCCCCGGCGCCATGGTTGGAACAATCAGATCTGATGGCCTCGCCCTTAAGGGTGCCGAAAATTCGGGATCTGGCGTTAGGTGCACATCGTACTCAGGTGAAAAATATCCAGTCAGGATGCCGGTTGACTCGATTGCGACGAGCTCAAAGCGCGATTCAAAAAACTGGCGCGCAGCCTGGGCGTCACTGGGTGGCTGACGGACCAAATCCTGACAGACCGGCATAAGATCTGGCATCTTAGCCAAACGACATCCAGCATTCAGACTGGCTAGGGCGGCCAAGGCATCTTCCTGGTCCCAGCCCGCAAGCTCTGAAAAGCCGATGGGCCTTGGGGGCGCTGGCGCGGGCGGCGTTAATGGTTCAGGTGGCAGATTCGCATGCTCCGCCGGCGGAAATACCTTATGGATGATTGGTGTTGGTGGGGTCTCTAGGGTCGCACAGGCTGTTAGGACCAATAGACTCGAAAGCAGAACCGCGCCCCTAAGGGCGCGGCGCGCAGGAAAGAATGATACGATCATAGGCTCAGGCCTGGGCGGCATCGACGCGAATGAGCAACCAGTTTGGGTTGGCGCTGGCCACTTTGCGCTCAAAAGTCCAGACTTCTGCTGTCCGCCGATCATCAACGCCTTCACCTTCGGGGCCCTTGGTGCGACTACGAAACTCGGCCAAAAACCGAACACGGGCCCGCACTTGGTCACCAATTACAGCGATGTCCTCAAGATCAGCGCGCGGTGGCTGGACAAATTCAACCGTCTCAGACCGGCCCTCAGCCTGCTTTTGGCTGATCACCTTATCGAAAGAGGCAAAAACATCGGCCGCTAATAGGTCGCGCAATTGATCTCGGTCGCCGCTAGCAAACGCTCGTACGATCATTTCATAGGCCGATCGCGCACCGATCAAAAAATGCGGCACGTCAAAATTCGGTTCTTTAGCCCGTAAAGCGGCAAGGCCGCTGAGTTGGTCATCACGATCATCAGCCCTTGGCTCAGGCCCAGATACGGGCTGGCTCGGATTGGCGACTGTCTCATCCCCGGGCTGGCGTCCAACCCGTCTGCCCAGGACGCTATAGAGCTGGTAAAGCACAAAGCCGGCGAGGACCGCAAAGATCAAAAGTTGAAGCGCTTGCACGTGCAGGACCCTTATTGAACTCAGGCCCGCTGGGGCCAAAGAAAACCAAACCAATCCTTATCGGATTTGCTTGCCTCTATATAGGTGTTGAAACGAAACAAGATAGGGGATCGCCCCAAGAGGCTAAGGCGGCAGAGCGCTCTACAGACCTACACATAAGGCCTCAAAGATTGCGCCGCCTTTCGGCCTATGCTAGCAGCGCGGCTTCCCGTGCTGTGGCCCTGGCGACCAGACCACAGCTTGGGCCAGATCAACATACGGATGAACCAGTCCATGACCGACACAGTGGCCAATGGCCAAATTTCTGATGCAGCCTCCCCGGCTTTGGCGGGCGGGCCCACCATTCGCATCCTGACCCAGTTCATCCGCGACCTGTCGTTTGAAAACCCCAAGGCACCCGAATCCATGCGCTCGGGCGGTGCCCAGCCTCAGATCGAGATGGGCATTGAACTTGCCGCGCGAACTCGGGATGACGGGCTTTATGAAGTAGATCTAAAATTGTCTGCTGGCGCAGTGCGTGATGGCGAATCGGTCTTTCATGTCGAACTGGTCTATGGTGCCCTTTTCCAGATTGAGGGCGTGCCTGCTGAGGAAATGGAAGCCGTACTCTTGGTCGAATGCCCTCGGTTCTTGTTCCCCTTCGCCCGGCGGATCATTGCAGACCTCAGCATGGAAGGCGGCTTCCCGCCCCTTATGCTCGACCCGATTGATTTCGCGGCCATCTATATGGCGCGCAAGCAGCAGGCCGAAGCCTCTGAGCCGGCCACCGCTTAAGACTTTGGCGATACAAGGCCGAGGTCATACCAGACGGCCTTGTCCTTTAGGGCCTTGGCGATAAAGGCTTCGTGCATTGCCCTTTCCGCATCGGTTGAGCGGGGGGCAAGTACATTAGGTCTTTGCGCCGCCTTGCCCGATTGAACAGCGCCAGTCTGGCCATGTGCAACAGTGGCTGGACCGGCGAGGTCTAGGCCCCTCTCCTTGCCGCCCCTAAGCTCCAGATAAACAGCGGCCAATAACTGGGAATCGATCAAGGCGCCGTGCTTGTCCCGCTCGGCCAGGGAGATCTTGAACCGCTTGCACAAGGCGTCCAGCGAATTGGCCATGCCTGGAAAGCGCTTTTGCGCCATGGGCAGGGTATCAATCCAGCGGTCGGCCTCTAATGACGCACGCCCCGCCAAGCTCAGCTCATTGTTGATAAAGCCGCGGTCAAAGGCAGCATTGTGGGCGATCAGCTGAGAGTCACCAATAAAGTCCAAAAAGGCATCGCAAACTTCGGGGTCCTCAAACCGCGGCTTACCCACAAGAAACGCGTTGGAAATGCCATGAACCCGTTCGGCATCGGCATCAATCTGCCGCTGGGGATCAACAAAGGCGTGAAATTCGCGGCCGGTCGGCAAGAGATCGAAAAGCTCGATACAGCCCAGTTCGATCAGTCTGTGGCCCGACTTGGGATCCAGGCCAGTCGTTTCGGTATCGAGAACAATTTCACGCGACATGGGCGCTCCAGAGCAAATCGGCATCAATCATGGTCGAAACCTATCCCGCCGGTTCCGACCGAAGCTTGGCCAAGACCGCACGCACCTGGGCGCGGGCATGGTCCAGGCCAGCAGATGTATCAATCACAAAATCGGCGCGGGCGCGCTTGTCTGCATCCGGGGTTTGCCTTGCCAAGATCGAATCCAATTTGGCCTCAGTCATACCAGGGCGCTCCAACACCCGCTGGCGCTGCAGATCAGCTGGTGCGGATACAACTATAATGGAGTCGAGACGCTTTTCGCCGCCGGTCTCGAATAGAAGCGGTATGTCGAGTATGACGAGGTCCGCGCAGGCTTGTTCGGCGCCCTTTAAGAAATCAAGGCGGCTCTTAGCCACAAGCGGATGAACAATCTGTTCGAGGCGCTTCATGGCCTCTGGATTACCCAGAACTTTGGCACTCAAACGCTCTCGATCAATGGCGCCGTCGACAACGACGCCAGGGAAAATGGCCTCAACCGGTTCAACCGCTGCCCCGCCAATCGCATAGAGGGCATGGACCGCCGCGTCGGCGTCATAGATCGGCACACCCTCCTCCGCGAAAAGCTTGGCGGTTGTGGATTTTCCCATCCCGATTGAACCCGTTAGGCCGATCAATTTCATGACTAGGGCTCCATGACCATTGCGCCGAGCGCCAGGCTACGAACATCAAGATCGCTTGGCGGCGCTTGGCCGAACAAGGCTTTAAATGATGGTATGGCCTGGCCGACCAGCATGTCTAAGCCGTCAACTCCGAGATGACCTCTTGCCCTTGCCGCCTGCAAAAACTGCGTTTCGAGCGGCTTGTAGACCATGTCCATAAAGACGCAGGCGCTGGGGACGGCTTTCCAATGCACAATTGGGCCCTCACCGCCGCCTAAACCAAGTGACGTTGCGTTAATGACCGCAACAGCCTGGTCCCAAATCGTTGCGGATTGTTCTGGGCCGAAGGCCTGAACCGTATCGCCAAGCGCTGTGGAAATGGCCTGGGCGCGATCAAGGGTCCGATTTAGAATGCGAATTTCCGGCACGCCCGCCTGAGCCAAAGCGGCGGCGGCACCGCGCGCGGCACCGCCCGCGCCCAAAATCACCACCGGCCCAGAGGTCAGATCAAGCGCAGGTGCTTGGCGGGAAAAGGCATAAAGGAGGCCCTCGCCATCGGTGTTGTCGAGCACCAGACTGCCATCGGGCTTAAACACGATCAGATTCGCCGCGCCCGCCAAAACGGCCCGGGGGCTAACTTGATCTCGCCCATCCTTTGCAAGGCCTAAAACCTGTTCCTTGAAAGGCAAGGTAATATTCAAGCCGCAAATCGCCCCGCCGCGGCAGCCTTCAATCAAGGATGCAAAGCCCTCCGGACTTGGCGCCAGCGCGATATAGACCCCATCAAGGCCCGCTGCTTCTAGCCAGGCATTATGGATCAGCGGACTTAGCGAATGGCGCACGGGATGACCAACAACTCCGGCCGCCAAGGTCTTGGCCGAAATCGTCATGGCAAGACCACCCCAAATTGGCGAAGCGCGCTCAATAAGCCCATCAAGGGCAGACCAAGTATGGTGAAATAATCGCCATCAATCTTTTCAAACAATTGCACGCCCATGGATTCAAGCTGGTAGCCGCCGACACAGGCTAGCACCTCCTGGCCGTGGGTCGCGAGATAGGTCTCCAAAAACGCATCCGAATAGGCGCGCATGGTCAGATGGGCACTTGTGACGTCTTGCCAAATTATGTTGCCGTCCCGGGCAATGGCGAGGGCCGAGTGCAGGCTGTGACGCTGACCGCGCAACTGCTCGAGTTGGGCCTTTAAGGCCTCTGGAGTATCGGGCTTGCTAAACAAGGTGCCGTTCAGGTCCAGGGTCTGATCGGCGCCAATGACCAGGCAAGATTGGGTAAGTGACACCTGCTCGGCCTTGGCCCTGGCCAGTTGGACTGCGATTTCACTTGGCGTGGCACCATTAGCCAAAAGACCAGCCTTTAGGGCATCCTCATCAACCAAACTGGTCTTGACCGAAAACTTAAGGCCCGCCCCAGCCAATAGCGCCTTTCGCGCGCTCGATCCTGAGGCCAGAACGAGGTCCGGGACAGTCATGCGGGCGGTTCGGCCTGGCCACGCGCAGCCGATAGAATATTGATCACAGCGGCTGCGGTTTCTTCAACCGAGCGCCGCGTCACATCGATCACTGGCCAGCCTTGCTTCTCAAACATTCGGCGCGCTCGTACGGTTTCATCGCGCACCGCTTCGGTCTCAATATATGAGCTTGCCCGGCCTTCATTCAGGCTTAGCAGCCGATTGCGCCGGATCTGGATTAGCCGGTCTGGCGATACGGTCAGGCCAACCACTAGCGCATGCTTTAGGTGAAACAATTGCGCCGGCGGCTCGGCCCCCGGGACAAGCGGCACATTGGCCGCCCGAACGCCGCGATGGGCAAGATAGATACAGGTCGGGGTCTTGGAGGTTCGGCTCACGCCCACCAGGACAACATCTGCACTTTCGAGATTTTGCGTGCCCTGGCCATCATCATGGCCAATAGCATAGTTCAGGGCCTCAATCCGGTTGAAATAATCATGGTCTAGGGCGTGCTGAGCCCCAACCCGGTTCGAGATCGAGGCACCCAAATAACGCGACAGGGCCGAGACCAGCGGGTCCAGCGCGGCGATACAGCCAATATCAAGCTGACGACAGCCTTGCTCGAGCGCTTCGCGCAAGGATTTGTCGACGATCGTGTGGATGACGATGCCGGGGGCGCCCTCAACCTCTTGCATCACGCGCTCGAGTTGGCGTGAGGAACGGACCAGGGCATAGACATGTTCAATCGGCAGGACATGATCAAAACGCGCGCAAACCGCCTTGGCCATGGCGTTCAAGGTCTCGCCGGTCGAATCCGAGACCAGATGGACATGAAAATAGGTAGCGATGCGCGGCGTTTGACTCATGGCCTTGTTTTGCCCGCTCGCGCAGGCTTGGGCAAGACAGCAAAGACTCTTGGGGGCAAGGCGTTGATAGAGATTGGACACCGTGGGCAAATTGCCGCGGCGGCTGGGTATGAAATCGGCGATTTTAACCGCGCTTTTCGCCTGGTCGAACAAGGGGGGCGTTTGTCGTAAATCCTTCACAGACTTGTCCGGTGTGAACGGCGCTTTCTGTGTGTGCTCATGATCACTTCAATCCTTATAGCTTATACCGGGCTCTGAGCATGTTATGTGTCAAATTTACTATATTTTTCAACGCCCTCAGGATTATTCACAGTATCCATAGGCTGGGGATTAATCCGTAAGCCGCCGTATTAGTTAGTGAAGTGCTTGTGGACCTAGGCCCTATAGCGAGGCGTGCCAAACCCCGTCCCCGGTTTCCTGGCCCTCATCCGCTACCCTAAAAAATTCTTATTCTTATTAAGAATAAACAAGAGGTCCGGTGGATGACCATGCCCTTGAGTTT
>JBILKO010000184.1:0-12182 GCA_044376615.1 Caulobacteraceae bacterium
ATACAGCAGCGCGAGCCCCTGTGGTGGAATTGGTAGACGCGCCGGATTCAAAATCCGGTGCCGCGAGGCGTGTCGGTTCGAGTCCGACCGGGGGCACCATTCAATTCTGGTTAAAAACCAACAAGATGCACACGCGGGCGGATCGCTGACGTATCTTATTTGGTGACGGAGCCTCAATCGCTGGGCGAAATGTCCGGCGCTCCCGTCCCTAACCGACTACCACTCATTGCGACATCCGCTAAGCTGACAAACTACATATCTAGCGGATGGGCCAAGATGCCATATTGGGATGAAATTCAGCCGACAGCATCGAACCTTCGCCTTTATGTACCCGGCGAGGGTTGGAAAGCCTATGCCGATCAAATGGACGGCCAAGACGTCAAGAACCGTGGCAGCAAGCCCCTAATCGATAGCGCCTTCCTCAACGCACTTAACGCTACAAACCTCATTGTTTTGACGGGCGCAGGTTCATCATTTAGCGCAAAAAATGTTGCGCCGAAAAAGTCGGCTCCGAGCATGGCTGACCTTTGGGCAAACGTCCGTGAACATGTCACCCCGGCACCTTTCGATGCGGCCTGCACCACATTTCCTGACGTCACGATCAATACCAACATCGAGAAGCTGCTGACGCTCTGCAAGATCTACCTCGAACTACACGCCAACGCCGAAGACGACGCTACCAAGGCGATGACCCAATTTATCGCCGACGCCGAGACGGCGATTTTGAAAAGCGTAGATTTCGTCGATAGCAAAACCGCACTGAACGCCCACTCCGCGCTAGTCCAAAAGATCGGCAGGCGGGGCATACGAAAATCGCGGACTAAGGTGTTCACCACCAACTACGACCTTTGCTTCGAGGAGGCGGCCCGCCGCCAAAAATTCGTGACTATCGACGGATTTTCTCATTCCCTCGATCAGACCTATGACCGATCACATTTCGATTACGACGTAGTCCGTCGCCGTGGTGGCGACGAAACGACCGACTACATCGAGAATGTCTTCCACCTCTACAAACTGCACGGGTCCGTCGATTGGCGTCGGATCGATACCGAAATCCACCGATCCAGCGACCAAGCGGTCGGCAAGCCGGTACTGATCTATCCCCGATCCAGTAAATATCAGGAAGCGTTTGAGGCTCCCTACCTCGATATGATGGGCGCGTTGCAAGCTGCGCTCAGAGAGCCAGACACGGCCCTGATCGTATCTGGGTTCGGCTTTAACGATGACCATATCAGTCGCCCGATCCTCTCGGCCATTGAGGCGAACATGTCGTTGCGGCTTGTCATTTGCGATCCTTGCTTTCTGACCGAAGACGAACTTACCGAAAATGCGGTCATTGAAACCCAGCACGTCATCAAGGGCGTCCCACCAACCAACAAATTCCTGGGATCTTTCCTTAGATTGGCAGAGGCTGGCGATCCTCGCCTTCACCTGATGAATGGCCGCTTTGATGACCTGGCGGTAGCGCTCCCAGACCTTGTTGGCGAAACCGACCGTGAGCGTCACAGCACACGCGTCAGGGCTCTCAGCGAGCCGCTGCGAGCTGGCTCATGACTCTTCCAAGCCCCGTCGATCCGGACTGGTATTTAGGGACGGTAACGCAGGCGACCGCGACGCAGGTGTTCGTCAATCTGCCACAGGCGACGGCAAGACCAGAACGGCGCAGCCAAGCCAAAGGTGCAGTTGGCGACTTTGTCTTTATTGACTGCGAACGCCTGAAGGTCCTTGGCCGGATCATTGAGACGCGTGTCGCTGACAGCGAGCGTTTGACACTTGAGCCGCATCTTGGCGCGCAGCTTGACCCGAACCCCGTTGGGCGGGTTCAGTTATTGGCTGGGATCGAGCAAGGCTCGACCAAACTCCAGAGGGGTTTATCGGTGTTCCCCCGCATCGGCGATGGCGTTTATCTCGCCAATCCATCACTCTTGGGACAACTGCTGCATAACGCCGTCGCACACCCCGGTGAGTTGACGCTCGACATCGGACGCCTCGACGCAGGCGACGGCGTTGCTGTGAGCCTTCCGCCTGAGAAGCTTTTCGGTCGGCACTGCGGCGTGTTCGGCGCAACAGGCGGCGGCAAGAGTTGGACCATCGCGACGCTCATCCAGCAGCTCAAATTGGCGGGCGGCAAAGCTATCGTTTTCGACCCCACGGGCGAGTTCGCTAACATCTCGGCCATTGATCAGGTTTTTGGTTTTGAGCCAGGACCGCCGAACCATCAGCAGGTCCACTTCCCCTATCGCCAGATCACCGAGGATGACCTTTTCACGCTGCTAAGGCCCTCCGGACAAAGCCAAGGGCCAAAGTTGCGCGAGGCGATCAAGAGCCTGAAGCTGGTATCAGCCCTTAATGGCGCAGCGCACCCTGGGCTGCGGGTGAATAACGGCTTGCTAGAAAAGCAGAACCAGCCACGCGGCCCATATGTCGCCGCGCTTGCAGATCATGCTGCTCGGGTTCATGCGCCTGTGTGCGACTTTAGCATCGACCACCTAGCGTCGCAGATTGCGCAGGAGTGCATCTGGGCAACCAATCAGAATAACCCTGGCAACTTTGGTGGCGTGGAAAACAATGCGCTCGCATATTGCGAGTCCCTCATCAGCCGGATCAACGGGCTTATTAACTCCCACGAGTTGGAGTGCCTGTTCCGCACGAACGGCATCTCGTTGGCAGCCGAGATCGACCGCTTCATCGAAGACGACTCCAAAGCCGTCGCGCTCATATCGTTTAGGGATGTCCGGTTCGAGCATAATACCCGCGAAGTGCTGCTGAATATCATCGGACGACACCTGCTGAATCTGGCCCGGCAGGGCCGCTTTAAGGACCGACCGCTTGTCGTTTTTCTCGACGAAGCGCACCAATTCTTGGGTCGCGTTGTCGGTGATGATTACAGCAGTACGCGCCTAGATGCATTTGGTCTAATCGCTAAAGAAGGCCGCAAATACGGCCTGACATGCGTGCTAGCCACACAGCGTCCACGCGACATCCCACAAGACGTGTTGAGTCAACTTGGCACACTGTTTGTGCACCGGCTCACCAACGATCAGGATCGGGAAACGGTTGAACGCGCCTGCGGCGACCTGGATCGGGGCGCGGCGCAATTCATTCCCATGCTCGCCCCCGGCGAAGCCGTGCTGATTGGTCCCGATTTGCCTGCACCGGTTCCGATCATCATCAATCGACCGGCGTCACCCCCGGATTCCAAAGGACCCGCATTCCAGGCTTATTGGAGACAACGGCGAGACAATCCTAGACCGCAACCCGTGCCGGCGGATCAGCCGCTCGAGGTGCTAGTTGCGGCGCCAGCGGTTGCACCTCCGGCGATTGATCTTGATGACGAGATACCGTTCTAGCGTGCGTTAAGGCGGACGCCGAACAGAGTTCAGAAGGTTCGCCAGAGCGGCGCATAATGCCGCAATCGCAAAGATCAAAGAGCTGAGTTCAGAGTACGTCATAGCGCCTCCGACCTAGCGGGAACGGCCATGCCGTTTCGCCAGGGCGAGACGGATGCGTTCATGGTTGGCTAGGCTGTTTTTGCGCTCTTCGTCCGATTTACGGCCCGACCAGAGTTCGGCTTCGATCGCGCAGTAGAGCGTTGCCAGCTCCGATATGGTGCAGGTTGCCAGCTCAATGGTTGTCAGTGGTTGCATAGAGTCCTCCTTGGTTTCAGCCGCGACCATCGCGGCCTTGCGCAGGAGGTTGAGCGCTTTGGAGGTGGCCGCATCGCCTTCGACCGCAACGTCAGAGAAGGAGCGCGCACGCGCTTGCTGACCTAACCAACCATGGCGCTATCACGTAGCCAGGCCGATGAATGGCCCGGCCTGAAAACATGGAAGACGCTTGCACCTGAAATCCAGCAGAACCAAAACCTAATCATAAGGAGATGGTGACGCTCCAAAGAGCGCCACCACCGAACGAGACGCTGCACTGGCAAAATCGGTGTTTAGCGGAATGCGTCAACGCCGTGACGCGATCCGTAACGCCACCAGGCCCAACTGCCGACCTGCCAGAGCGCCCAGCTGCCACTTCCGAGAACGATACACCCGACGATCATCTGCAGGCTTTCGCTACTCTTAATGGTACAAGCGACGCAAAGAACGAGAATAGCTGCGAGTGCGAATACGCTCATGGCGGGTCGCTTCGCGTCTTGATATTCCATGGCTTACCTCCTCTTGGATGCGTTATCCCGACGTCGAGATAATCGCGATTGTGACCGGGTCCTTTGCCATTCACCGGTCGAAATCGAGTTCCTGGACGCGCTCGTCGCGGCTGCGGGTCCAGTGCAAATCCGAACCGTCATTGCGAGACAACAGCGGGTTTTCCGCCTGCCGCTCCGCGCGCTTGTCGTCGGGGAGATCCCAACCGAGGGTCGTCGCGGACTGGCCGAACCAACCCTCCTCAACAAGGGCGCGCCGTATGTCGGCGACACCGTTCTTGAATTCGGATTTCCCGAATTCGCCGAGGTCTGCTGCCTGCGGCAGATGAATGAGTTCCTTGAACTTCATGCGTGGTCCTTTCTTGCTGGCGATCGGCAATAATCGGGCAACGAAGAGAAGGCTTCGGTGACCGATGGCGCAGGCGATGGCCGCGAGATGGCCTGCGAAACGATCCAGGGCTGGGGCTTTGCGCGCCGGCTTTGACGGCTGCGATGGAGGAGCCTCACAACCCCGAACAACATCAGGCTGCCGACAAGCGGCAGTGCGATGACGTGCGCCGCCGAGGCCGGGTCATCGTAGTTTTGCAACAGCCAAACGCTTGCGCCGATGAGCAGCAATGCCACCACCAGCTTGCCAAGGCGCTTCACACCCTCAAGCGGCGTAATCGGCGGCTTATGGTTTGGGTCGAGTGCGTTCCACTCGCGCTGCCACGCGCGGTAACGACCCGCCTCCTTTGCGCAGTTGGTAAGCCATCCAAGGAAAACCAATGCGTAGAGCGAAAGCCAGCCAAAGCCCTCGCTGTAGGTGTAAGCGATCCCAAACAGCGCATGGAGCGCAAAAAGGGGAGCCGCCACCAGCGGGTGCCCTGCCACCAGTGTCGAGGTGCGGGGGCGCATCATTGGCGGAAGCTCGCAACGAGCCACGGACGGTCCGTAGCGGTGAAACGGCGTCCTGCCTGGAACCACACGCACGACACGATGCCACCGTTCGCCGGGCCACCGGTCGTAAGAGAGCGTGCGAATTCTGCGGGTTCGACCTCATAGTCCATGGCTTCGCTGAAGCCCCTGGACACGCTCTCACCCGTCGTAAATCCCCGATTGAGCCCCGAGCTGTCGTTGTAGCCAGAGCTGCTTCCTGAACTCACCGAGTGATTGAAGCCGCCCTTCCCATCCGGCGAGATCGAGATACCGGAATTCGTACCGAAACTCGTGCCTTCGCCCATCGTTACCCCACCCGAGCGACCCGAAGACTCGCTCGCGTTGAACGATGTGCGCCGCTGGATGGCGCGGCCGATGGTGTCGGCGGCAAAGCGGTTCGTTTCAGGGCACGAGTTGTTGCAGAAAATCTTCGTGCCGAATTGCGCCAGCAGTGCATCCGCCTGGTGTTTTGGGTGTTCGCCGCCGATGGTTGCGATCACGCTCGGAACCGACTGCGTCAAAAACACAGTGCAGCATTTCGACGAGCGCGACAGCGAAAGGAACTCCCGGTCATAAGAGTTCAAGAACGTCTGGGCTTCATCAACGAAGCAGCACACCAGCCGTTCGCGATAAGCGGGAGGAAGCGCGTTGCGGGACAACATCACCCGCTGCCAAGCATACTTAATGGCCTGTTGGGCGATCAAGCCATCCTCATTCCATTCGAGGACCGGAGTGTTCAGGATCAGGATCGCGCCATTGAGCGTCAGCTCCGGCACGAACGTCGTCGCCTCCGTGAAAAGGCGCTTCAAACGCCCATGGGTGAACCGATCAAGTGACGTCGAGAGCGTGCTTGTGATGGAAGTGCGCAGCTTCACATCCTGCCGCGCATATTCGTCCCGGAAGTAGGAGACGACGCGTTCCATTGCTTCACGGTCGAGCGGATGCACCGGCTGCCGCGCCGCCCTCAAGACCGTGGCGCACATGAAGGAGTTTTGCTGCCACGCCTCGTTGTCCAGCTCATCAGGGCTGGTCGGCGCAGTAAGGACAAAGCGGATGATATCGGAGATCCGCACCGTGCCATAAGCGCTGTAGAGCACCGGGACCGTCATCCGCAGAAGTTGGCGGAACGAATTCTCCCAGAACGCTTCGCCTTGGCGGCCACCATTTGGCATCGCCAGGCGCACGATTTCGAGGACGCGCATCAGGAATTCGACGACGGTGTTCACACCGTCAAGACCGTGCCGCCGCAGCTCGTGCTCGATGAAATTGTAGCCATGGCGGGCGTCAACAAGGAGGACCGACGCCAAGCGCCCCATGGCGCGAGCATCGTTGATGGCCGCCTCGACCTCGTCGGGTTTATTGACCAGAACCAGCATACCAGCGCCCGCGCCCATCATGGCGCGCCTCAGGGCGCGGCCCGCACCGCTGGTCTTGCCGCTACCAATTCCGCCTAGGATCAGTACGTTTTCGCAGGCGTCGCGCACTGTGAAACTGTCCATTGCCGATAGGCGAAGCAGAGGACGATCCAATCCGTCTGCACTTACCTTAAAGTTGCGGGGGGGCGTTTGGGCCATGGGTGGCCCTCCGTTGGAGTTGGGTTTCGGGGAAGGCGCTACACAGCGCCAATTGGTACGAAGGTCTCAGGATGTCCGATGAACTAGAGAGAGACCCCGTCGCGCGCCGGGTTCTCAGTAGTCGATCAACGGCCTAGGCAGGCTGCAGATCGTCGTCCGGGCCGTCGAGGTAGGGTCCGAACACGCCGATCAGGATCGCGGATACTGTAGCTACGACAGTCATTCCCGTTCCCGGCGAGATGCGTACCCACCAGCCGCAGTTTTCGCAGACTTCAGTGTCGCGAAAGATACTTCGATCACGCCGCAGGTGGTGGGTCGATCCGCAGTTCTGACAGTGGAACATGAGTGCCTCCATCAGTCATTATTGAGGCTGTTGACGGCAGCGGCGACGCCGGCACCCACCAGAACAGCCAGGCCGGCGACGGGGCCGATACCCGGAATCCGCGAGGCGAGCTTGGCTGGCACGTGCGCCGCCTTTACCGCGTGGAGGGCCTTTGCCCCGGCAAGCGCAGCCCGCTTTAGGCTCTCTTTGGTTTGGTCGTTCATGAATTAGCTCCTGAAGTGGTTGTCGTAACAACACCTTCAGAGCACCTGCCGCGTTGCCTGTGGAGGGGAAGCCAGGGGAAAGGAGAGGAAACGACTTGACGCCGAAATGCCGCAGGTGCGCGGGGTGTCAGCGATAACGAGCGCGCGGTGCCCTGCTCAAAGCGCCTTCGACGAGATCTTCGAGATCCTCGACGTCTGGCATATAGAGAACATCTTGTTCGTTCAGTCCTAAGAGACTGCGGAACATGTCCATTTCATCACTGCCGTGCTTAAGCGCGAAAGACACCATGTATGCCTTGGCCATACCTCGGGCATCTTCATCGCAATCGATCCAGGCACACGCGTCGGAAGGCCGAAGCCCGCACCGCTTTGCCAGCTCTGAAATACCTGCGAGAGCAGAAATATCAGCACTTGAATATTGATACGACATACACCTCAGTATTATTTCGAACAATTCAGTATTATATAGAATAAAATGATTTTTTGCCAGCAAAAATGAATGCCGTAAATTCACTCTTTCCACGACTGGTAGCGGTCGACTAGGATGGCGGACAGTCTTGTCGGGGTGGGGATGAAGGAATGGCAACAGGTGATGCCCCCGGCGCTCGTCTAGGCAACCCACCTACCTACCCAGCTGGTGGAACCTTCCGCGAGCTGCTGGACTGGCACCTCCAAGTTTGGGGAACACGGGCGCGTTCTGACTGCAGCATCGTTTCGCCAAACAGGCCTTGGGTACTCTCTGAGTTCGCCCAACTGGTTCACGAGGGCAGCGCAACGCTCGCAACAGCAAAGAAAAATCTAAGAAATTGGCGCCTCAAGGAAATTGTCCCCGGCCCGCATGAGAAAGATCGAATCGACCGGATTTTCGCTGAGCTGTTTGGCGACAACCCCAATCTGGCTGAATGGAAACAGGATCTCCAACGCGCTCTTAGGGAGGGCCAGATCCTCGCCCGCGAGCGACAAGGCCTGAAGCCACGGTCGTATGCAACTAGCAAACCCCCTCTTGCTGAGGCACCGATAGTGCCGACGAGAATCCCACGCCCCACATCTCACTTTGTCGGCCGCACCGACGAAGTTGATCGTCTCGCCGCCGTACTAGCGGCGGAGGGCAGTTCGGCCGCGTTGCTGCTTCAGGGAGGCCCCGGAATCGGTAAGACCGAACTGACCAAAGCCATCGCGAACGATTCGCGTGTCTTCAAGCGCTTTGGCGAACGCCGCTGGTTCGTCTCCCTGGAAACCGCAACGACCGCCGGAGCGATGCGCGATGCGCTTGTGAGAGCCACCGGCAATGATCCGGCCGCAGGATTTTCAGCCGCGCTGCGTCTTCTGGCTGAAAAGCCTAGCCTTATAGTGCTCGACAATCTCGAAACCCCGTGGGAGCGGGCAGAAGAACGAAGTGCGACGGAGGCGACGCTGGCGGAGATGGCTGCCACGCCCGGGCTATCGCTCCTCGCGTCATTTCGCGGTCGGGACTGGGTCAAGGAACCTGCCTGGACAAGCCACTTTGTGGAGCCACTGGTGCCAGAAGTCGCGCGGGCTCTGTTCAGTGAAATGGCCGGCCAGTGGACGCTCAGCGATGAGTACCTTGACGAATTCCTCGATACGCTGGGTGGGGTCCCGCTGGCAATCAACCTGGTCGCGCGCCGCGCGCATGGTCGGCGCAGCCTTCAGCCCCTGTGGCGCGAATGGAGCCGGATCGGCACTGCCTTTGCGGCAAATCCCGACTATGCGCCTGGTCCGCAGACGTCTTTGGAGCGATCAATCCTACTCTCACTGCAATCAAGCCGGATAACGCGTCCGTCGTTACGGCTATTTGGCTTCCTCGGATGCCTTCCCGCAGGACTTTCAAAAACCGACCTTGAGGCCATCTTAGGCGACCCCGCATTCGCAGCCGAGGAATGCTTGCTCAACATCGGCCTCGCCATTGAGCGCGACAACCGCCTCGACCTACTGCCGCCGATCCGTGACTACGCCTTCCGGCATCACAAACCAGTTCCTGACGACGCGTCGGCTCTATCGCAAAACTATATTGATCTAGTGAGAAAGCTCGCGCCCCAGATCGGTAAAGATGTCGATGCCGGACCTCGCCTGGAGCGCGAATTCCGGAATATCGAAAGCATGCTCAGGATCGCAAGCCAGGAAAATCGTCAGATTGGCTTGTTGGACGCAGTAGCGAAGCTCCAGCTCATAACGGTCGCAAGGGGCATCTACACCGACATCTTCAAGGTGTTGGCCGATTCGGTGACCCAGGAATCCAACGAGAACAAGAAATTCCGCGCTTACTGCTTGTATCTGATCGGCGAAGCGGCCGTCTATCGGGACGAAATTCCAGAGGCACGCGCAAAGTTTGAGGAAGCTCTGACGTTATTCGATCAAATCGGAGATGTGAGGGGGCAAGCAGCCTGTATCTACGAATTTGGAAACATCGCTCTAAAGCGCTCAGAATATGGAGCGGCCCGGCAAGCCTATAGCGATGCGTTGGACCTCTATCTGAAGATCGATCTCGCGGTCGGTATTGCTAATTGTACGGGCAGACTCGGTGAGGTTGATTTCGGTCTTTCAAAATATGAGGAGGCAACGGTTGCCTTCAAGGAAGCGCTGAAGTTGGCTCAGCAATCGGGGCAACTGCAGATCGAAGCCAACTATGTCCGCTATCTCGGAGAGATTTCTTACGTTCGCGGAGACCTAGAAGCCGCGTTGAAGGGCTATCAGGAAGCGCTGCAAGTTTACCAGCGCGTAGGCAGCGTGATTGGAGAAGCGGGCTGCATCAAAGGATTTGGGGATATTGCACTGGCGCGTTTCGACGCCATCACGGCGCAGGCAGCCTATGAAGAGGCGCGCGCGCGCTTCGCAAGCGTCGGGGCCTTGGCCTATCAGGCAGAGTGCACTGAAGGTCTCGGCGATGTGGCATTGATTGTCTCCGGCGAATGCAGCGCAAAGGAGCTGTATGCGGAGGCGCTGCCAATCTACCGTTGCGCAGGAGACGTCAAAGGCGAACGGCGCTGCGCGGAGAAGCTAGCCAACCTCGGCTCTACGGCCGAATGATTTCGATCCGGTCGATCACAGTTTCCGCATCTTCGGTCGGCAGGGACCAAACCCGCTTTGAGTGCTGCTGAACGTAGGTCGCCAGCTGGCGGGTGAGCGCTAATCGAAGCGGTTCGAGGTTGCGCCCGGTGAGGACGACAATGCTGTCCGGCAGCATGAGCTTTAGCTCATTCGTGCCAGTGAATCCGATCTGCATAAGAAGCCGGTAGAAGAACACCACGCCGTCGGGTACGTCCGTGCCGTCAACAAAGCTGCGTATCTCGCAGCTTGGGTTGACGTTCCCGGCGGGGACAAATCCGAAGGCCCTGTAGGAACCCATCTCGGCGAGGTGTTTGGTCGCCGCATCGATGGTCATCGCGGCGACGGGGTCAGGATGGACGTTGGTGGTCTGGCCGCCGGTGACCCGCTGAACGAAGCTCTGCTTCGGTTCGGGGCGGCGTCCAAACACCTCATCAAAATCACTATCGGTCATAGTCAGCCTCAGGCATTTGGGGGGTGCGTTTGAACTGATCGGCGAAGCTCTCCGCCATCTCAGATAGGCGCGTTATGAAATCTGCCAACTTCTCGGGGTCGCGCTGCTGGTAATGCTCCGCCTCCTTCAAGAGGTCAGCGCGCTTCTTGATCGACACCCATTGGGTCACCCGCTCGCGCACATAGCTGTAGGCCCGGTCGATATGCCGGGCGATGCCAAGGGTGATTTGGGGGATGCGGAAGATCCCCTGGGCCTCAAGGGTGCGGTGGTCGATCCGCGCCGACGAGCCTGCATCAGCCAGCGCCCGGTTGGCGTACTCCGCCCAAACCCTGCGCCAGACATTCACATTGCGCTGTGCCTCTGCCGCATGAAGCGCGTCCTTGTCTTCCGGCAGGCCCGTGTTGTTGAGTCGCTTCCGCGCCTCGGCCACGAGGCGCATGATCGATTCCGGCTCATTCCAGTCGCGGTCCTTGGTGGACGCAAAGCCCGTCGCAGTTGATGGGTCAAGGTGACGGAGCGTGAGGAGTACGTGGGCGTGGGGTTGTTCCCGCCCATCCGCCGCATCGGGGTTATGAACCGCGATATCGGCGACCATCCCTCGGCTAACGAACTGGTCGCGCACAAACTCCCGAACCAGGTCGATGCGCGCCTCGGGCGTCAGCTCGCGCGGCAGCGTCAGCTCGATCTCTCGACAGAGCTGCGCGTCTTGCCGTTTCTCAGCTTTCTCGACCGCGTTCCAAAGTGCTTCGCGGTCGAAGACCCACGCCGGGGCATCAGCACCGGGCGCGAGGATTTCTGTATGGACGACGTCAGGCTTATCAAAGGCGAACCACTTGCCCTGAGACTCGTCGTAAAGGCGTTCGCCGGAACGGTACGCAGCGGCGGCAATCGCGGAGCGTCGCGTTGCTCCACCCTCTCGGGCAGTGCGGCCAAGAGCGCGGGAATGGACTTTGAGTCTGAGGTGATAGACTGCCAATAGGGACCGTCCTTTCACCCTACCAGATGTGAACGAGAGCAGAAGAAAGCTAGCAGGTGTGCACTTATACATTCTGGCGAATGTGCACGGGGCTCGCTCTTCGACTTGTTCACGTATTGTACCATAATTGCACGCATTCTGGTAGTGGAATAGCAGTCCGGTCCGGGGACCTTCTCCCCCGTAACCCCCTGCGAAATCGCTGCATTGCAGCGATAAAGGGAGCCCTCCCTTGAACCCTGTCAGGGGCGTTTGGCGCACCCCCTGAGACCCCCGAGCAGTTATTTTTAATGACTTATGTGTCATAAAAATATTGACAAATAAGGACTTATATAGCCTTATTATGAGGTTCAATAATGCCATACAAGTCATCATATGAAACAGGTCGAACTCGCTAGGAAGCATCTCGACGAACGCCTGACCCCCCTTCGGGAGTCGGCTGCATTCGTTCGACCGCCGCGCGGCTGGGTGCGCGCTATACGCGATGCGCTCGGCATGACG
>JBILKO010000155.1:0-4109 GCA_044376615.1 Caulobacteraceae bacterium
CTTCGACAAGGATCCGTCCTTTGCCCGCCTTGAGCTCGGTTATGATCCCTTTACGGGCAATCCGCTGGGTCGGACTTATAAGATTGGTCTGACCAAGAAGTTCTAATCCTAGCCCTCTTGCCGCTACAACTCAGCCGCGTCTGGATCCAAGAATCCGGGCGCGGCTTTTTCTTGCCTGATGCTTAGGTCACTGCCTAAACAACAAAATGCCCGCAACTAGCCCCATACGGGCGGATGCGGGCATAGCTTGGTCAAATCCAGCTGAACAGGCTTTATGCGGCCTCGAGCGCTAACCTTAGGACGCGAGCACCCTCACGAGCCAGGCGCTGCGGATTTGGCACACGCTTCGCATCGCTGGGGGTAAGAGCCAGTGTCTCTGTAGACAACGCCATTTCGACCGCCAGGCGGTAACGCGGCCAAAGGGCGTCGCGGCTGGAACCTGGTGTAAACTTAGCGACCGCGTCAGCGAACCGATCCGCGATCATGCTGCGCATCGCTTTGCGACGTGGCGCGAGGTTCGCCTGACCATGCAGGGCTTGATGAAGCTGAGCGGCGCCGACAACGCTGGCGCTAGCTGCAAACAAGGCCAGCATTAGATCTTCAACATGCTCGGCCATAATCGCCTGGCCACGGGCCGCAAAATGGCCGAACCAGATATTGAGGGCTTCAGTCTGCCTTTGGTAAAGGCGATCAACCATCTGGTCGATCAGAGTGCCCCTGTCCTTAAAGAACCGAAACACTTGCTCGTGGCTAAGATCTGCTCGCTCGGCGAGCGCACCGCATGAGAGGCGTTCCAACCCGATTGTACCGATCAACTCACCTGCTAGGTCGAGCAAATCATCCTGTGAAAGAGCCGTCTGCGCTTGACGCAAAAGAGAATGATTGTTCATAGCCCCCCCGACCCAACCCTTATCTAAGATTATTTATTTCGTTAATACACTTTTAAGACGATTCGGAAATCAAAGGACAACCCTGTCATTTTTCTTACACACTCTGGACGCGAACGCCAATCCAAAGTTTAGCCACTTTTCGACAAAACTAGCCCAAAACGGTTACCCAAGCGATAAAACCATCCAATTTTCTTTGGTTTTGTCCCATTTAGGCCGCCGTTTTGGGCCGAATCAGCAACTATCCGATGAGTGCCAAGACCGCCCTCGCACACATTGCGCCCAGAATAAGACTGGACAAGGCAAAAATGATAAAGCGCAAGGTCACACGATTAATTGTGCCCTGAACTAGGGAATGAATGACCCGCAGACCCACATAGGCCCATGCCAGTTGCCCATTTAAGGTATCGCCCTGACCAGACAGGTGCAGATAAAACACCAGGGCATAAAATATGGTCGGCTGTTCCATCAGATGGTTATAATTGTCGGCAACCTGACGTGCGGCATCGGGCAACACATTCAGCGAACCTGGGAACCGAGCCTGTTGCGGATCAAGCCCAGATTTTTGCATGGCCGGTATGCGGGTCGCATACATCCAAAACCAGACGATAAGGCTCCAGGCCACCAGGGCCAATACGGGGGTCAATAGGTTTGTCATTGCGTTTCCTCTTTTGGTCTTGGCCGGTCTTCAATCGCCGAGCCGCTAGACACCGAAAGCATGACGGTCTGGACTCAAGGCTCCAAGCTAAAAAATCGCTCGCGATCGATAGGTGAATAGTGATTACTGGTAGGACCGCGTTCAGGAGCAACCCATGGCCCAGCACTCTTTGCCACTAGATCTTGTTATCACCAATAGACTCATCATTGATGGCTCGGTTAAACCTGGCTTTCATGGCGATGTTGGTATTGGCGACGGCATAATCGTTGCCATTGGCAAGATCGATGCAGAAGCGAAACGCGTTTTGGACGCCACTGGAGCCCTGGTTACGCCCGGCTTTGTCGATATCCATACCCATTATGATGGCCAGGCGACCTGGGACTGGGAAACCTTTCCGGAGTATTTGGATGCCCTCGCGCGGCGCAGCTTCAGCGTCGATATTGGCGCGCATGTTCCGCATGCGGCCTTAAGAGCCTATGTCATGGGCGATCGCGGCGGTGACCATCTGGAACACCCCAGCACAGCGGAAATCGCCGAAATGGAGCTGCTGATCCTTGAGGCGCTAAAGGCTGGAGCGATAGGCTTTTCGACCTCGCGCACCTATGTGCATCGCTCACGCAGCGGCGACACGATAGGCACCCTGTCTGCGACCGAAGCGGAGTTGATGGGGGCCGCCCGCGCGATAAAGGCGGCGGGCCGCGGCGTGATCCAATTGATCTCCGATGCCTATCTGACCCCTGATGATGCCTTTGCCGAGCGTGAGCTGGACCTGATTGCCAATCTGGCCAAGGCCTGTGGTCAGCGCCTGTCCTTCACCGTGCAACAGACCGATGATGCCCCGGACCGCTGGCGCTATATTGCCGCCAAGGTCGAAACCATGGCCAAGGCAGGCCTGCCCGTCTCAATGCAGGTCGCACCCAGGCCGCTCGGCGTCATCTTGTCCTTCGCCGCCACGGTCAATCCCTTCTTCCTGACCCCCGCCTATCGCAGCCTGATGGGCCTTGATCTGGAGACCCGCCTCACACGGCTGGCGGAGCCGGACATCCGTAGCCAAATCCTGGCGGAGCATAAGGGTATCCAGCCGCCGGGCATGGCGGCGGGGATCGTCCAGGGCTTTGGCAAGATGTTTCGCATGACCGATCCGGTCGATTATGAACCGACGCCAGACCAGTCTTTGCAGGCCAAGGCCGTTGCGGCGGGCCAAGATCCTGCCGCCTACACCTATGACACCTTGCTCGAAGAGGGCGGCCACCGCCTGCTATATCTACCCTTAATCAATTATAGCCGCGGCGACCTAAGCGATGTCTTTGGCATGATGACGGCCGATCACACGCTTTATGGCCTGTCGGATGGCGGGGCCCATTGCGGCACCATTTGCGATGGTAGCTTTCCAACCACATCCCTGGCCCTTTTGAGCCAGGGCGATAAGGCCGGACGCAAGATTGCGCTTGAAACCTTGATCCATGGCTATACCCGCCGAAATGCCGAACATGTCGGCTGGCATGATCGCGGCCTGATCGCGCCGGGCATGCTGGCCGATATCAATGTGATTGATCTGGACAGGCTGTCCTTGAGCCCGCCCCAGATCGTCCAAGATCTTCCGGCCGGAGGCACCCGCCTGTTACAGACCGCCCATGGGTATCGCTGGACGATAAAGAGCGGGGTTGTAACCTTCGAAAACGGCCAATGGACCGGACAGCTGCCCGGCCGTCTGCTGCGCGGTGATCAGGTGGCGGTGGCCGCCTGATCCTTGGGCGTTTCGAGCTGCTTTTCCCACTTGGCGACCACGACCGAGGCGACAGAATTGCCGACCACATTGGTGGCGCTTCGCCCCATATCCAGCAGATGATCCACGGCCAGGATCAATAAAAGGCCCGCCTCTGGGATCTTGAAATAGGCAAGCGTTGCCGCAATCACGACCAGCGAGGCGCGCGGCACCCCGGCAATGCCCTTTGACGTGATCATAAGCAGAAGCAGCATCATGATCTGCTGGCCAATGCTCAGCTCAATCCCGTAAGCCTGGGCGATAAACAGGGTGGCAAAGGTGCAATACATCATCGAGCCATCGAGATTGAACGAATAGCCGAGCGGCAGGACAAAGCTGGCAATCTTGCGCGACACGCCAAATTTTTGCAGTTGCTCAAGGGTGCGCGGATAGGCGGCCTCTGAGCTGGCCGTCGAAAAGGCCAGCAAGACCGGCTCGCGGATGATACCAAACAGGCCAATGCCGCGCCGCCCCATAATCGCAACCGCTGCAATGAATAGAAGGCCCCACAGCACGCCAAGAGACAGATAAAACCCGCCAATGAATTTTGCATAATTGAGCAGAATACCGAGCCCTTGGGTGGCCACAGTCGAGGCCAGGGCCGCAAAGATCGCAAACGGGGCAAACAGCATCACATAGCCGGTGATCTTGAGCATGACCTGGGCAATCTGCTCGGCCAGTTGCAGCACTGCCGGGGCCTTATCCTCGATCGCAGATATGGCCGTACCGACAAAGATAGAGAAGACCACGATCTGCAAGATCTCATTATTGGCCATGGCCTCGACAATGGATTTCGGGA
>JBILKO010000156.1:0-4103 GCA_044376615.1 Caulobacteraceae bacterium
TTTATTATAAATATTTATACATCCAGTATCGGTACATTTCATTTTATGTGTGAGCCTCATCTCTCACCTGTAATTAGTATATTAAGTATGTTTGGTCCTACAGTTATGTTTATATGCGGTGATGAAATTCCGCTTCAATACTTAGACGTCTATTGGTTTACAAAGGACGCCCCTTACATCAAGGAACGTTGGCAAAGACGAGGTGCGCCCGTCAATATAATAGAAAACTATGTTCATATCCCCACTTATCCAGCCCTAGTCCAAACGCCCAAATTTCCTTTGAGTAAGAAAGATCTGGGATTCAGTGGTGAGAACTTCATTATTTCAACGGTTGGCAATCGCCTCGGGATCGACTTGGACGAGAGTTTTGTAAACGGCATAGAAGATATACTAAAGCGGTATCCGAATGCTGTTTGGCTTGTGGTTGGCGATCTTCCGGATAACTTAATTTATGCCTGTAAACATGTATTTGGCGATCAATTTCAGCATTTAGTTTTCGACCCCAACCTTTACGAATTGCTTACGGTAGCCGATGTTTTTGCCAACCCATTTCGCCGAGGTGGCGGGGTAAGTGCCCATATTGCCCTAGCGTCCAAATGTGTCGTCTGCTGCCTGGGGTCTGGCGATGTGTCGGCCCTAATCCCGAAAGACTGCCAATCGGCAAGCAAATCCGAGTATTTTGAAACTCTTGAGAGGCTCATGACCGACCAGGATTTCTATGCGGACTGGCTTCAGGCGCAACAGACGTATTTTGAAGAAATCACTGATGCGCAAGCCTTTTCCAAATCCCTATTTTCTGCGGTCGACCTGGCTTATTCCCGCTACGAGAAACGGCGCGGACTGTCACTGATGGAAATGATTTTCGGCCCAAAGGCGGAACTTAAACAAGCGGTTTAACCCAGGCGAGTCGGATCACGCCTTGCCCGATAGGTCCTGATCATCAATGCTGGGATAGATTTGGGGACACTGGGCATGCAAAAACGGTTGATAATCGTCGCGACAGGCTTTTTTCTGGTCTTTGGCTTGGCGGCGACCTGGGAGCCTATATCCGCTTACAGTCAAGCCGCGCCTCTGGCCAAGGCCTACCACGTCGAACTTATTCGCGATGAGTTTGGTGTGCCCCATATTCACGGCAAGACCGATGCCGATGCCGCATATGGCCTGGCCTATGCCCATGCCGAGGACGATTTTTCCACCATCCAGGATGTGGTTGCCATGACACGCGGCCGCTATGGCGCCCTCGCCGGGCCAGAGGGCGCCCAGGTCGACTATGTCGCGGGCCTCTTAGGCGTGCGTCAGACTGCGGAGAAAAACTATGGCGCTGTCCCGGCCGATGTTCGCGCGGTCTTGGAAGCCTATGCGGCGGGCCTGAACCGCTATGCCCAGACCCATCCCAAAGAGGTCCGGCTATCCAAGCTATTTCCCGTCAATGGCCAAGACATTGTCGCCGGCTTTGTCCTGCGCGCACCGTTCTTTTATGACCTCGATAGCATAATTGGCGCCCTGGCGACCAATAAGGATCAGCCAGTCCAGCCGTCATCCACCATGACGCCGATTGGCCGTGAGCCCAGCCTGAACGGCTCCAACGCCTTTGCCCTAGCCCCAAAAAAGATGAGCGATGGCAAGACCTGGCTGATTTCCAACTCGCACCAGCCTTATGAGGGCTAGGTCGCCTGGTACGAAGCGGTCATGCATTCGGATGAAGGCCTGGACATGGCCGGGGCGCTGTTTCCCGGCTCGCCTTTTGTCCTGCTGGGCCATAATCGCAATCTGGGCTGGACCAATACGGTCAATCGTCCCGACCTGGTCGATGTCTATAAGCTGGTGCTGAATGATAAGGGTGACCAGTACCGGCTGGACGGCAAATGGCTACCGCTGGAAAAGCATACCATCTGGCTAAAGATCAAGTTTGGACCCTTTGTCATCCCTGTGCCCAAGGCGGCCTATCGCGCGATCCAGGGGCCGGTTATCATTAACAAGTCGGGGGCCTATGCCATCCGCTATGCAGGCATGGGCTCGGTCAAGGCGGTTGAGCAGTATTATCGCAATACCAAGGCCCAGACCTGGGAGGAATGGACACGGTCGATGGCCATTGGCGGTGTTCCGGCGACCAATTTCATCTATGCCGATAAGACCGGGCGCATTGCCTATATCTATAATGCCTTGTTTCCCAACCGTAAGCCTGGCTTTGACTATGCCAAGGTTCTGCCCGGCGACACCTCGGCCAATATCTGGGATGGGCCAGTGCCATTTTCCGCCTATCCCAAGCTGGTCGACCCCAAGAGCGGCTTTGTCGAAAACTCAAACAATACGCCCTTCTTGGCCGCTGGCCCCGGCTCGGAAATGGATCCCAGGGCCTATTCGCCGCTGCTCGGCATCGAACAGGACCTGACCAATCGCGGCATCAGGGCCGTATCGCTGCTCGCAAACGCCGGGGTCCTAACGCCCGAACAGCTCTTGGCGATCAAGTTTGACAAGGCCTATGACCGCACCAGCTGGGAGGCCGGTTGGATCCGCAGCATCCTGGCGCTCAAGCTGGACGGCGCGCCAGATCTGGCCAAGGCCCAAACCCTGCTCGCAAACTGGGACTTTACCAGTAATGGCAAGGGTAGTGCCGACATGCTGGCCGAGCGCGTCATCCGCCTGGCCACGACCAAGCACTGGAACCGCGAGGCCCTGCCCGATCCCAAGGCGGCGCTGAAAGAAGCCTCTGACGATATGATCAAGCGCTTTGGCCGCCTCGATCCGCCGCTCGGCGAAGCCCAGCGCCTGCGCCGCGGTGACCAGGACCTAGCCATGCTCGGCGGTACCGACACGCTGCGCGCCACCACCGCCTGGGATAAGGACCTGAAGGACGGCAAGCTACGCGTCAAACATGGTGACAGCTTCATCATGCTGGTGCGCTGGGACAAGGACGGCAAGGTGAAATCAGAATCGATCCAGCCCTATGGCGCGGCAACCAATCGCCCAGGCTCGCCGCACTATACCGACCAGATGGCCCTGTTTGCCGCCGAAAAGTTCAAGCCCGTCCATTTTGACTGGGCCGATGCCGAGCGCCATGCCAAGCGGCGCTATAAGCCCTGATCAGGACAGCCGGTCTCTGAAATCGCTATAGTCAAATTGGCGCACGATTTTAAGCGCGTCAGTTTGACTGTTCCACAGCGCGATCGAGGGCAGGGGCACGCCATTAAACGTATTGGTCTTGACCATGGAATAATGCGCCTGGTCGAGAAAGGCGATGCGGGTGCCCGGCCCTGGCCGCGCCGCAAAGCCATAATCGCCAATGATATCGCCCGCCAAACACGATGGCCCGCCCAGCCTTAAGGTCACCCCGTTTTGGGCCTCAGCCAGCATGGCCGGACGATAGGGGGCCTCGATCACGTCGGGCATGTGGCAGGTGGCGGAGATGTCGGTAATCCCGACCGCCAGACCATTATCGAACGTATCAAGGATCTCACCGACCAGTATGCCAGCATCCAGGGCAATCGCCTCGCCGGGCTCGAGAAAGAGTTGCAAGCCATAGCGTTTAGAGACCTGGACCAGCCAGGTGACCAAGGCCTCGCGATCATAATCGGCGCGGGTAATGTGATGACCACCGCCGAGATTAAGCCATTTGATGCCGCCTAAAAGCGGCGCAAGGCGCGGCTCAATCGCAGCCCAGATCCGAGACAGGGGCTCAAACCCCTGCTCACACAGGGCATGCATATGCAGGCCATCAACCCCCACCAAATGCTCAGCCCGCAATTTGGAGACCGGAAAGCCAAGGCGCGAGCCGATCTGGCAGGGATCATATTTGGCAACCTCGGCCTCGCTGTGTTCGGGATTGAGCCTAAGCCCGATCCCAAACATCTCGCCGTCAGCCCTGGCCTTGGCGATCAGGTCGGCAAACCGGGCAATCTGGTCTGGGGAATTAAAGATCACCGTATCGGAAAGCCGAAGGATCTCGGGCAGGTCCTCACGTCGATAGGCCGGGCAATAGGTGGTCAGCTCGCCCTTATAGTGCTCACGCGCCAGGCGGGCTTCCCAAAGTCCAGAGGCGCAGGTGCCGTCCAGATAGTCCCCAACCACCCCGGCTAGGTGCCACATGGAAAACGCCTTGAGCG
>JBILKO010000074.1:0-12137 GCA_044376615.1 Caulobacteraceae bacterium
CCTTGACGGCGTCTTGACGCCAGAGGCGGTGGCGGAGTCGGTTATGCACGGGCTGGAAGCCGAAACCTTCCTGATCCTGCCCCATCCGATGGTGCTGAACTATATGCGCAATAAGACCAATGATTATGACCGCTGGATCGGTGGCATGGCCAAGCTTCGCCGCGCCATTTTGGCGAGCCGCGCGCCTAATCCATAACCGCTTCGGCGAGGGCTGCGCCTGAGCGATAGGCAAATTCAATGCGCGGCCCCAATCTCCAGTCGCCGCAAACCCCAAGGCCTAGGTCTTTGGATAGGCCAAAGCCTGTGCCCACTGGGGTCTCAATCTGGGCATAGCGCCAGCGATGGGCGCTGAGGGCGATGGGCGGCGGCAGGTCAGCATGGGTTGCCAGCGCCTCAATCAGCTTTTGGGCGATCTCGTCGGGGGCCAGCTCTAGATGCTCACGCGACCATTGCGGTGACCCATGCAGGACCCAGGCCTCTGGGCCATCCCGGCCTGGCTTTGAAGTTTCCCTGGCCATCCAGCTTACTGGGCCGGTCTCAAGCTTCGCGCCATCAAAACCTGTCTTGAGTGGCTGATCGAATGCGGCCATGACCGCCCAGCAAGGCGCACTGCGGACGCTGTCGGCTTCTGCCGCAAGCTCTGGCACCCAGGGCCCGACCAGGGCAGCGGTCTGTTCGGCGGGCACCGCCACGAGGATCAGGTCAAAGGGCCCTTCAACCGCACCATCGCTAAACCGCAAAGACCAGGCCTTGGCGACACCCTCGATCGCCGTGACCTGAGCGCCGAATTTGACGTCCAGCGCTGCAAGCGCGGCCTTAACCACACTACTCATCCCGCCGACGCCGACATAGCGCGTATCACCGCCAAGGGGCTGGATCTGGCCACGGGCATCAATCTTGACCAGGTCGCCAGCCCAGGGCGCGCAAGCCCCGTCCCTGGTCCAGGTCGCGACTTGCTGGGTAAAGTCAGGACTGCGGGCGGTAAAAAACTGGGCGCCATGGTCAAACCTCACCTGGCCCAGCGCCGTCTCGACCCGGCGCGTGCTCATGCGCCCGCCAGGGCCGCGACCCTTGTCGAACAGGCGAACACCGTGACCGGCAGCAACCAGTTTTTGCCCCGCCGTCGCCCCGCTTAGGCCCGCGCCGATAACCGCAATCTTGGACATAATCAGCCACCTCTTACAGGCGACAAGACCTATGGCTTTATCGCCAGGGGTCAAGGCCGCGTCTGCGATCGGCAACATGACAGACTTGTCATAAATTACAGAATATTCATTTCATTAAATCGAAGTCATGACAGGTGTTTAACGTGTAATCTGGAAAATGATTTTGTATTCATATCTTCATTGGAGCCAATCACTGGTTCTCACAACTTAAGGGGATTTAATCATGACCAATATAGTTCGTTTTACTAGCGCCGTCGCCAGCATTTGCTTAGCCGCCATTCCTATTGTTGCTGTTGCTAGCAGTGTTCACGCAGCACCTGCTCCGGTAACTGTAAAGGTGGGTGATCTTAACCTTGCTCATGCCGACCAGGCCGCAAAGTTCCAGGCCCGGATCAAGACCGCCACCCGCGCCCTGTGCAGCGAGACCGGCCCTGGTGTTGATCTTGGCAGCCGCAAGGCCTGCGAGCGCGCCGTGACCGAAGAAGTCATCGCCAAGCTGTCTGACAATCAGCGTCAGAGCCTGCGGGTCGGTGCCGCTGAAATGGTCGCTAGCGCCCGGTAAGACTGGCTCACCGCCAGCGGGCATGGGCCTGGTTGGCGGCCCGGTGCAGCAAGAGGTGTCTTTGGGCCAGGACCTCAGGTTCCTTATCATAGCCCCCGCCCAAGACACCCGCTAGCGCCACACCTCTCGATAAGACTGTTTCCAAGACCAGGGCTTCACGCATTGCAAGGCCCTGGTCGGTCAGTTTTAGGCGTCCAAGCCGGTCATCGGCATGCGGATCGACCCCAGCAATATAAAAGACAAGATCAGGCTTTAGGCGACGAACCAGGTCCGGCAAGACGGCCTCCAGCTGGTCCAGATAGGCCTCGTCGCCGGTTCCATCGGCCAGCGCAATATCCAGATCACTAACCGCTTTACGGCTCGGAAAATTCTTGGCCGCCTGCATGGAAAACGTAAAGACCCGCGGTTCATTGGCAAAGATCCGCGCGGTGCCATCGCCCTGGTGCACATCAAGATCGATAATGAGAGCGGACTTGATCTTGCCCTCAGCCAACAAGACCTCGGCCGCGACGGCCACATCATTAAACACGCAAAAGCCCGCACCGCCTCCGTAGTCGGCATGGTGACTACCGCCAGCGGTATTGCAGGCTATGGCCTCGGTCAGGGCAAGCTTGGCCGTCAGCAGGGTGCCGCCGGTCGCAGCCCTGGCGCGAAGGGCAACTTCTGGCGTGATCGGCAGGCCAATCCGCCGGGCCTGGTCAGCAGGCAGATTGGCGTCAAATACGGCCTGAACATAGGCCGGGTCATGGGCCAGGCAGACCTGATCAAATTCGGCCAATGACGGCTCATGAAGCCCGCCTGGCCTCACTAGGCCCTCAGCTTGTAAGGCCTTGGCCAGGGCCGCAAACTTGCCCATGGGAAATCGGTGGCCGGGTGGCATGGGAGCGTCATAGGCGGGGTGAAAAACGATCGGTAGCATTGGCCTTAAGGTGGCGCGCCCAGCGGCAAAAGCAAAGCCTGGTTTGCGCATGGTGATTGAGTTTAAAGGCCAGGTCCTTTAGACCCCATACATGCAAAACGCTCAGTCCTCTTTCGCCCATTCCGCCAAGGCCTGGCCCTTTGAACAGGCCAGGGCCCTGCTTGCGCGCCTGATCCGTACGCGGCTGGACTCCAGCGAGGCGCGGGATCTGGCCAATATTCTGGTCTTGGCCGGTAAATTTGACGAACTGGTCCAGACCTTTGCCGCCTTCAAAAGCCCGGTGATTTTCGAGACGGGTTATGGCCCCTCGGGCCTGCCGCACATTGGCACTTTTGGCGAGGTGTCGCGCACGACCATGGTGCGGGCGGCGTTTCGGGCCCTGACCGATGACCAGATCCCGACCCAGCTCATCTGCTTTTCGGACGATATGGACGGCCTGCGCAAGGTGCCGGACAATATTGAGAACAAGGCCGTGCTGGAGGCTGACCTCAACAAGCCCTTGACCGTGGTGCGCGATCCTTTCGGGCAATATCCCAGTTTTGGCGAGCATAATAATGCCAGGCTGCGCGCCTTCCTGGACGGGTTTGGCTTTGAATACACCTTTATGTCCTCGACCGAGGCCTATCGCTCCGGCCGGTTTGACGACACCTTGCTCAAGGCCTTGGCCCATTATGATGATATCCAAAAAGTCATGTTGCCGACGCTGGGCGAAGAGCGGCGCTCGACCTATTCGCCCTTTCTTCCGATCAGCCCCAAGTCCGGCAAGGTCTTGCAGGTCCCGACCCTGGAGCGCCATGTCGATCGCGGCACCATTGTCTTTGCAGACGAAGATGGCACCTTAACAGAGGTTTCCGTCACCGGCGGCGCGGTCAAGATGCAATGGAAGCCCGACTGGGCTATGCGCTGGGCGGCCCTGGGCGTTGATTATGAAATGTCAGGCAAGGACCTGATCGACTCGGTGCGTGTCTCTAACCAGATCTGCAAGATCCTGGGTGGCGTGCCGCCTGAAGGCTTTAATTACGAGCTTTTCCTCGATGAAGATGGCCAGAAAATTTCGAAGTCTAAGGGCAATGGCCTGACCATGGAGGACTGGCTGCGCTATGGCACGCCCCAGAGCCTGTCCTATTACATGTTCCAATCGCCAAAATCGGCCAAGCGCCTGTTCTTTGACGTCATCCCCAAGGCGACCGACGACTATCTGCAGCAGCTCGATGCCTATCAGGGCCAGGACCCGGCCAAGCAGATCGATAATCCGGTCTGGCATGTGCATACAGGCCGGCCGCCACAATATGGCTCGCCGGTCAGCTTCAGCCTGTTACTCAATCTGGTGTCTGCGGCCAATGCCTCGGACAAGGCCATACTATGGGGCTTTTTATCGCGGTATATTCCGGGTGCGACGCCAGAGAGCCAGCCCTTGCTCGATCAGCTCGCGGGCTATGCGATCAATTATTACGAAGATTTTGTCCGTCCGACCAAGGCCTTCCGCGCACCCGATAGCCGCGAGCGCGGGGCCATGGAGGACCTGGCCGATCGCCTGAAGGATCTGGGCAAGGATTGCACCGATGCCGAACTGATCCAGAACGAGGTCTATGCGGCGGGCAAGGATGCGGGATTTGAGCCCCTGCGCGGCTGGTTTGTTGCTCTGTATGAGGTCCTGCTCGGCCAGAGCCAGGGGCCGAGGTTTGGGTCCTTTGCTGCGATTTTTGGGCTTGAGCGGACGATTGCTCTGATTGAAAGCGGATTGAAGGGTGAGTTGGCTTAGAGGGCTCCCTCCACCGCTTCGCGGTCCCCCTCCCCCAAAGGGGGAGGATTGACCAGCGCTAAATCTTCCCCCTTTGGGGGAAGTACCGGCGAAGCCGGGGAAGGGGGCCTATAGCCCTAGCCCCCCTTAAACTGGTCATGATGGCGAATGACCTCCTTGATCACAAAGGCCAGGAATTTTTCGGCAAAATCGGGATCGAGATTGGCACCCTCGGCCAGGGTGCGCAGGCGCTTAACCTGGGCTTCTTCGCGGGCTGGATCGGCGCTGGGCAGGTTTAGCTCGGCTTTTAGCTTGCCGACCCTTTGGGTGCATTTGAACCGTTCGGACAGCATATGGATCAGGGCCGCATCGATATTATCGATACTATTGCGCAGGGTTAGCAGCTCTGGCGGCACGGCGGAGGCTTGGTCAGTCATAGGGTAATCCTGGCTTGGCCCGATCGGCGGGGCCTGACTTGATCTTGGCAGACCTTGCCCCCAGTTGAAAAGCGTGCACAAAAAGGTTATCATAACTATAACACGCCCAAACGGGCTTTAGAGGGCGAATTTAGCTTGGATCGTCGCGAATTTATCTCGGGGTTGGCGCTAACGCCTTTTGGCTTTGGCAAGGCCTCGCAAGACCCGCTTGCCAAACTGGTCGACGGCTGTGCCGCGCCACCCTTGATCGGGGCCGGCGTCATTGCGCGCAGGGGCGATGGTCAGATCGCGTATGCCAAGGCTGCAGGCTCTAGCCTGCGCGGTCAATCGCTTAAGGCCTTTGAGCTAGACAGTGCGTTTCGCGTTGCGTCTGTGTCTAAACTGGTCACTAGCGCGGCCTTTATGGCTTTAGTCGATAACGGCGCAATTGACCTAGACCAGGATGTGTCAGGCAAGCTGGGCTTTAGTCTGCGCCATCCGGCTTTTCCCGATCAGGTGATCACGGCCCGGATGCTATTGTCGCATACGAGCGGGCTGCGCAATGGCCCCAATTATCCGGTGCCGATTGGCCAAAAGCTAGCCGATGTCTTGCTGCCGGACCGTCCAAATTTTGCAGAGGGAGCGTGGTGGAGCCCGCCTGACCAGGTGCCGGGGGTTTATTTTGCCTATGCGGACGTCAATTTCGCCGTGATTGCGCAAGTGATTGAAAAGGTCACCAACCAGCGCTTTGACCTCTATATGCGCCAAGGCGTATTTGCGCCGCTTGCTATGGACGCTGGCTTCAATTGGAGCGGAGTCTCTCAGGCCGCGCGCGATCGGGCGGCGACGGGGTGTCGCTGGACGGATGGCCAGTGGCGGGCGGAAATTGACTCAGATCTTGCGCCTGCACCGCATATTCGCCTCGTCGCAAATAAGGCTCAGCCCGGTCTGACCGTTGCGGATTATAGGCTTGGCGACAACGGGTTTGTGTTTTCGCCCCAGGGCGGCTTGCGTTCAAGCCTCTGGGATATGGATCGCCTCGCACGGCTTTATTCAGCGAAGGGCCAATGGAACGGCCAACAAGTGGTCAGCTCCGCTGGTCTTGAGTCCATTAGCCGTCCGGTTTGGCGCTTCGATCTGGACCAGGAAAATGGCCTTACCGATGGCGGGGTCTGGCGCGCGTACGGCTTAGGTGTAGAGATTCCGACCGATGTTTCCGGCCGTAATGGGGATCAGTTTTTTGGGGCGGGCAGTGACGACTGGCGCGGGCATTTGGGTGATGCCTATGGCTGGCTAACGGGCCTATTCTGGAATATCCACGACGGCTCAAGCTTAGTTTGGGCAATCAATGGTGCGCCGGAAACTGGCCGTGCTCCTGGGCGCCGGTGTGCCTTGAGCCGTTGGGAAGAAGAAGCGATCGATATTGGTCTGGCCGCGTTAAGCGTTTGATCAAGGCGTAAAAAACGGGGGCTGCCAAAGACAGCCCCCGCCAGTATTAATCTTATACAGATTTTAGAACTTATAGCCGCCGCGCAGGCCAATGGTTTGTGGCGTCGCAGGTACAATATAGTAACGTGAGTAGCACTGGCCGCACTGGACGTCACGGGACAGTTCTGCGCGTTCATCGAAGAGGTTGTCGATATAGAGCTCAACCGAATAGCGCGGCCAATCAACGCCATAAGCAATATCGACCGTGGTATAGCCCTGGATATCGCCCAAGAGGTTGGCTTGCTTGGTCCGAATATCTGAGGTGGCCGATCCTTGGTGGACCACAACCGCCTGGAAGTGAGCGTCGCCATTGGCCATGGGGTAAACATAACGGGCGGTGATATTGGCCTTCACCTTTGGCGTCACCGGCAGGCGAGTACCCTTTTTGGCGGCGATCGAGTTGCCGTCATCGGTACACGCATAATTAGGATCATCAATCGCGCATAGGTTCTTGAGCGTCTTGGCGTCAGTGAAGGCCCCGCTGCCCGAAACCGTCAGGCGGTCGGTCATGCGATAGGATAGGTCCAGCTCCAGTCCCTTGATGCGGGCATCAGGACCATTATGGATTTCAGTAAAGCTGTTCTGGCCCAAGAAGGCGAACTGGAATTTCTTCCAGTCCTGCTGATAGATCGCGCCGTTGAGTTTGAGTCTGCGGTCCATCCAGCTGGTCTTAAAGCCTAGCTCGGTATTGGTCAGGAAGTCAGCCTGGTAAGGCGCGATTGTCGCGCGGCGATTAATCCCCCCTGGACGATAACCGCGCGACCAGGTCCCATAGACGAGCTGATCGTCCTTTGGTTTCCAGGTCAGGTTCAAGCGATGGATGGTGCCGTTGTCCTTAACGCGCTTGGGCTCAACGCTTCCATTATTGAACACGCCAAGATTGGTACAGGGCGAACCGCCGACCGCAGCTGGCAAGAGCTTGCCACCTGGATTGTCCCTTAAGGTCGCGCCGGTCGTCGTATAGCAGCCCGCAACGCCGGTGCGTGAGCTCCCGGCACCATTATAAGGCTTGCCGTCGGGGTTGCGGCCAAAGCCGAAGAAGCCAACGAGCGAGTTATCATACTTAAACGCGCGCAGGCCGCCGGTAAGGGTTAGGTTAGACATGATGTCATAGCTGACTTCCCCGAACGCCGCATAATCCTTATCGACCCGCTCTTGCTGGGTCAGCCAGAGTGTGCCGGGCAGGCCGTTGACGGACACGGCACTGCCTAGGCCCGCGATCTGATAATCCTGATGGATCATGTGATCTTGTTTTTGGTAGAAGGCACCGCCGACGAACCGCAAGGGCTTGTCCTGGGGCGAGGAAATTCGGAACTCGTGGCTTTCCTTGGTAAAGTCGTCCTCACCGACAATGTGCTGAGAGGGGATGATCTGGTTTCCGGCATTGTCGGTAATGTAGAAATAGCCGGCTATGCCGCCGTCGCTTGCATAGAGCGCGTCATAGGCCTCGGCATAGTCAGTATAGTCACTTTGTGAGTCGATTTTGCGCTTCATATAAGCGCCGGCATAGGTCGCATCCCAATTGCCGATCTTACCTTCAATCGTTAGGGCGCCCTGAACAAAGCGGTCATGGCGGCTTTCTTCACCAAAATGCTCGACCTTTAGGTCGCCCACGCTGGGATCAGACCCGAAAGTGCCGTTCGTTTTTTGATCTTGAGCAAACACGGTCGCGGTTGCGGTCCAGTTATTGTCGAGATCGACCTTCAGGGCCGCGCGGCCACCATAAACATCAAGGTCATTATAGTTCTTCTTGACGTATTTTGAGTTGCTGACGGTCAGGCCGCCAGGCTTGGGCAGGAAGCTGCGGGTCGCGGCAACATTGTCGATATAGCCCGCATCGTGCTTGTAAAATCCGACCAGTCGCGCTGCGACCTTGTCATTGATCGGCAAATTGACGAAGCCTTCGATCTTTTGGCCAAAATCGCCGCTTTTGACCTTATTGACCTCGCCATCGATCGATCCGTAAACGCCCTTATGGTCAGGCTTGTTGGTGATGATGCGTAAGGTGCCAGCCTGGGACGATGCACCATAAAGGGTACCTTGAGGACCGGCCAGGGCTTCGATACGCGCGACGTCATAGACATGGACATCAAGCGCGCCAACAATCGTGGTCACGGGCTGCTCGTCTAGATAAACACCAACGCTTGGGAGCGAGCCGGAATGGTTGCCGTCGCCACCACTGGCTACGCCGCGGAAATAGACCTGCGATGTGCCAGGCTGTTCGGTCTGGAACGAGACGCTGGGCAGCATCTTGGTATAGTCATTGAAATTGGCGATATTCAGCTGTTCTAGCTTTTGGGTGCCCAGGGCCTGGATGCTGATGGGCACGGACTGCAGGTTTTCACTGCGCTTTTGGGCGGTGACGATGACCTCGTCGATATTGCCCGCTGCCGCCTCTTGCGCAAGCGCGCCGCCGGCCGTGGAAAGCATGGTGGAGGCCAGAAGCATGGCCACGCCATAGCGCGCACCACGATTAGATTGCATCGAACGCATTTAGATTTCCCCTCACTTTGATGACCGATAGTCCTCGCCTAAACGGCGTAATGGCAAGCCTCAATTTTGTAATTCTGTCACACACGGTGAATTGACGAAAGCTTGTTGTACAATCGTCACGCTTGCCAGGCCTGAACCAGGGGTCCAAGCGCCGCTTTGAGCGGGTTAAGCCAGGGCTCAAAGGCGCGCCATTGGCCGATGCCATCGCGATTAAGCGGGCGGCGGACCTGCTCGCTGCTCGCCGTGCGCACCGCGCGCTGGGTCTGGTGGAAATTCAAACAGGCAGGCTCAAACGGCAGGGCCAAATGATCGAGCAGTCGGCGAATCTCGGCCTCGGGTTCGTCGATCAGTCGCTCGTGGACGACGCGGTAAACCCGGCCGGGCAGCACTTGGTCGAAATGGCGCATCAGCCGCACATAGTCGCCGTAATAGAGGCCCATATCCTCCAGCCCATAGGAGAAGGCCTGGCCCCTCGCAAAGTGCTGTTTGAAATTGGAAAAGCAGCAATCCATAGGGTCGCGGCGGGCATCGATAATCTTGGCGTTTGGCAAGATCAGATGGATGAAGCCGGTATAGAGCCAGTTATTGGGCAATTTATCGATAAAGAAGGGCTTACCCTCTTTGCGCTGGATGCGGGTCCGGGCCAGAAAATCCTCGCCAAGGGCGAGGATCTGATCCGTCGATAAGCTGTCAAGGCCGGCAGGATAACGCTGTGTCTCCTTACCTGTCCGCGCTGCGAGGGCCGGAATATCGGGCAGTTCCATCGTGCCCTCGACCATGGAATGGCTGGCCAGGATCTGTTCAATCAGGGTCGAGCCGGCGCGCGGCATACCCAGGATAAAGATGGGGTCGGGGGCTTGGCAGCCTTGGCCCTTGTGGCTTTCGAAAAACGCTGCGCTAAAGGTCGCGATCGCGCGGTCAACCTGGCGGCTGATATCGGCGGGTTCATAGCCCAGTTGCGACCGCCGCAAGGCATTGCCCGCTGCATAATGACCAAATGAGGCTTCGGCCTTGCCGAGGTCTTCAAACGCCTTGCCAAGCGCAAAATCGAGATGCAGCCGGTCTTCGTCGCTCAGGTCGGGCGTTTTCAAGGCGCCTTGCATGGTGACAATATCGTCATCGCTAAACCGCACCGTCTTGAGATTGGCCAGGCTCCACCAGACCTCACCGAGATCCGACTTCAGTGCCAAGGCTCGGCGATAGGCCGCAATACTGTCGTCCTGGCGGCCAACCGTCTTGAGCACATGGGCATAGCTCATCCAGATCTTGGGCTGATCGGGGCGGTTTTGAAGGACATTTTCATACAAGGCCAGGGCCTCGTCATAGTCGCCAATCTTGCCGAGGGCCGCGGCCTTTAGATTTTGATGGTTGGGATTATTGGGGTCGAGAGCCAGGACGATATCGAGCTCAGCCAGGGCCGCCTCGGTCTTATTCTGACGATGCAGGACCATGGCCAGGTTTGACCGGGCGGCGGTAAAGCCGGGGGCCAGGTCCAGGGCGCGCCGTAGTAGGTTCTCAGCGTCCACATAGCGACCAATCCGCCCGGCCAGTTCGGCGAGCATGCGGATGGCCGCGACATCGGTTGGAACCGCTTTTAGCCGCTGTTTCAAGATCGGCTCGGCAATATTCAGGGCATTGGCGGCCAGGGCCTGGGCCGCTTCTTGAAGCTCTGGATCGTGGATACTGGCGCGAATAGCCAAGAGCTCGGAGGCTTCAGCCTCATCTGCGCGGCCAAGGGCGCGAAGACCAACGGCCTTATCGCGATAGGCCTTAGCCTGATTGAGCGCCAGATTGGACAAAGGTTTGGACCTATAGGATTGATCAGGCCAAAGCCTATGCCACCATGTCCCGGATTTGGCAAAAAATTCCAGACGCGGCCAAGATGTCTGATAGCCTATTGGTTTGCGGGGGAGATTGGCAGTATGGGCGCGGTTAAGACGGCCAAGGGCCTAGGGTTTTGGATGTGCACGGCCCTGGTGGTCGGCAATATGATCGGCTCGGGCGTATTCCTTTTGCCGACTTCGCTTGCCCCCTATGGCTGGAATGCCGTCTTTGGCTGGATCTTGACCATAGCCGGGGCGATTTGCCTGGCCTTTGTATTTGCGCAATTGGCCCGCGCCATGCCGCGCGGTGGCGGGCCCTATGCCTATACGCTTGAGGCTTTTGGCCGGGCCCCCGCTTTTGCCGTGGCCTGGAGCTATTGGATTTCGCTCTGGGTTGGTAATGCAGCCATCGCCGCCGCTGCCATCAGCTATCTGAGCGTCTTCTTCCCCGCCATCGGCCAGGTTGCTGGCCTTCCCGCCGTCCTGACCTGTGGCGCGGTCTGGGTCTTTACGGCCATTAATTGCCGGGGTGTGCGCGAGGCCGGGGCCGTCCAGGTCGCAACGACGGTCCTAAAACTCTTGCCGCTTTTGGCCGTTATTCTTCTGGCCGTGGTCTTGTTGTTTCAGAACGGCCCCAAGGTCCTATTGCCATTCCATGCTTCGGATATTGGCGTGTCCGGCCTGACCGCAGCGGCGACCTTAACGCTTTGGGGCATGCTTGGCCTAGAGTCCGCCACCGTGCCTGCCGACAGTGTCGAGGATCCTGAACGCACCATTCCAGCGGCGACCCTGGCCGGAACCATATTGACCGGCATCATCTATCTGGTCGTCTGTTCGGCGGTGGTCCTAATGGTGCCAACCTCAATTGCTTCGGTATCAAATGCGCCGCTAGCGGATTTTGTCTCCCTCTATTGGGGAGCCAATGCGCGCGACATCCTGGCCTTGTTTGCCGCCATCAGTGCCCTGGGCGCGCTACTAAATGGTGGAAGCTCTGGGGCCAGGTCAGTATCGGTAGTTAATAGTATCTTGCCTTAACCAAGAAGAAGCTGGGTCGCGGTCTGTTTGGCGGTGCCAAAGCAGCGGGTTATGATATAGTGGTGTCCACATTCTGGACCAACATTATATAGAACCCGCATCCAACTCCCCTGTCTAAGATCATTTAGGTGCAGTTAATTGCTCGTTACTCAAACCGAAGCGCAGAAGAATCGAAGTCGAGCTTCGGAAGCTCATCTTTTTCGTCCCAGTAATCCTGAGTGTGTGTCCATTCCGGAGCGGGGCCTCGCTTGGGCAAAAGACCTGCGCCGCGCTTCATGTACCCGGGGGCGAAGTTCGACCCATTACTCCAAGGTTCCAGTTGAGAGAGCGTGACATCAGCAGGAAGGACCGGGTCTACCGAGCGCCAACCATGGGCGTCCATATGCTTCAAGAGCCGACAAACGAAATCGCCGATCAGATCAACACGCAACGTCCAGCTTGCGCGGAAATAGCCGAAGGTCCAGACGAGGTTCGGCAGTCCTGTTACCATCAAA
>JBILKO010000157.1:0-4076 GCA_044376615.1 Caulobacteraceae bacterium
TCTTGCCCTGGATCTCACGGGTCTCCACTTCGAGGTCGGAGATCGCCGTCTGGAACTGGGGGTCCCAATTGACTAGCCGCTTGTCGCGATAGATCAGGCCTTGTTTGTGCAGAGCGACAAACACCTTACGGACGGCTTGGGATAGCCCCTCATCTAAGGTGAACCGCTCCCGGCTCCAGTCGCACGAGGCGCCCAGACGCCGCAACTGGTTTTGGATAATCCCAGCCGAACTGGCCTTCCATTCCCAGACCTTGGCGATAAAGGCTTCGCGGCCCATGTCCCGGCGCGATAGGTTGCCTTCGGCCGCCAGTTGCCGCTCAACCACCATCTGGGTTGCAATACCGGCATGGTCTGTTCCGGGCAGCCAAAGCGCCGCCTTGCCCCGCATCCGTTCAAATCGGGTAAGCACGTCCTGCAAGGTATTGTTCAGCGCATGGCCGATATGCAGCGATCCGGTAACATTCGGCGGCGGAATAACCAAGCAGAAGGGTTCGGCCTCTGGATTATCGGTCGGGGCAAATGCCCCTGAGCTTTCCCATTTTGCATAAAGGCGCGGTTCAGCGGATTTTGGGTCGTAGGTTTTTTCGAGCATGGCCAATCACGTCAGCGCCGGATCGGCACCAGCAAAGCTTATAGCAGGCCGCCAGCCAGTATGCGAAGCGACGTTCAAAGAGATTGAATTGAAATTCCGCTAGAAGCGTCGACGAGCAATGCGCTCGACCTCTTCCTCGACCTTGGCTTGCACAATTGGCAGTAAGTGCTCGTCTAACCAGGCCTTGAGCAGCGGGCGTAGCATTTCTCGTACCACATCCTCAAGCGTGCGGCCATCAGCCGGCATGGCAACAGACTGAGCCAGCCGGTCAAAAGCAGACGCGGCGGCCACCGTGGCGACATCACTGAGCAGCGGTTCTGGATCGTCGAACTCTGGCTCAGCCTCAGCCATGGGCTCAATATCGTCATCCAGATCGAACGAAAACGCTTCGAGATCATCTTCCTCTTCCATCTCGGGCTCAGGTGGAAGTGGTTCGACCAGGTCCAGGACGTCTTCTTCTTCCGGCACTTCGGGAGGCGGCGGCGGTGGTGGCGGCGCGTCTGAGTCTTCATCCGAAATGATACGGCGAATGGAGGCTAGTATCTCCTCCATTGTCGGTTCAGGGGCGCTCGGCTCGGCCATAGGGATTGTCACCGTCTCAAGAAAAACCGCGGTTCAGTCTCGCTAGGCTAAGCGGGTCTGGCCATGGGTGCAAATCGCAAGATACAATTTGCCGCGCCAAACGCCAAATACCCACAAAAGTAAGCCTATTGAGCCGGATTTGTCGCGATCGGAGCGTCCGCCAACATCTCTCGGCGCTGAATTCTAGGGGTCCCGACACCATCAATGGTCTCAACGATTCGGTCCCAAGGCGTCAGAGACAGGCCGTTTTTGCGCCGATCGAAGCGTGACTGATTGTCATAAGGCTTGACCGCCGTATTCAGATTACGGATCTCGAGCGCGCCCATAGCGTTCAATAGCTGGGTCCCTGCAAGGTATGAATCCCGCCGCGCATTGACCAGGGCCAGCTCGGCATTGCGCAGTTCCTGCTCGGCATTGAGCACATCCAAGGTCGTGCGCAGGCCGACTTGGTTTTCCTGTTTGGTGCCTTCAAAGGCGATTTCAGTCGCCCGAACCTGCTCTTCATTGGCCACGATGCTGCTCTTTGTTGCCAGTAGCTGGGCCCAGGCTTGGGAGACCGCCTGGACGACCGAGCGGCGGGCATAGTCTAGTTGCAATCGATCGCTGGTGTTCAGTTCAATGGCCTGGCGGACCTGCGAATTAATCACCCCGCCCGCAAACAGGGGCTGGGTTAGAACCGCAGCTGCCGTTACATCGCGGTCATAGCGGCCATCACCGGCCTGGGCCAGAACCCAGTTTTGATTGGTAAAGGCCAGCTGACCTTGCAAGGCAATATTCGGCAAGCGCTCGGCCCGCGCCGCAGCGACTCGGGCTTTGGAGGCCTGCTCGGTATAGTCCGCTTGCAACAGAACCGGGCTATTGCGTTCGGCGGTCGTAAAGGCCTGATCAACTGTCGCGGGGATCTGGGTCAATTCCGGCTCTGGGGCCAGATCGCCGGGCGCTTGCCCAACATTGGCCGTATAGGCGGCGCGGCTGGCCGCCAGTTGGGCTTCGGCCGCAGCCAGCAGGGCCTTAGCGCCGGCATAGCGCGCTAGCGCCTGATTGACGTCGGTCTTAGTGATTTCACCCACGTCAAAGCGTGCCTTGGCCTCGTCGAGTTGCCGCTTGAGCACCGACACATTTTCTTGGCGGATCTTGAGGCTTTCGCTATCGCGGCGCACATCAATATAGGCCTGGATGACGGCTTGCATGACGCCCGCCTCGACCCGGCGCAAACCCTCACGCGCGGCCAGAACCTGGGCCTCTGCGGCACGAATAGCCCCCGTCGTCCGCCCGCCCGTATAGAGCGATTGCGACGCCGTCACCGTCGCCGAATTGGTTGTATAGGTGCCAATCGTGCTGCTATGCGGATCATTATAGCGGCTGGTTCCACCAAGGCTAATAGAAGGGCGCGACCCGCCGCGAGCTTGTTCGTAGTTTTCCTCTTGCGCGCGCAGCAGGGCGCGTTGGGATAGAAGGGTTGGGTTTGAGTCATAGGCCTTGGCAATCGCCTCTGGCAGGGTCTCAGCAGAGGCTAAGCTTGTCGAACAGACCATCAAGACCGCCAGGCTGGCAGCGGCCAGGACCATTTGTCTATAACCGTTGCGCATCTGTCTTATCCCTAAACGTATTGAGACCCGATCCCCGTGACCACGCCTGCACAAACCTGAAATAGCGCCCCCAGCCGCAAGATGCGAATTAAACATTGTTCACATCCGTGTCAGAAGAACAGGAGACGAAAGCCTGACCTTAGAAGCTAAAGGCCGGACGTGGCTCAAAGCCGGTCAAATAGTGCGGCGCGGCATCAAAGCCATCCTGGGCAGCAAACCCCTCGCCCGAGCGGACATGAATCCTGGCCTTACCAACCGGCCCAGCCCGCTCCACCAGACCAAGGCGGCCATCGGCGCTCAGTCCGGCTAGCCAGCTGGCGGGCACCTCGGACACGGCCCCTTCACTGACAATCACATTATAGGCTCCAGCAGAAACTGAATCGCCAGCGCCCTGCTCGGTCACAACCAAGCCCATTTCGCGTAAGACAGCCGCCGCATAGGGCGCGGCGATCGCTAAGGCCTTTTCGCCCGAGCGGGCCTTAAGCCTTTGCAAGATCTTGGCAATATCGCGCGGTGCCATCAGATACTGGCCCGGCGTATATTCGATCTGGGTTTCGGCATAGGCCAGATGTTCACGCCCCCTGGGGCAAAAAGCCTCGCGCGCGACGATGCGCATGGCATCTTGCAGGTCGGTATCGGTGACATCGCTGGTCCGGACCTGGCTCTCCACCATGGTCAAGCGGGCGGCGGTATAATCAAAGCTCATTAGATCCATGCCTTGGGTGTAAAGCGCCAGTTTGCAACAAGCGCGGACATTATCAAACCTGCTTATAGGTCGCAGGCCAGGGGAAACGCAATCAGGGCCTTACAAACCATTGCTCAGAGCGCGCGCATCTGATACCCACCGGCCTCCGCCCGCAGCCCTCAAGCTGCGCCTGCACCGGATGGCCTGGTGGCGGAGTGGTTACGCAGCGGCCTGCAAAGCCGTGTACTCGAGTTCGAATCTCGACCAGGCCTCCAACTTTTTCGCCCATTTCCAAACTTTACTCAGCGAAGTATTTTTGTTGGCCTCAGCGCGATAGAGCGCTTGCGCGATCAAAACACCCATCGTATATGCGCGCTCCCAAGGTGCTTTCTATTCCCCGATAGCTCAGTTGGTAGAGCAGTCGGCTGTTAACCGACTTGTCGCAGGTTCGAGTCCTGCTCGGGGAGCCATCTTGCTAGGTCCTTGCACCCAAACCTATCTAGATAAGATAGCAATCGCTCTAGCTGAATTGGGTTTACAGACATAACCCTAGGGTGCAAATCTGGCCTCGGTTTTAGCGCGTCGCGGCAGGGTCTGTGGGATCTGGCCGCGATCATCCGGGGGGATA
>JBILKO010000075.1:0-12002 GCA_044376615.1 Caulobacteraceae bacterium
TGGTCACATGGGGACCAATACCATCACCACCCAGAACCTGACGGTTTGGCGCATTGATATTGAGCGTGGCCTGATCCTCATCAAGGGTGCGGTTCCGGGCTCAGAAGGCTCCTATGTCAAGGTTCGTGACGCTAACAAGCGCGCGGTTCCTGCTGATGCCCCTAAGCCGGGTGCCTTCCGCAAGGCCGGTGAAGCGCCTGCAGCGCCGCAAGAGGCTCCGGCTGAAATTACCGCTGGGGATGAAGCATGAAAATCAATGTAGTCACCCTGGACGCCGGTAAGGCCGGCTCTGTGGATCTGCCCGACGATATCTTCGGCATCGAAGATATTCGCGGCGATATCCTGCAGCGTTGCGTCAATTGGCAACTAGCCAAGCGCCGCGGTGGGAACCACAAGGTGCAGACCCGGAATGAAAATTCCCGCACCGGCAAAAAGATGTACAAGCAAAAGGGCACTGGTGGTGCGCGTCACGGCTCACGCCGGGCACCGCAATTCGTTGGCGGCAGCCGCGCTTTCGGCCCGGTCGTCCGTAGCCATGCTTTTGACCTGCCCAAGAAGATCCGCGCCATGGCCCTGCGCCACGCCCTGTCTTCCAAGGTCAAGTCCGGCGCGATCGTGGTCCTGGACAAGGCCGCGCTTGAAACGCCAAAGACGGCCGGTCTTCGCGCCCAGTTCGAAAAGCTTGGCCTGATCAATGCCCTGGTCATTACCGGGGTCGAGATCGACGCCAATTTCAAGCTGGCTGCTCGCAACATCCCGAACGTCGATGTTCTGCCTAATGCAGGCCTGAATGTTTACGACATCCTGCGCCGCAAGACGCTGGTGCTGACTCGCGAAGCGATTGACGCGATTTCGGCTCGTTTCGCTGAGAAGGAGGCCGCATAATGGTTGCGACCGCCCGTCATTACGACACCGTCCTGGCTCCGGTGATCACTGAAAAGGCAACCCTGCTTTCCGAGCAGAACAAGGTGGTCTTTAAGGTGGCGCAAGATGCCTCTAAGGACGAAATCGCCGCCGCCGTTGAAGAGCTGTTCAAGGTCAAGGTCACCAAGGTCAATACCATGGTCACCAAGGGCAAGACCAAGCGCTTCCGCGGTACAATTGGACGTCGTAATGACGTTAAAAAAGCGATCGTGACCCTGGCCGAAGGCCAGTCGATCGACATCACGACCGGACTGTAGGACGGGACGATGGCTCTTAAGCATTTCAATCCAACCTCGCCAGGGCGCCGCGCCCTTATCCTGGTTGACCGTTCCGAGCTGCACAAAGGTGGCCCGGTTAAGTCTCTCGTCGAAGGTCTGACCAAGTCAGGCGGACGCGGCGGCAATGGCCGTATTGCTGTCCGTTTCCGCGGCGGCGGCGCCAAGCGCCTGTATCGCCTGGTCGATTTCAAGCGTCGCAAGTGGGACGTTCCGGCGACCATTCAGCGCCTTGAATACGATCCAAACCGGACCGCCTTTATCGCCCTGATCAAGTATTCTGATGGTGAACTGGCCTATATTCTTGCGCCGCAACGCGTAAAGGCCGGTGATGAAATCATCGCTTCGGAAAAAGTGGACGTAAAGCCAGGCAATGCCTCGCCCCTGCGCTCCATGCCGATCGGGACCATCATCCATAATGTCGAGTTGAAGCCCGCCAAGGGTGGCCAGATCGCCCGTTCAGCCGGGGCCTATGCCCAGCTGGTTGGCCGCGATGGGGGCTATGCCCAGATCCGCCTGAATTCGGGCGAGCTGCGTATGGTGCAAGACACTTGCATGGCCACAGTCGGCGCGGTTTCGAACCAGGATCACATGAACGAAAACCTCGGCAAGGCCGGGCGTGTTCGTCACATGGGCTTCCGCCCGCATGTTCGCGGCGTGGCCATGAACCCAATCGATCACCCCCACGGCGGCGGCGAAGGCCGCACCTCGGGCGGTCGCAACCCCGTGACACCTTGGGGTAAAGACACCAAGGGCACACGGACCCGGAAGAACAAGGCGACGGATAAGTTCATTATCCGGACACGCCACGTGAAGAAGGCTCGCTAATCGATGACCCGTTCCGTTTGGAAAGGTCCCTTCGTCGACGGTTATCTGCTGAAAAAGGCGGATACGGCGCAAAGCTCGGGCCGCAAAGAAGTGATCAAGACCTGGTCGCGCCGTTCGACCATCATGCCCCAGTTCGTGGGCCTGACGTTTGGCGTTTACAATGGCCACAAGCACGTTCCTGTGCAGATCAGCGAAGACATGGTTGGGCACAAGCTCGGTGAATTCTCGCCGACCCGCTTCTTCCCCGGCCACGCTGCGGACAAGAAGGCAAAGAGGAAGTAGAGATGGGAAAGAAAGCGACCGAACGGCGCCTGAAGCCCGTCGAGGCCATGGCTAAGGTGAGCACCCTGCGCACAGGCCTGCGCAAGCTCAACCTGGTTGCCGCCTCTATTCGCGGTCTCAAGGTCCAGCGCGCCCTCAATGAGCTTGAGTTCAGCCACAAGCGTATTGCTGGTGAGGTCCGCAAGGCCCTCTATTCGGCAATCTCGAACGCTGAAAACAACCATAATCTCGACATCGACAATCTGGTCGTGGCTGAGGCCTATGTCGGCAAGAACCTGGTGATGAAGCGGTTTGCGGCACGGGCTCGCGGCCGGTCTTCGCGTATCGAAAAGCCTTTTTCGGAGATTACCATCGTGGTCCGTGAACTCGGCGAGGTGGCCTAATGGGTCAGAAGGTCAATCCGATCGGGCTGCGGCTCGGTATCAATCGCACCTGGGATTCCCGTTGGTTCGCCGACGGCAATGACTATTCGCGTTTGCTGCATCAGGACATCAAGCTCCGTGCCGAGCTGAAGAAGCGTCTTGGCCAGGCCGGCGTTTCGCGCATCATTATTGAGCGCCCGCACCGCAAGTGCCGGGTGACCATTTATGCAGCGCGTCCCGGCGTGATCATCGGCAAGAAGGGTCAAGACATCGACAAGCTCCGCAAGGACCTGTCGGACATGACCGAAGGCGAAGTCTTTTTGAACATCGTGGAAGTGCGTAAGCCTGAAGCTGATGCGCAACTGGTGTCTGAAAACATTGCCCAGCAGCTAGAGCGCCGCGTGGCTTTCCGCCGTGCCATGAAGCGGTCCATGCAATCGGCCATGCGTCTGGGTGCCAAGGGCATTCGGATCAATGTTTCGGGTCGCTTAGGCGGCGCTGAAATCGCGCGGATGGAATGGTATCGCGAAGGCCGCGTGCCTTTGCACACCCTGCGCGCCGATATCGATTATGGCTTTACCGAAGCCAAGACGACTTACGGCATTATTGGCGTCAAGACCTGGATCTTTAAGGGTGAAGTGCTTGAGCACGATCCTTCGGCCCAGGACAAGCGTCTGGCCGGTGAAACCGGTCCTGCTGGCGAAGGTGGTGGCCGCAATGAACGTAGCGATCGGGGCGACCGTGGCGATCGCCGCGACCGTCGCGATCGGGGTTGAGGTCTAGGTCATGTTGCAACCTAAGAAAACCAAGTACCGGATGCAGTTTAAGGGCCGCATCCATGGCAATGCCAAGGGTGGCTACACCCTTAGCTTTGGCTCCTACGGCCTAAAGACTCTGGAGCCTGAGCGCATCACGGCGCGGCAGATCGAGGCGGCTCGCCGCGCGATCACCCGTCAGATGAAGCGTCAGGGCCGTGTCTGGATCCGTATCTTCCCGGACGTGCCGGTTTCCGGCAAGCCCGCTGAAGTGCGGATGGGTAAGGGTAAGGGGGCCGTGGATCATTGGGCCGCACGTTGCGCGCCTGGCCGCATCTTGTTTGAAATCGACGGCGTTGCCGACGACATCGCGCGTGAAGCCCTGCGGCTTGGCGCGGCTAAATTGCCGGTCAAGACCAAGGTCGTCACCCGCATCGATGCTGGCGGCGTTATGGCGGAGCAACCCTAATGAAGATCGCTGACATCCGGGGCCTGACCTCTGACCAGCTCCATGAAGAGCTTTTGAAGCTCAAAAAGGAGCAATTTAATCTGCGTTTCCAAGCCGCTACCGGCCAGGTCGAAAAGACCCACCGGGTGGACGAGGTACGTAAAACGATCGCGCGCATCAAGACCGTGCTGCGCGGCAAAACCGCCGCAGCATAGGGAGATCATCAGTGCCCAAGCGGATACTTGAAGGCGTTGTCGTCTCCGATAAGGGAGACAAGACCGTCGTTGTGAAGGTGGAGCGGACTTTCCTGCACCCCGTGCTTCGCAAGACTGTGCGTCGTTCGAAGAAATACCACGCCCATGATGAGGCGAATGCCTGCAAGACCGGTCAAATCATTCGGATCATCGAATGTGCACCGAAGTCAAAGCTGAAGACCTGGGAGGTTGTTTCCAACGCCTCCTTGGCCGCCGGCGAATAGTAGAGAGGATCGCAGACTATGATCCAGATGCAAACTAACCTGGAAGTTGCCGACAACTCGGGCGCTCGCCGGGTCATGTGCATCAAGGTGCTTGGCGGCGCCGGCCGGCGTTATGCCAGTGTCGGTGATGTCATTGTGGTTTCTGTCAAGGAAGCCATTCCTCGTGGCCGCGTGAAGAAGGGCGACGTTATGCGCGCCATCGTCGTGCGCACGTCACAGGGCATCAAGCGCAAGGACGGCTCGCTGATCCGCTTCGACAAGAATGCGGCCGTGATCGTGAACAAACAAAGTGAGCCGATCGGCACGCGGATTTTTGGCCCGGTTCCTCGTGAACTGCGCGCCAAGAACCACATGAAGATCATCTCCCTCGCCCCCGAGGTGCTGTAATGTCAGCCAAGATCAAAAAAGGCGACCGGGTGGTCGTTCTGGCCGGACGCGACAAGGGTCGCCAGGGCCAGGTTCTTCGGGTTCTGCCCAAAGAAGATCGTGCCTATGTCGGCGGTATCAATATGGTCCAGCGCCATACCCGCCCAACCCAGGCTGACCCTCAGGGCGGCATCAAGAACAAGGAAGCGGCAATCCACGTCTCGAACCTAGCCCTCATTGATCCAAAGTCTGGCGCGCCAACCCGCGTTGGCTTCAAGATCGAAGGCGACAAGAAGGTTCGCGTGGCCAAGAAGTCCGGTGAGGTCATCAATGGCTGATGCACAAAAATACGAGCCGCGCCTCAAGGGCGTTTATCGCGAGCAGATCCGCGCGGCCATGAAGGCTGAATTCTCGTATACCAACGAGATGCAGATCCCCAAGATCGAGAAGATCGTGATCAATATGGGGATTGGCGAAGCGGTTGCAGACTCCAAGAAGGCCCAGGCGGCCATGAAGGATCTGGCAGCGATTGCCGGCCAAAAGCCTGCAGCGACCCGCGCCCGTCTGTCGATCGCTGGCTTTAAGCTGCGCGAAGGCATGATTGTTGGCGCCAAGGTGACGCTGCGCAAGGATCGCATGTATGAGTTTCTCGACCGTCTGATCACGATCGCGCTGCCGCGCGTGAAGGATTTCCGCGGTCTGAAGCCAACCTCGTTCGATGGTCGCGGCAATTTTGCCATGGGTTTGAAGGAACACATCGTGTTCCCTGAAATCAATTATGACCAGATCGATCAGATGTGGGGCATGGACATTATCGTCTGTACCTCTGCCCGTACTGATGATGAGGCGCGTGCGCTTCTGAAGCAGTTTCAATTCCCGTTCACGTCCTGATCGGGAGGGAAAGACAAACTCATGGCCAAAAAAAGCGCCGTTAACCGCAATGAGATGGTCCGCCGTCTTGTTAAGAAGTTCGCAGCCAAGCGCGACGAACTTAAGGCTGTTGCCAATAATGAAGCCCTTCCGCTGGAAGAGCGTTTCGAGGCACGCCTTAAGCTTGCTAAGCTGCCCCGCAATTCCGCCAAGAACCGGATCCGCAATCGGTGTGAAGTCACCGGTCGGCCACGGGCCTTTTATCGTAAATTGAAGATGTCGCGGATCGCGCTGCGGGAGCTTGGCTCCAATGGCCAGATCCCCGGTCTCGTCAAGTCGAGCTGGTAGGAGGATTTCATGGCTGTGAATGACCCCATCGGCGATATGATCGCCCGCATCCGCAACGCCGCAATGCGTAAGCGCAACAAGGTCTCGACGCCTGCGTCGGTCCTGCGTGGTCGCGTTCTGGAAGTGCTTCAGTCCGAAGGCTATATCCGTGGCTACACCCTGGTTGAAAAGCCAGGTGCGTTTGCGGAATACGAAATCGAATTGAAGTATTTCGACGGTGAGCCGGTGATCGTGGAAATTGCACGCGTGTCCAAGCCTGGGCGCCGGGTGTATTCCTCGGTCAAGGATCTCAAGCCCGTAAAGAACGGTCTTGGCATCTCCATCCTTTCGACGCCCAAGGGTGTCATGTCCGACAACGCGGCCCGCGATAATAATGTGGGCGGCGAAGTTCTCTGCCGCGTCTACTAGGCGCGGGGAGGGAAAAGCAAAATGTCACGGATCGGTAAAAAAGCGGTCTCTATTCCTTCCGGCGTCACCCTGACCCTGGATGGCCAAACGGTTTCGGTTAAGGGCCCCAAGGGGTCCTTGTCCTGGACGGTCGCCGAGGAAATCGAGATCAAGCATGAGGGCAGCGAGCTGAGCTTCGCACCTCGCGATGAGTCCAAGCGCGCCAAGGCGATGTGGGGCCTATCCCGCACCCTGGTCGCCAATATGGTTCATGGGGTCACGGTCGGTTACGAACAGACCCTGGAACTGGTCGGCGTGGGTTACCGCGCGGCGCTGAAGGGTCCTAACCTGGCCATGCAGCTTGGTTTCAGCCACGAGGTGGATATTCCGCCTCCGGCTGGCGTCAGTTTTGCAGTGCCCAAGCAAACCGAAATCACCATCTCCGGCATCGATAAGCAGGCAGTCGGTGAAATCGCGGCGGTCATTCGTCGGATTCGTCCGCCAGAGCCCTATAAGGGCAAGGGTGTTCGTTATCTCGGCGAGAAGGTTCGTCGCAAGGAAGGCAAGAAGAAGTAAGCCATGGCCCTTTCTCCACGCGATTTGTCTCAGCGTCGTGCCCAGCGCACACGTGTTAGGCTCAAGGCCCTTTCAAACGGCCGCCCGCGTCTGACGGTTTTCCGTTCGGACAAGAATATCTATGCCCAGATCATTGATGATCGCCAAGGCATCACCCTGGCTGCTGCCTCCTCTTTGGAAGCAACGGCCAAGTCAGAGCACCCAAAGGGTTCTGATAAGGATGCGGCGGTTGTCGTGGGCAAGCTCGTCGCCCAACGGGCGATGGAAAAGGGCGTTAAGGACGTCTTTTTCGATCGCGGTGGGTATCTGTTTCATGGCCGGATCAAGGCCCTGGCTGACGCCGCGCGCGAAGCCGGCTTGAATTTTTAAGGAAACCGCATGGCTCGTAAAAACGAAGAGCGCGGCGACCGCCGTGACCGGGATGAGCGCGACAGCGATATTGTCGAAAAGCTGGTCCATATTAACCGCGTTGCCGCCACGGTTAAGGGCGGTCGCAGGTTCTCCTTTGCTGCACTAATGGTCGTTGGCGACCAAAAGGGCCGGGTTGGATTTGGGCATGGCAAGGCGCGCGAAGTGCCAGAAGCCATCCGCAAGGCCACCGAAGAAGCTAAGAAGACCATGATCCGCGTGCCCTTGCGCGAAAGCCGGACCCTTCACCACGATGGCGCAGGCCGTCACGGTGCGGGCAAGGTCATGCTTCGCGCGGCGCCTCCGGGAACCGGCATCATTGCCGGCGGCCCGATGCGCGCGGTTCTGGAAACCCTTGGGGTCCAGGACGTGGTGTCCAAGTCGGTTGGCTCGTCCAACCCCTATAACATGGTTCGCGCCACGTTTGACGCACTGAAGGGGCAGTCTTCGCCTCGCCAGGTCGCCAATAAGCGCGGCAAGAAGGTCGGTGACATTATTGGTCGCCGGGCCGATGGCGCTTCTGCGCCTGACGCCGTCGAAGGCTAAGGATCAGACACATGGCCAAGATCATTGTTCAACAAACCGGCAGCCCTATCCGCCGCAAAAAGGATCAGCGCGCCACCTTGGTGGGCCTGGGCCTCAACCGGATGGGCCGCATCTCGACCCTGGAAGACACACCGTCGGTTCGCGGCATGGTCGCCAAGGTCCAACACCTGGTTGCTGTTCTTGAAGAACAAGCCTAACCCACAAGATCAAAAGGGGCCCTGCCAGTCTGGCGGGGCTCTTTTCTAGTTTTATGACCATCGCCGAGTCGGACCCAAGGTCCGGCGATTTTCTTTAAAGGACAAAGGCTCATGACGAAGTTGAATGAAATTCGCGATAATGAAGGCGCAACCAAGGACCGTATGCGCGTCGGCCGTGGCCCGGGTTCGGGTAAGGGCAAGACCGCTGGCCGGGGCGTCAAGGGTCAAAAGTCACGTTCGGGCGTGGCGATCCATGGCTTTGAAGGCGGTCAAATGCCGCTTCACATGCGTATGCCAAAGCGCGGCTTTAACAATATGTTCCGCAAGGATTTTGCCGAGGTCAATCTGTGGCGTCTGGCCCAGGCGATCGAGGCGGGCCGTCTTGACGCTTCCAAGCCTATGGACGCAGAAGTGCTGATTGCTGCTGGCGTTATTCGCCGCAAGCTGGACGGCATTCGCCTGCTCGGTCATGGCGAATTGACGTCCAAGATCAATATCACGGTTTATGCAGCCACCCCGTCTGCCATCGCAGCGGTCGAAGCCGCGGGCGGCAGCGTTACAACCACCAAAAAGGTTGTAGTCAAGGCTGAAGCCTAGTCGCCATCATCTATAGGGGCTGCGGACCTAGCGTTTTAGATCCGCAGTCTTATCTTAGGCGATCGCGGGCTCGGGCCGGGACACAAATCCCAATCGATCCGCGACACGTCGTCGAAAAATCGCCCTAGGGGGTGCCTATGGCCTCGGCCGCAGAACAACTCGCAGCGAATATGAATTTCGGGTCTTTCCAAAAGGCCACGGAACTTCAAAAACGCATCTGGTTTACCCTGATTGCCCTCGTGGTCTATCGGCTGGGAACCTATATCCCTATTCCAGGGATCGACCCGGCGGCGTTTTCGCGTGCATTTGAAGGGCAGTCCAAGGGCATCCTTGGCATGTTCAATATGTTCTCCGGCGGCGCAGTTGAGCGCATGGCGATCTTTTCGCTCAATGTCATGCCCTATATTTCGGCCTCAATTATCGTTCAGCTGATGGGCACGGTGTACGGTCCATGGGAGAAGCTACGTAAGGAAGGCGGGGAGGCGGGGCGTAAGCAGCTCAATCAATATACCCGATATCTGACCGTGCTCTTGGCCCTGTTTCAATCGGCCAGTATCGGCATTGGCTTGCAAAACAGCCCGGGCCTGGTCGATCAGCCGGGGATCTTCTTCCTCGTTTCGACCATTGTCACCTTGACCGGCGGGACCATGTTCTTGATGTGGCTCGGCGAGCAGATTACCAGCCGCGGCGTCGGTAATGGTATTTCTCTGATCATCTTTGCGGGCATTGTCGCCAACCTTCCGCGCGGCATCTGGCAGATGCTGACCCTGACCCAGCAAGGGGCCTTGTCCGGCTTTGCCATGTTTATGATCAGCGCCTTGGCCGTGATCGTGGTGCTGGCCATTGTGTTTATCGAGCGCTCACAGCGCCGTTTGCTTGTTCAATATCCCAAGCGCCAGACCGCTAGTGGCATGGCCGGGGGCGAGACATCCTTCATGCCGCTCAAGATCAATACGGCTGGGGTGATCCCGCCGATTTTCGCGTCTAGCCTGCTACTGTTGCCGGCAACCGCCATGGGCTTTTTAGCCACCGCGAACCTGCCGGTTTGGGCCGAATGGGTGCCGGGATTGGTTGGTCAGCTACAGCATGGCCAGCCTCTGTTCATGGTCTTTTATGCGGCCCTGATTATCTTCTTCTCATTCTTCTATACGTCGGTTGTGTTCAATCCCGACGACACGGCTGAGAACCTTCGGAAATATGGCGGCTTCCTACCCGGCATTCGCCCTGGTAAGCGCACGGCGGAGTATCTGGACTATGTCTTGAGCCGAATTACCGTGATCGGCGCGGCTTATATTACCGTGGTCTGTTTGATGCCAGAAGCCCTGATCGGCTTCTATAATGCGCCCTTCTATCTAGGCGGCACCTCGATCCTAATCGTGGTGACCGTGACCATGGATACGGTTGCTCAGATCCAGTCGCATCTTTTGGCGCACCAGTATGAGGGACTTATCAAGAAGTCCAAGCTTCGGGGGACGCGCGGGAAATGAACCTGATCCTATTTGGCCCGCCGGCCGCTGGAAAAGGTACCCAGGCTAAGCGCCTGGTCACCAATCGCGGTATGGTCCAGTTGTCGACAGGCGATATGTTGCGCGCGGCCCGCAGTTCCGGCTCGGAGCTCGGCAAGCGCGTTGCGGCGATCATGGATGGCGGCCTTTTGGTGTCGGACGACATTGTGATCGCCTTGATTGAAGAGCGTCTGCCTGAAGCTGAGGCCGCAGGCGGCGCCATTTTTGACGGTTTCCCCCGCACCCTGGCCCAAGCCGAAGCACTGGATGTTTTGTTGGCCAAGCGCGGTGCCAAGATCGATCTGGTGATCCAGCTCAAGGTCGATGATGCGGCCCTGGTTGAGCGCATGGGCATCCGATTCGCCCAAGAAGGCCGCCCGGACGACAAGCCCGATGTTTTTGTCACTCGGCTGGCTGCCTATAACGAACAAACCGCGCCCTTGCTGCCGTATTATAAGGCTCAGGGTAAGCTGGTTGAGGTCAATGGTATGGACACATTGGAAAATGTGGCCATCGCCGTGGATGCAGCCTTGGCTGCCTCCTAAAGGAGAATTTCGCCGCTTACTGCGTTCTCACTTTATGGACGCGGGAGGCATATTTAACCGGGTCTAAAGCAGGTTTTCTGCTTTGGGCTGTTGACGGAAACGCAATCGTCCCTATAACGGTGCGCTTCCGCGAAAATGGCGCGAAGACGGCGTCAGCTATGCCTTTTTTGGTAGTTGGCTGACTTACGGCTTTTGCGCTCATGCGCGTGACGAGGAGATTTTAGGCGTGGCCCGTATTGCAGGCGTCAATATACCAACCAACAAGCGCGTCGTGATCGCGCTTCAGTACATTCATGGCATTGGTCAAACCAAGGCTAAGGAAATTGTAAGCAAGGTGGGCATCGAGGATGCGCGCCGGGTTAACCAATTGTCTGATGCCGAAGTTCTGCAGATCCGCGAAGCTATCGACCGCGATTATACGGTTGAGGGTGACCTGCGTCGCGAGACCTCGATGAACATCAAGCGTTTGATGGACCTGGCCTGCTATCGCGGCCTACGTCACCGTAAGGGCCTTCCGGTCCGCGGCCAACGCACTCATACCAACGCGCGCACGCGCAAAGGCCCGGCGAAGCCCATCGCCGGCAAGAAGAAGTAAGGCGAGGCTTTAAGTCCGATGGCCAAAGAACCAACACGCGTTAAAAAGCGCGAACGCAAGAATATCACCTCGGGCGTGGCGCATGTAAACGCCTCGTTCAACAACACCATGATCACCATTACTGATGCCCAGGGCAATGCCATTTCATGGTCGTCTGCCGGCACCATGGGCTTTAAGGGTTCGCGCAAATCGACCCCATTTGCAGCCCAGATGGCGGCCGAAGATGCCGGTCGTAAGGCCATGGAACATGGGGTTAAGACCCTGGAAGTGAATGTTTCTGGTCCTGGATCGGGACGTGAATCGGCTCTGCGGGCACTTCAGTCCGTTGGTCTGACCATCACGACCATCCGCGATGTGACGCCGATCCCACACAATGGCTGTCGTCCGCCAAAGCGTCGCCGGGTCTAGTCTTACATCGTCTTAGTCTTCATCGCCGGCCCGAATGCGTGGCCGGCGAGTCGCGTTCAAGGAAGTGCCTCCGTGATCGAACGAAATTGGAACGAGCTTATCCGTCCCGAAAAGCCCCAGATTGAGACCGGCGTTGACGGGCAGCGCAAGGCCCGCATTGTGGCTGAGCCGCTTGAGCGTGGCTTTGGTGTCACCCTTGGCAATGCCCTGCGTCGGGTATTGCTGTCATCGCTCCAGGGCGCAGCGGTTACCGCCGTGCAGATCGACGGCGTTGTCCACGAATTCTCTTCGCTCGAGGGCGT
>JBILKO010000016.1:0-33528 GCA_044376615.1 Caulobacteraceae bacterium
CTCATGTTTTATCTCGAGGCCGACACTATAGAAAAAGACGGCCATAAGTCCGTCCTTGACCCATTTTTGTAAGGCCTTGGTCTCGTTAAAACTGCCTAGGTGCAGGGTCAGTGGGGCCTGAACCAGGTCCCAATAGGCCTTGGCCCAGGGACTATTGGCCAGGATCAAGGCCAAGGCCGCCGCCACGATCAGAACCATGCCCGCCGCCGTCTCGGTCTTTAAGAAGTCCAGGCTTGGGCGGCGTGACAATGAAGCCTCCGGCTATATCCGAATTGAGCTCACCATAAGCAAACAAGCCCAAAGTGCCAAGCTGATCGAGCTTAAGCCCGCATTGCTGAAATCGGGAACCGGCCGTCCCAATTCCAAGCTGGAAATTCAAGGTTTGCCTTGTCACCTCGGCACTGTCGCGGCATTGGAGTTTGTATGTCCTATACGTTCAGCCTGACCGATCCTGACTACCAGCCCGCACCGCGGTTTGCAGCACTTGGCGGCGACTACGCTGACACAGTGGAACCAGCTGATTTTCCAAAGGCCGAGACCCGATTTCGCAATCAGCGCGCCGCGGCGACCGTTGGCCTTTCGGGCCTGTCAGACCCTGACTGGATCGCCGCATTTGCACGGTTCGAACCGCTGCCAGGCAATCAGGCCCACCCCTTGGCTATGCGCTACCATGGCCATCAATTTGGCGTCTATAACCCCGATCTCGGCGATGGGCGCGGATTTCTTTATGCCCAGCTTAGGGAGGCCAGTACGGGCCGCCTTCTGGATCTGGCGACCAAGGGCAGTGGGCGCACACCCTGGTCGCGCCAGGGTGATGGGCGGCTGACCCTAAAGGGCGGCGTACGCGAAGTCTTGGCAACGGCCATGTTGGAGGCTCAAGGCGTACCGACCTCGCGCAGTTTTAGCCTGGTTGAGACCGGTGAGCCGTTGCAGCGCAATGATGAGCCCAGCCCGACCCGATCGGCCGTCCTGACCCGCCTGTCCCACAGCCACATTCGCTTTGGCACGTTTCAGCGCCATGCCTATCTGCAGAGGCCCGACCTGATCGTCCGGCTGATCGATCATGTCGGCGAAAACTATGATCTAGACATTTTGCTAGCTGAGGGCGACGGACCCCGCGCCTTGGCCTTCCTTGCGGGCGTCACTCGTCGGGCGGCGAACCTGGCGGCGCGCTGGATGGCGGCGGGGTTTGTTCACGGCGTGCTCAATACCGATAATATGAATGTTACGGGCGAGAGTTTCGACTATGGCCCTTACCGGTTCTTGCCGCGCAATGACCCCAATTTTGTCGCCGCCTATTTTGACCAACAAGGCCTCTATCGCTTTGGCCGCCAACCCCAGGCCGTGCTTTGGAACCTGAAGCAATTGGCGGGCTGTTTGGTCGGGCTTGCCGATGAGGCAGACCTTGCCGAGGTACTGAACACCTATGCCGAGGCCTATCGCGAGGCCTTGTGTGCGGCCATGTTTGCGCGCCTAGGAATCAGGCGGCGCGATGAGGCCAGCGATCTTGATCTGGTCAATACGGTGTTTCAGGCCCTGGGCGCGGGCGACGAGAGCCTGCGCTGGGAGCCGTTCTTTTTTGACTGGTTTGGCGGCCTAGCGTCCGAAGCGCGGGCCTTGGCCGGGCCGCGCAAGGCCCTCTATGGTCGGCCAGAATTTGTTGCCCTTCGGCAAGCGCTTGGGGTGTTTGAGCCGGAGCGGTCAGAGCGCTTGGCCCATGCCTATTTCGCTGCGCCTGAGCCGCAAGAACTGCTGATCGAGGAGATTGAGCAGATCTGGTCAGGCATTGCGCAGAATGATGACTGGACGGCGTTTGAGGCCAAGCTTGCCGCCATTGAGCAGATGCGGGCGGCGCTCGCCTAGGCGACCGATTTTTGACCCGCCGTCGCCCGCTCGGCGTCGCGCCATTTTTGCACCTTGGTGACCTCTAGCCCATTGACGCCGAAATCGTCCATCAATGCGATCCAGCGATCCAGTTCTTCGGTCGATAGCTCATAAGTCTTGCAGACGTGCTCACGGGTAAACACACCGGCAATAATGGTTGCCACCACAGCCGCCTTGCGGGCCCGGTTCCAGCGCATAACTGGCATTTGCGGTGCAGCCAGGCGAATAGACTGACGCTGCGCCTCTGTCAGATTATCTTCGGATTGTGCTGCTTCAGAAAATAGGTAGACGACCGTGTCAGTCATTATGCCTGCTCATTCTTTATTCTAAAGGATAACATATTTACTCATTGCTAGACCGCCGATAAAAACGCCAAATTCTGGCGCTCAATCGACGGATCTACTGATCATCCGATTCTCTTTGCTCGCGATCGTGTTCACATAATCCGATAATAATTTAAATAGGCTTAATTATATTAATATTTAAACAGGTATAGTTATATTCACAATTTCAAATGGTAAATATTGTATAGGTAATAAGTAATTGTTGTTCCGCGCTTTCGCGGCAATGACCCCTATAGGCTTATGGCCGCTAAATCAGGCGCAACCCAATGGCGGCGGGCCTCGATCGAAAACAGGGTTTGGTATTGCCAATGCGCTAGAAAGCCTGAGTCTTGCAGGGTTCTTGTCAATGGAGTTTGAGTTTTGGGCGCACCACCTGATTGACGTGACCGATCATGATCAGGACCAGGCCCTTAATCCAGCCATGGATGCCAAGCAGATGCATCCGATAAAGCGATACATAGGCCAGGCGCGCAAGATAGCCTTCAACCGCCATCCGCCCACCGATCAGATTGCCCATCAGACTGCCCACGGTGGAAAACCGGCTGAGCGAAATCAATGAACCGCGATCTCGATAAACAAAGGCCTGCAAAGGCTTGTCCGCGATCAGGTTCAGAATATTGTGAAAGGCGGTTTGCGACATTTGCGCAGCGGCCTGGGCGCGCGGCGGCACGGCACGGCCGGTTTCAGCAATGATGCAGTTGCAGCAATCCCCAATCGCAAAAATATGGTCATCGACGGTGGTTTGAAGCGTATCGCGCACCTTGATCTGATTATTAGCGGTCATGTCTAACCCATCAAGGCCGCCCGGTATCAGCGGCCCGCATACGCCAGCGGCCCACAGCATCAGATCGGCCTTAACACCCGGACCCGTGCGCGTAACCAGTGCGCCCATTTCGGCCTTGGTTACCTGAGTGTCGGTTCTGACCTCGACCCCTAGGGCTTCGAGCTCTAGCTGTGCGGATGCCGCCAGTTTCTCCGGCAGGGCAGGTAGGATCCTTGGACCCGCTTCGATGAGCGTCACCTTTAAGCGGCTTTCATCAAACACTTCGAGACCGTAATGACGCAAAGCCGCAGCGGAATTATACAGCTCCGCGGCCAGTTCCACGCCGGTTGCACCGCCCCCGACAATGGCGATATTGACCATGGCATCAGAGCTTGGGTCCACACTCAGGGTGCGCGAAACCCTCAAACAGTTATTGAGCAGCTTGGTGCGAAACCGGTCGGCCTGGGCCCGGTCTTCCAAAAACAAGCAATGGTCCTTGACGCCAGCGGTGCCAAAATCATTCGATACCGCGCCAAAGGCCAAGACCAGGTAATCATATCGGATGCGATGCTGGGCTATGACCTCTTGACCATTTTCGTCAAGGATAGGCGCTATGACGACCTGCCTGTTGGCCCGATCAATCGCTTCAAGACTGCCATAAAAGAACCGATAGCCCCAACGGTGCCCGTGGCTTCGATACCCGACCTCGTCCATATTGGCATCTAGCGATCCGGCCGCGACCTCGTGCAGCAGGGGTTTCCAAATATGGGTCTGGTTGCGCTCGACCAAGATAATGTCATAGCCGTCCCGGCCAAATCTTGCGCCCAGCCGACGCACCAGTTCTAACCCGCCAGCCCCACCGCCGACGACGACAATTTGAGTTTTCATAGCTAGATGCCCCCGCTTTGATTTATCCCGCCTTAAGGAACAAACAATCACGATAACGCGTTACTTGGCGAGTCTCTTGTGCTGAATATTGTGTTTTATTTAGCGGCATATTTCATTTGTAAAACAACCTCACCAATACGGGCCGCCTGGGTCCATTCGATATTGGTCAAGATCGCTACCGCCTCGGGATTTTAAGCACTTTGAGCCCAAATGGGTGCGCAGCTTGGTAATATTGCTGTAGGGGTTTGAAAGCCTTGCGCAAATCGATTGGGAAGACTTATGGCCGATAGTCTGGACGCGGTTGATCTAAAGGCGCTGTTGGCGTTTGACGACATTATCGATGTCCGCAGCCCGGCTGAATTTGCCATCGACCACGTGCCCGGCGCGATCAATCTGCCGGTCTTGAGCAATGAACAGCGCGCCGAGGTTGGCACCGTTTATGTGCAGGGCTCGCGCTTTCATGCCCGCAAGATTGGCGCGGCCCATGTGGCGCGCAATATTGCCCAACATCTGGAAACCACCCTTTCGGATCGGCCCGGCGGCTATGCGCCCCTGGTCTATTGTTGGCGCGGCGGGCAAAGATCGGGGGCCATGGCCACGGTTCTGCGCCAGGTCGGCTGGCGCACAACGCTTTTGACTGGCGGCTATAAGACTTGGCGGCGTTATGTGACGACCAGGCTCTATGATCAGCCGCTTGACCTTGAGCTCGTGCTACTCGACGGCAATACCGGCTCGGCCAAGACGGAGATCTTGGCGCGGGTGGCCGCGCGCGGTATCCAGGTCCTGGACCTCGAGAGCTTGGCCGGGCATCGCGGTTCGGTGTTTGGCGCGATGCCCGGTATTGATCAGCCCAGCCAAAAAATGTTCGAAAGCCGCCTCTTGCAGGCCCTCGCTGATCTTGACCCATCGCGGCCGGTGCTGGTCGAGGCCGAATCCAGTAAGATTGGCGACCTTATGGTGCCGCCCAGCCTGTGGCAGCTCATGCAGAACGCTCCGCGCATTGTTTTGGAGGTCGATGCCGCTGAGCGGGCACGGTATCTGGTTGCGGCCTATGGCGATGTGGCCCGTGACTCCGCCAGTTTGGACCGGGCCTTGCGCCGTCTGCCCGCCCTCTATGGCCGCAAGACCTTGGCGCATTGGCGTGACCTGGCCAAGGATGGCGCGCTTGAGGCACTGGCCCAGGCCCTGATTGAGACCCATTATGACCCAGCCTATGGCCGCTCCAGTCGCCAAGATGCTCGACCTTGTCTGGCCAGGCTAAGCGCCGCCGTCTTGGACCATGAGGGTCAAGAAGGTTTGGCCGATCAGATTGCCGCCTTGATAGCTGCTAGGCGGTGATGGCCAGGGTCGGCGTTTGAGACGGTTGGTCGGCCATGGTGCCGATCACCCAAAGGCCAAGCCCATGATCGGCGAACGCTTGAGCTAGACCCTGAACCACTTCAGCGGGCACGGCAGCGACCAGGCCGCCGGCGGTCTGGGGATCAAACAAGAGGTCAAAGCGCGGATCGGCCCGAACGGATGCAATGGCCTGAATATTTTTGGCCTGCCGTGAAGTCTCTGGAAAGATCGAGCTGTGAATACCGGCGCGAGCCAGGTCAATCGCACCCTCAGCCCAGGCGATCTGGTTCAGGTCCAAGCTGGCGGACAGGCGGGAGGCTGAAAGAAGCCCCTGAACATGCCCCGCTAGGCCAAAACCAGTAATGTCAGTCATGGAATGGGCATGATCGCGCAATAGGAGGCTGGCTGGGCCGCTGGTGGTCAGCATCTGCTTGAGGCACGCAGCAACCCATCGGCCCTTGGCCAAGCCGCGCATCTCGGCGGCCATGACTGTGCCAACACCAATCGGCTTGGTCAGGACCAATACATCGCCAGGGCGTGCGCCGCCAAGACCGAGAGGTTTGCGCGCCTGCATCAGGCCGGTGACCGATAAGCCAAGGGTCAGTTCTGCGCCCAGACTGGTATGGCCGCCAACCAGATCGGCCCCGGCTGCTTGAAGGCTGGCCTGAAAACCCGCCACGATCTCGGCGATGGTCTGCGTCTGTTTGGCCTTGGTCATGGGCGGCAGAATAATGCTGGCCAAGGCCGCTTGGGGCTCTCCCCCCATGGCCCAGATATCGCCCAGGGCATGATTGGCCGTGATCTGGGCCATGACATAGGGGTCAAGGCTAAAGGCCCGAAAATGGTCGCAGCTGAAAACCTGCCGGTCGCCATCGCCCCAGGCCAGCACCGCCGCATCATCGCCGCGCCCGGTCAGGACATCGGCCCTGGTCGGTGGTGCCAGCGCGGTCAAGGCGCTGGTCAGCGCCTCCGGCCCCACTTTTGAGCCACATCCGCCGCAAAGGGGCTGTGCGGCTTCCGCGTCCCTCACCCCTAGCGCCACAGGGCCCGGGGTCGGCTCTGGCGCAACCATCGCGGGCAGGTCGCTCAGCATGGCCATAAAGCGCCGGTCGATCTGGTCTTTCAGCCGCCAAAGCTTGGCTCCGCTAACGCTAAGGCCCCATTTTTCCGCGACCGCCGTTTGGCCGCCAAGGCTAACCAGCTTGAGGTAATCAGTCTGTGGACTAAAGGCCCCGAGGCTTCCCCCAGACAGGGCCGCGCGCAGATTGTGATACAGGATCGGACCTTGGCGCACCGCAAACACGCCGGCCTTGGGTCTGGGGCTTGCCAACATATGGGCCGTATCACCGACGGCAAACACGGTGTCATGGCTGGCACTGCGCAGGGTGTCTTCGACGCTGATAAAGCCCTGGTGCAAGGCCAAGCCCGTATCCGCCAGCCAGTTAGCAGGCCGGGCGCCAGCAACTGTGGCGATGAATTGGGCCTCTAAGGTGTCACCGTTGGCGAGCTGCAGGCGCGTGCCCTCAATCGCGGTTACAGCCGATCCGGTCAGGACCTCGACCTCAAGACCAGCGAGGCCGGACATCACGGCTTTTCGAAGGGCGGGCGCGGCGGATGGCAGCAAGTCAGGGCTGGCCTCGACTAGGCTGATCGTGATCGCGCTTCGGTCAGGACAGACTTGGCCAAGCCGGTGCGCCATAGCCATGGCCAGCTCAACCCCGCCAAGACCGCCGCCGATCACCGCCACGCTCGGGGCCTTGGTGCTCGCCGTGACGTCAGACACAAACGCCTCCCAGGCATCCGCAAACGCGCCAAGCGGCTTGGCCAGCCAGGCTAGGCCCTGATCGACCCCCGCCAGACCCGAGCCAATACCGATATCGATGGAGACCAGGTCAAAGGTGATGTCCGGCCTGCCAGCCAATTGTGCTCTGCCTTTGTCGAGGTCCAGCCCAACCACGCGATCCAACACTAGCCGAGCCCCCGCAAACCGCGCGAGCCGGACCAGGTCAATCTCGAGCGCGTCGCGCCCGTAATGCCCGGCGACCAGGCCCGGCAGCATGCCCGTATAGGGAGCGGTCGGGTCTGGATTAATCAGGGTCAGGCGCACGCCGGGCAGGGGCTTCATGCCCCACATTTTCAGGACAATGGCATGGGCATGGCCGCCGCCAATCAGCAGCAGGTCGCGGGTAATCGGCACACTGGCGCGCATGACCCTATCCTCTAACCTGGCCACCCATTTTGAATGGCTTGGCGTCCAAAGCGTACTTGCTAGCAGACGATGGGCCTTAGTTCGTCAAGTCTAACCCCGACGCACAAAGGTCGTCTGGGCATTGGTGTATTCGAGCAGGCCTTCCAGCGCGCCCTCGCTGCCGAGGCCCGATTGCTTGTGACCGCCAAAGGCGGCGAGCGGCGAGAGGTGTTGGGTCTCATTGATCCAGACCGTGCCGGTTTGCAGCTGGGACCCGATGGACAGGGCCTTGGCCGTATCGGCCGACCAGACCGAGGCGCCAAGCCCGTATTCGCTGGCATTGGCGCGGCTTATGGCTTCCTCGATATTGTCGAATTTCAGCAGGGGCAGGACCGGGCCAAATTGTTCCTCCTGCACGATACGGCTGTTTTCGGGCGGGTTGTCGATAATGCTGATCGGCACGAAATAGCCGGGCGTATCGGCCACATCGCCGCCGAGGATGAAGTCATAGCCCTTGGCCTTGGCATCGGCGATCAGGTCCAGCACGCGCTCATATTGCGGCCGGTTCTGGATCGGGCCAAGCTGGGTGCCTTGTTCGGCCCCGTCACCGATCTTGACGGTCTTGGCATAATCGACCAGGGCGGCTTTCAGCGGCTCATAAATGTCCTTGTGCACATACATCCGCTTGGTGGCGATACAGATCTGGCCCGTATTCCCAAACGCGGCCCAGAACAGTTTTTCGGCCACGGCGGCGACATCGACATCGGGCAGGACAATGGCCGCATCATTGCCACCAAGCTCTAGGGTGACGCGCTTAAGGCTGGCGGCAGCTGAGGCCATGACCTTGCGGCCGGTCTGGGTCGAGCCGGTAAAGCTGATCTTGTCTATGCCCGGATGGCTGGTCATCCAGGGGCCAAGCATATCGCCGCCAGTCACCACATTCAGCACCCCATCGGGCAGGACGCCGCGCAGCAGCTCGCCAATCTTTAGCGTGGTTAGGGGCGTAAACGGCGAGGGCTTGAGCACGACCGTATTGCCCGCCAGTAGGGCCGGTGCGACTTTGAAAAAGGCCAGAATGACCGGGAAGTTCCAGGGCGCGATGGCCCCGACGACGCCGATCGGGACATGCCGGGTTTCGCCATAACGCTCGGCTGTGTCTTCAACCACCGTGACCGGCAGTTCTAGGGTCGCGGCCTGTTGGCACCAGTGCGCGCCGCCCATGACATCGCCCTGGGCATTGGCATGGGTCTTGCCTTGTTCGCGAGTCAAGAGCCGGTGCAGGCCATCCAGATTAGCGGCCAAGATCCCCGCGATTGAGGCCACCAGTTTTTGCCGCTCGGCATAGGGCGTGGCGGCCCAGGCGGGGAAGGCGGCGCGGGCGGCGGCCACGGCCTGATCCAATTGCTCGGGCGAGCAGTCGGGGGCCTGGGCAAAGGCCTGTTCGGTCGCGGGGTTCAGGACCGCAAAGCTTGAGGCCCCAGCGACGGCCTTGCCGCCAATGGTCATGGTGAAATCAGAATCGAAGGATGTCATGGGTTGAACCTCAGTTCTGGGGGAGAAGCAGCACCACCTTGACGCAGTCGCCATGGTGCTGGGCGGCGATGGCCGCATTGATCTGGTCGAAAACAAAAGTCTGGACGAGTTTTTCGAGCGGCAGGCGGCCCGCGCGCCAATGGGCAATCAATTCGGGGATAAAGACGTCCGGATCGCTATCGCCCTCGATAATGCCACGTACCGTCTGGCCAAGGGTCAGGATGCTTCCCAGATCGCCCGGCATGGGCGTGCCCGGCGCGGGAATCCCGACAATGCCCAGCACGCCCTTGGGGGCCAGGGCCGCGACGCTGGCGTTGAGCGTGTCGCCTCGCCCGGTGGTGTCAAAGGCATAGTCGGCGCCGTTGGGCAGGATGGCGCGCACCGCAGTGGTCAGGTCCTTGGTCGCTAAGGGATCGATCACGTCGGTGGCCCCAAGGCTCAAAGCCAGGTCGCGGCGGCTGGCCATGGGTTCGACCACGATGATCTTGGCGCAGCCCTGGATCACTGCGCCCATGACCGCTGACAGGCCCACCGCCCCGCCGCCGGTGATCAGGACGGATGAGCCAGGTTTGGCGGTTAAGGCCTTGATGATGCCACCCGCCCCGGTCTGGACGCCGCAGCCGAGCGGCGCAGCCAGCTCAAACGGAATATCATCCGGCAATTTGAGCACATTGCGCTCATAGGTCAGGGCAAAGGTGGCAAACGAGGACTGGCCAAAAAAGTTTGACGAGACATCGACACTGCCTTGATGGATGGCCTTGGTCCCGTCGGGGCGCATGCCGATATAGTTGAGCATGGGCATGGCATAGCAATAGGCTGGATCACCGCTGGCGCAGCGGGCGCACTGACCGCAGGAGCGGAAGGTGATCGCGACCCGGTCGCCGGGTTTGACCTTGGTGACGCTGTCGCCAACCGCCTCAACCACGCCCGCCCCTTCATGGCCAAGGACCGCAGGCTGGGCGATCATGGCCGTGTCCTTGAACACCAGGTCAGTATGGCAAACCCCAACCGCATGGACCCGCACCAGGATCTCGTCCGGGCGCGGGGCATCTAGCTCGACCGTCTCGAGGGTGAAATCAGCATTGGGGGCGCGGGCGACCGCGGCGAGGGCTCGGACCATTGGCGTTTCCTAGTATTATGCAGGCGGTCTTTGCCGCCCTTGATTGGTGTCTAAGTTAGCGACCCTTAAAAACCGGCGGGCGTTTCTCGACAAAGGCCAGTGAGGCGGCCTTATGGTCATCGGTCATCATGGTGCGCACCATATGGATCGCCTCCATATCCAGAACCTCGGTCAGTGTGCCATTCTCGGCCAGGCCAAGATTTTTCTTCATATAGCCAATGGCGGCGGTGGGCAGGCTGGCCAGGTGCTTGGCCATGGCGGCGGCCTCGATCGGCAGATCAGCGGCGGGCACGGCCTTGCTGACAATACCAAGCCTTGCCGCCTCAGCGCCGCTAATGACATCGGCGGTGAAATAGAGCTCACGCGCCTTGGCCGGACCAACCAGCTTGGTCAGGAAATAGCTGCCGCCATAATCGCCGGACGCGCCAATCTTGGAAAAGGCGGTAGTCAGCTTGGCCTCATTGGCACAGATGCGCATATCGCAGGCCAGGGCGATGGACAGGCCCGCGCCAGCCGCTGGCCCAGGGATCACGGCCAGGGTTGGCTTGGGCATATCGTGCAAGATCTTGCTCAGATCCATGCCGTGACGCAGGCCATTGACCCGTTCTTCAAAACTGGGGGCCACGGTGCCTGGGGCCTTGTCAGCGACAAAGCCCTTGACGTCACCGCCTGCGCAAAAGGCGCCGCCAGCACCCGTGACCACCACCAGCCGAACATTGGAGTCCAGGGCCAGCCGCGACGCGGCGGCTGACAGGGCGCTAAGCATTTCGCCGGTCAAGGCATTGCGCGCCTGCGGCCGGTTCATGGTCAGGGTGGCGATCCCGTCTTCAAAGGTCTCGATCAATTGGTCGGTCATGGCGTTCCTCAAACACTTGTTTGGATCAGCATGCCGTGAAAATTTGCGGGCGTATAGGGGGAAGCGAAGGGGTGAGCGCGTCCTGCCAGCTTGGGGGGTGATATCGCGCCTCGGTATGCTATGCAGGCCCTGGTTTTCTAGGTCTGGCTCCGAATAATGACGAATACACCGCCCGTATCTTCGCGCTCTGCCCGCACCCGCCAGGCCCTGATTGATGCGGGGCGAGGGCTGTTTGCGACGCGGCCGGTTGATGCTGTGCCGATTGATGACATTGTCCTGGCCGCCGGTGTCGCCAAGGGCAGTTTTTACAATCATTTCAACGATAAGGATGATCTGGTCCGGGCGATTACCGGGCAGATCCGGCGCGATATTGAAACCGCGATTGCGTCAGCTAATGCCGACATCAGCGACCCGGCCTTGCGGACCGTGCGAGGGCTTTGCGTCTATCTGGGCTATGCGGCTCAGCATCGCGAGCAAGCGGTGGCCCTCTTGCGGATTCAGGGCGGCCATACCTCGCTCAATGCACCGCTCAATCGGGGGCTTGTCGACGATATCACGTTAGGGCGCGAGTCTGGCCGGTTTGACCTGGCCTCGGTCGAGGTCGGGGTCCTGATGGTCATGGGCGTGGCTCAGATCGCCTTGGCACGGATCACGGAAGCATCACCTGGCATGGACCCTTCGCACCTGGCCCAGTCCCTATGTGCTGTCTTGCTGCGCGGATTTGGTTTGGCCACCGCCGAGGCCGAGGCGATTGCCGCTCAGGCCGCGCCGCTGGCCGCTAAGGCAGCTTCGTAGGCCTGACGTAAGGCCTTGGGCTCACCCGTTCCGAACACATAGCGGTCAGGCCGAACCAGGACAGACTTGGCTGAATGCCGTTCCAACCACTTGGTCAGGGCGGGCGCGAATGGGGCCAGATCTGGGCGCGATAAATGGTCCAGTGTGATCAACCAGGGCCCGTCGCCAAAGACATCATCGAGCCGTAAGGTCTGGCCGTCTTGATCGATAACCGGTTGAGGGAAAAGCTCGCCCGCCGCTGCGCTGCCCTTGAGAATACAGCCTTCGCTAAACGGGTTTGACCCTGGTGGTGGCAGGGCCGAGCCGCCCGCGGCCCTTTGGGCCAGCATGCCCGCGTCGCGCTGGGCCGCCGCCTCCGGGTCCAGCGTACAGACCACGCGGCCCATACCAATGGCTAGGCCGATCAAGGCGCGGACATGCTGGTCGCGCTCGGGCTGATAGGTGTCCAGCAAGGCGGGATCGGCCCCGTCCTTGATAACGGCCTTGAGCTTCCAGGCCAGGTTGGCGGCGTCGCGCAGGCCCGAACACAGGCCTTGCCCGGCAAAGGGCGGCATCTGGTGGGCACTATCGCCAGCCAGCAAGACCCGGCCCTTGCGCCATTGATCTGCCACCAGGCCGTGGAAGCGATAGACAGCCTTGCGATCAATCTGGACGCCCTTGGCGCAGTCCCAACTGGCGAGAAGGCCTTGGATAAACGCGTCCTGAATTACATCTTCGGGACGCTCGCCCGGCAACAACATGAATTCCCAGCGATGACGCCCTGGCCCCATCAGCACGCAGGTCGTCGGCCGGGCCGGGTCGCAGATTTGCAGATTGACCTTAGGCATGATCTCCGGATCGGTCACGACCGCATCGATCACTAGCCAGGGCTCGTCAAATTCCAGATCCAGCAGCTTAATCCCGACCGCCTCGCGCACGGGACTATGGGCACCGTCACAGCCGACCAGGTATTGGGCGCGTTGGGTGATCTCGCCGTCTGGCGTGTCAAAGCGGGCCACGACGCCGTCCTGGTTCTGGGTCAAGCCGGTGAACCGCCCATTGAGGCGGGTCTGGGCCAAGGGGCTTTGGTCGAGTTTGGCACGGAGCGCGTGTTCAATGCCCGGCTGGTTAAACATATAGCCACTGGCCCAGCCTGAGACAGTCCCGCCGGCAAAGGACGGGAAACTCAACAAGAGCTGGTCATCGGCAGAACGAAACTCATAGGCCGGTGCTGGGCGACTATGGCGCAAGGCTTCGTCGGCCAGGCCCAGCTGCTGAAACAGGCGCATGATCTCATGGTCGAAATGCGCGGCGCGGGGCAGGGGATAGACGGCCGCGTCCTTATCGACGGCCAAGCTACTGACCCCATATTGCGCCAAAAGAGCGGCTAGGGCCGCGCCGACGGGACCAAGGCCGACGATCAGAACCTCGGTGTCATAGCCTGGCGTGTCGGCACCTTGGCCCATGATCAGGCCTCTGGCGCGCAGGTGTTTTCGATTGCGCCCAGGCCGTCGATCTCAATACGGACCTTGTCGCCGGATTTCAGGAACTTCATCGGCTTAAAGCCTGCCCCGACGCCGCCAGGTGTACCGGTGAATATCAAGTCCCCGGCCTCAAGCGTCATGGCTTGTGAAATGTGCTCGATCTGGTCCCAAAGATTGAAAACGAGATTCTTGGTATTGGAGTTTTGACGCAGTTCACCATTGACCAGGCCGCGAATGCCCAGGGCGTGGGGATCGGCAATTTCGTCGGCGGTGGTGATCCAGGGGCCAATTGGCGCATGGGTGTCAAAGCTCTTGCCCAGCGACCATTGCGGAGTCCTGTGCTGCCACGCCCGCTCAGTCACATCATCGCCGACGCAATAGCCAAAAACGCTGGCAGCCGCGCCTGCTTTTGAGATGTGACGCCCGCCCGCGCCAATTACGGCCACAAGCTCGGCCTCATAATCCACGGCCTGCGAGACCTTGGGAATCTGGATCGGGTCAAAGGGGCCGGTGATCGCGGTCACGGCCTTGGTGAACCAGAGCTGGTGTTCGGGCGTGCCCAGATTACTTTGGGCAATATGGTCGGCATAGTTCAGGCCAATGGCCATGATCTTGCCGGGCCGTTTGATCGGCGCCAGCAGCTTGACCGATTGCAGATCGATGGCGGCCCTGGCCTCGGATCCAATGCGTCGCACCTCGGCCTCGACCTGGGGCCAGCGGGCGATCAGATCGATCATGTCCTTGGCCAGCTGCGGCGCGGCGCGGGACAGGCTAACCAACTTGTCGGAAGAGATGACAAGGCCGAGTTCGTCGCCTTGTCCGGCAGTAAAAGTGGCAAGTTTCATGGCTTGGGGTTCCGTTAAAGACTATGTGGGTTTAGCCCATAGTGGCCGGTGGGGCAGGGCCCCATTGGACGCCGAGCAGATCTTGTAGGCTGGCCATATTGGACCCGTCCTCGGTGGTGAAGAGATCGCCATCGGTCCAGTGTTCGAGCGTATGGCCCCAGGGGTCTCGCCAATAGTCAAACACCTGGCTGCCGAGAATATGACGGCCAACCCCCCATTCGGGCGTGCGCCCCGCGGCCTTTAGGGTCTCATGACCCGCCATCAGATCATCCAGATCCGCAACCTCAAACGCGGCATGATTAAAGCCCGGTCCGTTCGGACTTTGGATCAGGAATAGGGTGTGATGATCGGTCGGCCGCGCGCCCAGATCGCAGCGCAAAAACGCGCCAATTGAAAATTCAGGGGCTAGGGCGATCTCGTCCGACGTGATGAAGCCAAACCGCGCCTTGTACCAGGCCTCGGAGTCCCGAAAGTTCGAGACATTGAGTACGCAGTGGCCCAGGCGCATAACGTGGGCCGGGCCTTGCGCGATCCGTTTTGGCAAGCGAACCCTTTGATGGTCGGCGGCTGAATTAGTCGGTTGCGGCGGGGGCGCAGGCAGGGGCGCTGCTGGGGTCTGGCCCGCCACCACCTCGATCAGATGGCCATCGGGATCGGTGAGGGTTAGGACAAATCCGCCGCCGGGGGCATCTAGGGGTGTTATGGGGCAGCCTTCAGCGCTGGCTAGCGTCTCAAGGTCGGACACACTGGCGGCCCGCAGGCCCAGCGCGGCAAAACCCGGCTCGCCGCGGTCTGTGACATGGACAAAGGGGGCAGGGCCTGTGCCTCTGGCAAATACCCGGTCTGGACTCCCGACGGCCACGACCAGGCCAAAATCAGCCAGATAGGCCTTCATCTGCTCCAGGTCTGGGGCCCGAAACCGGACATAGGCCACATCCTCAATCTTGATCCCGGTCATGCCAGGCCTCCAAAATGACTATTTAGTCAGATTGAACACTTGGCCGGAAAACACAAGTCAGATTCTGTAGTGGGGGAATGAGGGTGGACGGACCCATGGCCCGTCCACACAGATTGACTAGCCGAGGCGCTGCAGGGCGCAGAGCTTATTGCCATCTGGATCGCGCAGATAGGCGAGATAGAGCTTGCCGCTTGAGCCTTCGCGCACGCCTGGAGGGTCTTCGCAAGCGGTGCCGCCATTGGCCAGGCCAGCCGCATGCCAGGCGTCCGCCTGCTCGCCAGACGCACACGCAAAGCCGATCGTGCCGCCATTGGCCGGAGTCGCAGGCTTGCCATCGATTGGTACTGAGACGGAGAAAATACCCGTCGGGGTGAAATAGAATATGCGGTGCCCATCGACCCGAGCCGGTGGCACACCTAGCGTGCCGAGAACGGCATCGTAAAAGGTCTTGGCCTTTTCCAGATTATTGGTGCCGATCATGATGTGTGAAAACATGTGTACTCCCTTTCTTTTTTAGTTGGCCTAGTGTCTGGTCTAGGCGCCCGCTTGTCGAGCCTCGTCAGGTATAAATTTCCTTTGGAGCTGTCGCGTTACCCGAAACAGGGTGATGACTTTTGGTGTAGGGGGGGACGTACACCTTGTTCGAAGTGCGATCCAAGAAGCCACATGGCGCGCTTATGTCCGTGGTTCGGGAATTCTCGCAGCGCCGCGGGCGCTTCGGCGAGATGATCGTGGTTCGGCCCCTCCATGCCCGGCCGCATCAGTTTCTAGAATTCTATCACCGTGAGCCTTATCAGGTCGAAGAGGAGGGGCTGGGGTTCTCGCAGACCCCGGGCTGTGTCCTCGTCGGGCCCTGCCTGTCACCGGGTAAACGACTTGGGTTTCAGGGCGAGATTGAGACTTTTACGATCCATTTTCAGCCGACGGGCCTGTCAAGGTTGTTTGGCTTGTCCATGACAGAAATGGCTGACCAGGCCTTTGACGCGTCGGATGTGATCGGGAGAGCGGTTAGGGGCTTGGGTGACCAACTGAGCCGCCAGACTCATTTCGAAGCGCGCATTGAGGTGGCACAAGCCTGGCTATATCAGCGCCTTTGCCAGGCGCGACCGGTAACAAGCGTGGATTGGGCGGCGCGTCTGCTGGCCCGCACGGGAGGGCGTGTTTCGATCGACCGCCTTGCCGCCTGGTCGGATCTATCAGCACGGCACTTGCAAAGGCGCTTTCTAACCGAGGTCGGAGCCTCGCCAAAGCATTATGCACGATTGCACCGTTTTTCTTCGCTCATTGATGCTCGTCGCAAAACGCCTCATCGCGCCTGGGCTGATCTGGCCATCGACCACGGCTTTGCCGATCAGGCCCACCTCATCCGCGAGACCCGAAGGCTGGCCGGGCGAACTCCGGAACTCTTAATTCAACAGCTCCTCGCGGTTCCTGAGCAAAATGCCTAGCGAAGCCCATGTCCGAAAAGTTCAATCTCTCCGGTTTGCCTTGGCTTAGGCTGAATAGGCCTTCGCGGCGCGGCCAGATCGGGCAACAGGCGTTAGCCCACCGTTAGGTCGCTGAATTGGCACGAGTTGAGGAAGTTTAATGGCAAGTCTTCTGGATACCCAAGACCTGGTAGCGATCACAAAAGCTGTTCACGCATTAGAGGCCAGTTGGAATGCCAATGATCTTGATGCCATGGCCAAGCTCTACACGGCCGATGTTCACTGGGTAAATGTCCGAGGCATGCATTGGCGCGGCATTGAGGAAGTCGATCACGCGCACCGCGTCTATTTTGACCTCATGTTTGAGGACGTGAACAATGATTTGGTTGAGATCGAGTCGATCACGCCGGTCACGTCTGATGTGGCAATTGCGGTTGTTCTTTGGGCAATCGGTGCTTTTAAGACCCCAGATGGCCAGTTAATCCCGCCTGGTAGAACGCGCATGACGATTGTCTATAAACGCACTGACAAGGGTTGGAAAATCGCGCATGGTCATAATGAAGATATCGACGAGTTTGCTCAGCAATTTGATCCGATCAGGGGTACAGCTAAACGACCCTAGGCATGATTTGAACGGGCAAGGGTCTGGTTAGGATTTTCGAAACGGGGGACTTGGAATGTCTGCGATTTTTGATTCTGAGAGACACAACAGAGACTTAAGGTTTTTTCGAAACCTAATCTTCGCCATGGCGATCATAATTGTCGCGGGCTTTGGGATTCAGTTGGCGGCAGGCCGATCGAGCTTTTCAGCGCCCTTGATCGTTCATGTCCACGCAGTCTTATTTATGGGCTGGGTTGTGATCACGGTCCTTCAAGCTTGGCTCGCCTCAGCAGGCAATCTCAATTTCCATCGCCGCCTGGGCATTGTCGCCGCGATCTGGGCGTGTGTCATGATGGTTGTTGGCCCGCTGGTTACGATTGGCATGGCGCATAATGGCCGGGTGCCCCCTGTCTTTCAGCCGCAATATCTCTTGATCGCTGACCCGGCTACCCTGGTTGCCTTTTTCGGTCTTTTGGCATCGGCCCTGGCCTTGCGTCACCGCCCAGATTGGCATGCGCGGCTTCAGATTGGCGCCTTTATGATGTTGATGGGGCCAGGCGTTGGCCGGATCTTGCCGATGCCGCTCTTGATTCCCAATGCTTTTCAAGTCGCATGCAGCCTGCCCTTGATCATAGCAGTTATCGGCATGGTGCGGGACTGGCGGGTGCATGGCCGGCCGCACCCGGCCTGGCTGATATCTGTAGCAGTATTGGCCCTGACCTTGGCAGCGGCACAGGTCCTGGTATTTTCACCCTTGGGCGACACTATCTATGCGGCCGCGACCGCAGGCGGGCCTGCCGAAGGCACTAATGGCCTTGCCTTCCCGCAACCCCCGCATTTTGGGCCTTGAGGCGGAATCCTAGGTCTATGGGCGCTCAAATGGCCCTGGGCGAGCGCCCGGGGCTAGGCCTCGTCGTCACCATGTTCTGAATTTGAAGAAATGGTGGGTGCAGTAGGATTCGAACCTACGACCCGCTGATTAAGAGTCAGCTGCTCTACCAACTGAGCTATGCACCCGCAGCCGCTGGGCCAAAGGCTTGGCAGCGGCAAGGGCGCGATACATACGCTAAAATCCTGGTATGGCAAGCGTGTGTTTGCGAGTCGCGGGATTATTCAGGGGCGTCCTTTATGGCAAAGACGGGTGGGACGGGCGGCCTCGATGACGGCCTCGATCTTGATTTGCTAAACGCCAATCTATCGGGCGATGTCGCCGCCGTGGTCGAGGTGCTGGACCTGTTTTGCGATCAGGCGAGTGAACAGCTGGCACGGATGGAGGTCGGGCTAGCCCCCGCGGCCTGGAAGCGCTTGTTTCACAGCCTTCGTGGCGCGGCCTTGACTGTGGGCGCGGAGGCCCTGGCAGAGCAATGCAAGGCTGCGGAGGCCTTGGCGGAATCCGAACCCAACGATCGCCTTGAAGCTTTGACAAGGGTTCAATCCGCGGCAGAAGCGGCCTTGGCTGCGGCAGCCGATTACTCGGCCCGCAACCGGTCCCAGGCGGCAAGTTCATAGGCGATACAGCGGTCAATCAAGAGCCGCCAAACCGGGCCAGCAATGGCTGGTGACAGGCCGGTTTGAGCGGCCTCGGCCAAGACCTTGGCTATGACATCTTCAATCCGGGGCACATCGCGCACGCCATTGCGGCTGGGTTTGATCCTGGCGGCCGCGTCCATATAGGCCTGGCGCTGGGTTAGAAGCGCAACCAGCGCGCGGTCGAGTGCATCGACGCCAAGGCGCACATCGGCCATGGACTGGCAGTCGGCAGGGGCTTTTGGAGGGGTGGTCATGGGGTCTTAGATTCCGGCGCCATTATCTAGGCTTCGCAGGGCGGCTTCATGGGCCTCGGCCTCAGCTGTGAGCCAAGCCAGGAAGGCCTTGACCTGGGGCAGGCGACCCTTGGCCTTGGGATAGACGAGGTAATAGGCAAAATCGACGGCTGTGGCGATCTGAAACGGGGTGACCAGGCGGCCTGCATCCAGATCGGCCTGGGCCAGGGCCCGCTTGGCCAGGGCAACGCCGCGACCGCCAACAGCGGCTTCGATCACCAGAGAGGACTGGTTAAAGCGCGGGCCACGCGAGCCGTCTATGCCCTTAACACCGCGCGCCGCCAGCCACATGGTCCAGTCGGGGCAGCTTTCGTCCGCATCGGGCGAGCCATCATGCAGCAGGATCTGACCGGTCAGGTCGGTTAGGGTTTCGAGCGGATGGGCCTGTAGAAATTCTGGGCTGGCGACAGCGATCACCGTCTCTTGCATCAGCCTTTGCACCTCCAGCCCTGGATAGCGGCCAGAGCCGTAGCGGATAGCAATGTCGACCTCCCCCCCAGCAAAATCGACGAGATCAATTCCGGCTGAGACCCAGACATCGACCTGGGGATGAGCCGCCTCGAACTTACCAAGGCGGGGCACAAGCCATTTGGCGGCAAACGACGGGGCTACCGACACCGTCAGGCGACGACCATCGACGGCGGCGGTCAGCATGGAGGCGGCTTCTGCCAGGCGATCAAAGGCTTCGCGCAAGGCGGGCAGGGCGATCTGGGCCGCATCGGTAAGCAAGAGGCCCTTGGGCGTGCGCCGAAACAGGGCCGCGCCGATAAAGTCTTCCAGGTTTTGAATCTGCTGACTAACGGCGCCGGGCGTGACGGAGAGTTCGTCAGCGGCGCGACTGAAATTTAAATGCCGGGCGGCGGCCTCAAAGGCGCGCAGGGCATTGAGCGGTGGTAGGCGGCGGCGGTCCATAGTTTTCCTAAACCCTGGGGCAGAAGTCTTGGTTTGCGAATTGGCAGGCCTTGAACCAATTTGCAACTGTTGCATCGCGTTACGGCCCTTTCGCTTTGGAACCTAATGCGGGGCGGACCTTTGCGGTTCGCCCCGCAAAATGCGTTTTGTATGCTAGCTAGAGGCCGCCTGGCCGATATAGGTTGGGGCTTTGAATATGGGATGCCTTTTCCAATGGCCCGAGGTCTGGTTGTCTTAAGTTGTGATCCGGCAAGGCTTGGCGTGCGGCCCCTCGGCCAGGTTTGGCTGGTGGGCGCAGGCCCTGGGGACCCGGATCTCTTGACGGTCAAGGCGCTAGGGCTTTTGCAGGGCGCTGATGTCATCGTGCATGACCGCCTAACCCCGCCCGCAATACTGGCCCTCGCCGGCCCCAAGGCGCGTCTGATTGATGTGGGTAAGCGCAAGTCACGCCATACCCTGCCGCAAGACGATATCAATGCCTTGCTGGTGGCCCTTGGCCTGGAAGGCCTCAAGGTGGTTCGGCTTAAGGGCGGCGATCCGTTCATGTTTGGCCGCGGCGGCGAAGAAATGCTGGCTTGCCGGGCTGCGGGTGTGCCGGTCGAGATTGTTCCGGGCGTGAGCGCGGCCCTAGCTGCGGGTGCGTCGGCTGGTGCGCCCTTGACCCATAGGGGTCTTGCCCAGTCCGTCACCTTTGTCACTGGTCATGCGGCCAAGGATGCCACGCCGGATCTAGACTGGACCGCCCTTGCCTCGGCTAACCACACGGTCGTGGTCTATATGGGCCTGTCGACCGCGGGCCAGATCGCAGCGCGCCTGATTTCGGCGGGCCGAAACGGAGCAACGCCGGTCTTGGTCGTGGAGCATGCCAGTTTGGCGACTGAGGCGCGGGTCTTGACCCAGCTGAGTGACCTTGCCGATGCAGTCAAGGATATGGACGGTCCAGCTATCCTAATCATCGGCGAAGTCGCGGCCCTGGCCAATGATCTAACCGAAATCCTTCCCGATCTTGAACGAGCCCAGGCATGAGTGCGCAATTTCAAAAGGCCCTGACCGCCAATAGCTTGGCCGAAGGCGATGTCGTCTTCTGGGCCAAGGGCCAGTGGGTCGAGCAATTTTTCGATGCCGACCTGTTTGGCGATGAAGCAGCGGCCGACGCTGCGCTGGCGACGGCAAAGGCCCAGGTGCGCACTGTGATTGATCCCTATCTGATCGATGTGGTCGAGGCTGAGTCTGGCCTCGCGCCCGTCAGCTATCGCGAGCGCCTGCGCGCGCTTGGCCCGACCAATGAACTGACCCATGGCAAACAAGCGATTGGCGGCGCAGCCATTGCCGCCTTGAGCGCGGCGGCAGGGGCTGCCCGCTCGACCGGCCGTCTTGACCTGATCCGTCGCAAATAAGGACCGACCATGTACCGCTATGATGCGATTGATAAAGAGGTCCTGATCGACCGTTCGAACGAGTTTCGAAACCAGGTGGTTCGCCGCCTGGCCGGGGAATTGAATGAGGATCAGTTCAAGCCTTTGCGGCTGATGAACGGCCTCTATCTGCAGCTGCACGCCTACATGCTTCGGGTGGCCATTCCCTATGGCGCGCTGAATGTTGCCCAGGTGCGGCGCCTGGCCTGGATCGCCCGGACCTATGACAAGGGCTATGGCCATTTCACGACGCGCCAGAATATCCAGTTTCACTGGATCAAGCTGAAAGATGCGCCCGATATTCTCGATGCCCTAGCCCAGGTCGATCTGCATGCCATCCAGACCTCAGGCAATTGCATCCGCAATGTCACTTCCGACCCCCGCGCTGGGGCCACCGCCGAAGAAGTGGATGATCCCAGGGTTTGGTCCGAAGCCATCCGCCAATGGTCGACCCTGCATCCCGAATTCTCCTTCCTGCCGCGCAAGTTTAAGATTGCCGTGACCGCTGCGCCCAAGGACCGGACGGCGGCCAAGGTGCATGATGTCGGCCTGGTCCTGCGCCGCAATCGTGACGGTGAGCTGGGCTTTGAGGTCCTGGTCGGCGGTGGCATGGGGCGCACACCCTATATTGGCGCTACCATCAAAGAGCACCTGCCGGTTGGGCGGCTCCTGTCCTATTTGCAGGCGATTTTGCGGGTCTATAACCGCCATGGTCGCCGCGACAATATCTATAAGGCCCGGATCAAGATCCTGGTCGCCGCCCTTGGCGCTGAAGAATTTGCCCGCCAGATTGAGGCCGAATGGACGCAAATCGACCCAGCCAGCGCTGACCTACCAGATACGGAGCTCGCCCGGATTCGCGCGGCCTTTGTCCGGCCAGGCCTTGAAGTCTTGCCGCCCGTTTCAAGCGCCTATGAAGCCGCCCGCGCCGCCAATCCCGCCTTTGTCCGCTTTGCCCGCAATAATGTCAGTGCGCATAAGACACCGGGCTATGCCATTGTCGATGTCTCGCTAAAGGCCCATGACGCCACGCCCGGCGATGCCAATGCTGACCAGCTCGAGGTGATTGCCGACCTGGCCGAGCGGTATAGTCTGGGCGATGTACGGGTCACGCATGAACAGAACCTGGTGCTGCCACACGTCAAGCAGGACGATCTGCTGGCTGTGTTTGAGGCCTTGTCGGCCGCTGGTCTGGCCACGCCCAATATCAATCTGGTCTCGGACATTATCGCTTGCCCAGGCCTAGATTATTGCGCCCTGGCCAATGCCCGCGCGATTCCCGTGGCCCAGTCGATTGCTCAGAAATTCCTTGATCCGGACCTGGCCGAAAAGGTGGGCGAGCTGAAGATCAAGATTTCTGGCTGTATCAATGCCTGTGGCCACCATCATGTCGGCCATATTGGCGTTTTGGGCGTCGATAAGAAGGGTGAGGAGTTTTATCAACTCACCCTTGGTGGCTCGGGTGCTGAGGATGCCAGCATCGGCCAAATGCTCGGCCCAGCCCTGGCCGCCGACCAGGTTGCCCCGGCCATCGACACGCTGGTTGGAGTCTATCTGGAGCGGCGTCAGGACGACGAGCGGTTCTTGGACACTTATCGGCGTATCGGCATGGCCCCGTTTAAGGAGGCTGTCTATGCCCCTGCTCATTAAGCTGAACGCCAAGGGCGCGGACCAGGTTGAAGATGGTTTCGTTTCGGTCCTCGATGAGGACCCGATTCCGCAGGGGGCCGATATCATTGTGTCTTTGGCGCGCCTGAAGGCCGAGGGCGAAACCTTGTTGGCTAGCGGCGTCAGCGTCGGGGTTCAAATCGAACCGGCTGACGCGGTTGAGGACCTGGGCGGGTTTTTGAGCCGCCTGGCCTTGGTGGCCTTGGCCTTCCCAAAATTCCGCGATGGCCGCGCCTATACCTCCGCCACCCTGCTGCGCGAGCGCCTAGGCTTTAAGGGCGAGATCAGAGCGGTCGGTGACGTGCTGCGCGAGCAGGCGGGCTTTATGCTGCGCTGCGGCTTTGATGCGTTTGTGCCCAGCGATGGCTCGACCGCCGAGGATTGGCGCAAGGCGGCGCATCGTCACCGCCATGTCTATCAAACCGCCGTTGATGGGCGGGTGCCCGCCTATGCCGAGCCAGGAAGGCTTTGAGCATCATGGCCCTAGATGAAGCCAGAAAAGACCCGGTGACCCAAGGCGAAGATCTTCGCCAGGCGAGCCCGCAGGCCATATTGGCCAGTGCGATTGAACGCTTTGGCGACCGGTTGGCGCTTGTGTCCTCGTTTGGCGCCGAGTCGGCTGTGCTTTTGCATATGGTGTCCGAGATCAAGCCAGACCTGCCGGTCCTATTTCTTGATACGGGCATGTTGTTTGGCCAGACCCTGGACTACCGGCAAAGGCTGGTCCAACAGCTGGGCCTGACGAATGTGCGTGATCTCAGGCCGCAATTTCAGGACTTGGCGACAACCGATCCCAAGGCTGATCTTTGGAAGACCAATACCAACGCCTGCTGCCATATCCGAAAGGTCCTACCGCTTGACCGCGCATTGGAGGGCTATGACGCCTGGATAACTGGCCGCAAGCGCTTTCATGGCGGTGATCGTTTGCGCTTAGCGGTTGTCGAAGAAGCCGAAGGCAAGACCAAGTTCAATCCGCTCGCCAATTGGGGCAAGGACGAGCTGGATGCCTATGCCGCGGCCCATAGCTTGCCGCCGCATCCGCTGGTCGAATTTGGCTATCCGTCCGTCGGGTGCTGGCCTTGTACCCAGCCGACCGACGATGATGAAGACGTCCGCGCTGGTCGTTGGGCTGGGTCAGACAAGACTGAATGCGGCATACACGTCACCCGGTCTGACGGGCCATCGGGAGATGTTGGCGCCGATATCTAGACCTTTAGCGGCTTTAGCTAAAGCCGCTCGCGTTTTAACTTAATGCCAGCGGCTTCGCGGTCCCAGGTATCGGGCGTAATGCCGTCCTTGCGTAGCTCTGCCTTCATCACCTTGGCGGTTGGGGTCTTGGGCAGTTCATTGAGAATGCGGACGTTGATGCGTCTATTCTCCGCAAAGGGTGCGGTGAAAATCTTGTGTTTGCGGAGAATGGCAGGCATAATATCCGCAGGAGGTGCGGAGATTATGCCATACGTACACGAGCTTGAAGAATGGCCGAAATTTTGCTGGCAAGACCAAGCCCTTGCGGCAAGCCTTGCGCATGTGCGCCATAGGCAAGGCCGCTTGATTGGCCGGATGGAAGCTCTTGGATTTAAACTTCGCGCTGAAGCCGTTCTCGACACGCTTACCGAGGACGTCGTCAAATCAAGTGATATTGAAGGCGAGCAGCTCGATAAGGATCAAGTGCGGTCATCTATCGCGCGCCGCCTTGGTATGGATGTCGCAGGGCTTATTCCAGCCGAACGCAACGTCGAAGGCGTGGTTGAAATGATGCTCGACGCCACACAGAATTATAGTCAATCCCTTACCCAAGAGCGCTTGTTTGGCTGGCATGCGTCTTTATTCCCTACTGGCCGCAGCGGAATGACCAAAATCACCGTAGGCTATTGGCGCAGCGCGACAACTGGGCCAATGCAAGTTGTCTCTGGCGCAATCGGTAGTGAAAAAGTTCACTTCGAAGCCCCATCCGCAGATCGTCTTTCAAACGAAATGACGCAGTTTTTGGCATGGCTTCAAAGCGAGAAAGATATTGATCCCGTCATCGCTGCTGGCATCGCCCATCTCTGGTTTGTGACCATCCACCCATTCGAAGATGGCAATGGACGAATTGCCCGCGCGATTGCCGACCTTGCTCTTGCCCGCTCAGAAAATAGTGCTCAACGATTCTATAGCATGTCCTCGCAGATCAGGGTTGAGCGCAATCGCTATTACGACATGCTTGAGCAAACACAAAAAGGTAGCCTTGACATTACACCATGGCTGCAATGGTTTCTGGATTGTCTGGACCGTGCTTTTGATAAGGCCGATGAGACATTAATTTCTGTAATGGCAAAAGCGCATTTCTGGGATGCGATTAAAGGCAAGCCGCTCAATACGCGCCAGCAGCTCGTGATCAATCGGCTGCTTGATGGGTTTGATGGTAGGCTGACCTCAAGCAAATGGGCGAAGCTTGCTAAATGCTCGCAAGACACAGCAGCACGCGATATTGAAGACCTTGTTCGCAAGGGGATGTTGCAACGAAGCGTCGCAGGTGGCCGCAGCACAAGCTATGACATTGTTGCGCCAGCTGAGGCGCTATCTTTCAATACATCAACGGGTTTGACATGACCCCCTGAAACTTAGCCAAAAAGCTCTAGAGTCCGCTCCAAGGGGCCGTCCCTAGAGCTTTTCGCGCTTTAACTTAATGCCAGCCGCCTCGCGGTCCCAGGTATCGGGCGTGATGCCGTCCTTGCGCAGCTCGGCCTTCATAACTTTTGCGGTTGGCGTCTTGGGCAGTTCGTCGAGAATGCGGATATAGCGCGGCACCATGAAATAGGGCAGGCGGGTCTCTAAAAAGCCCATTAGGGCAGCCCGATCAATGCTTCGCCCAGGCACAGGCGCAATCACGGCCATAACCTCGTCTTCGGAATATTCGCTTGGCACACCTATGACGGCGGCTTCGCGCACATCGGGATGCGCGACAATATCGTTCTCGACCTCGAAGGAAGAGATGTTTTCGCCGCGGCGGCGGATGGCGTCCTTCACCCGGTCGACAAAGTAGTAATAACCGTCCGCGTCGCGCCGGAAGGCATCGCCCGTATGGAACCAGCCATTGCGCCAGGCCTTGGCCGTCGCCTCTGGGTTTTTGTGATAGCCGCTATTCATGGCAAAGGGCCGGTCAGTGCGCACGAGCATTTCGCCAACCGCGCCAATGGCAACCTCGCAGTCATTTTCGTCAACCAGACGCACATCCACACCCGGGCGGATGGTGCCGCAGGTGCCGGGCTTTGCGGGGTTGGGCTCCGATACGATGGGCGAGGAGATCTCGGTCATGTTGAAAATCGTATAGATATTAATGCCAAACCGCTCATGGAACGGGCCCGAAACCTCGGTCAAGGGCACCATCAGCGCGGTGCGAACCTTGTGGTCGCGGTCGGCGGCGCTGGGCGGGTTCTTGATCAGGAAGGTGGCCATCACGCCCAAAAGGAAAATCGAGGTGCATTCCGTCTTGCGCACAAAATCCCAAAACGTATCGGTCGAGAAATTCTCCATCAGGGCGATCGACCCGCCCCGTGCCAACATCACAAAGGGCAGGCCCAGCCCGCCAATGTGAAAGATCGGCATGTTGACCAGGAACCGGTCCTCGCCGGTGATAAACGGCCAGCTGTCTGGTCCTGCATTGGTATAGAGGTGCAGATAGGACGACAAAACGCCCTTGGACGGCCCGGTCGTGCCGGAAGTGTAAATGACCGATTGTGTATCCCAGGGCTCGATTGGCCGGGCCAGGGGCGCAAGGTCGGCCTCGCCGCCGGTCAGGCTTTCAAACGCGCTAGTGCTAAAGCGGTTGGGGGCTTCGCCTTCCCCCAACACGACCACATGGCGAACCTCAGCCGCATCAATATCGCTTAGCCGGTCCAATAGGCCTACATGGGCGACCAAAAGGCGAGCATCAGAGTTTTTGAGCACATGCTCCAAGATCGCGCCGCGATAGGCCGTATTGAACGGCACAAAAACCGCGCCCAGAAAATTGATGGCATAAAAGGTCAAAAGCGCCTGGCGGCAATTGGGCAGCCAGACCGCGACATGGTCGCCCTGTTTGACCCCAAGCTTTTGCAGGCCAACGGCGACCGAAATGGTCTGGGCTCTGAGCTGGCTATAGGTCCAGTGACTACCGTCTTCGAATACCGCATAGACCTGGTCACCGCGGTCACGCGCCATCTTGTCGATCAGGTCGCGCAGGACGCAGATCTCGCGGTCAGGGACGCGGTGATCAATGTGTTTTGCTGTCGAACTTGGATTTGAACTCATGGCCGCGCCCCGCAATAGTCACCGGGTAGAAAAATCTACTCGGTCCATACCAAGCTAATGGCTCTCTTAGCCGGCGGCAATGGCGCGCCTAGCCGCCGGACCAGAATCTTAGGTTGATTTTGAAGGTCTGAGCGCGATCTTCATGACCATGTTTATGGCGTCCATTACAACCTCGGTTGCCGACCAACGACCGCCCTCGTGATACCAGTTTGCGATCCAGCTTAGGAGGCCACTGATCCAGATGGCTGCGCGGGAGGCGTCCTCAAATTCGAACTCGCCAGCCGCCTTGCCCCTTTGCAAAAGCGCGCTGAGCTTTTGGTCAAATTCGTGGCGCAAAAGCCGAATGCGCCGCGCCTCGTCCGGCTCAAGGCTCATTTCTTCGCGCTGATAGACGCTGATATAGCGCTGGTTTTCGATAATGATCCGAGCGACCCGCTCGACGACCATTTTCAGCTGTTCGGTGGCCGTGCCATCAATATGCAAGGCATCTTCGAGCGCGGTCAGGGATAACTGAATGCCGGTCTGGCAGATCTCGAACAGCAGTTCGCTCTTGTTGCGGTAGTACGAATAGATGAAGGGCTTGGTGACCTGAAGCTGTTCGGCCACGGCATCCAGCGTCGTGGCCTCATAGCCATTCTTAAAGAACAGGTGGCTGGCCTCTTCGACAATGCGCCGCCGCTTATAGGCCGCAATCTCGTTCTTGAGCGGCGCTGACTGGCGTTTGGCCGCTTTGGCTTCAATCATGAGTCCGTATTCCGAATGGCCAAGATGAGACACCCGATTAGGGTGCCTCATGCCTTTCATCAAGCGGCGAAATAAGGACTAGCCAACGGCCGTGCGCAGGATTTCCATGACATCTTCGGCCTTGGCGATCGGGCGCGGATTGGTGCGGCCCCAAAAATCTTCGAGCGTATATTCTGCGATCAGGGGGAACTGCTCCTCCGATACCCCAACGGCCTTGAGGCTGCGCGGCATGCCAAGGCCGCCGATCAGCTTATCCAGCAGGTCCGAGGCGGACCGGTTTGGGTCACCTAGGCAGGCACTGATGCGCTTTTGGCGATGGGCATTCACCGGCGCATTAAAGGCCTGAACAAAGGGCGACATGACGCAAGACGTATAGCCGTGAGGCACATCGCAGGTGCCGCCCAGCACGTGACCAATGGCATGGCTGGCACCCATAGGAACGCCGCCGAGGATGGGCAGCATGGATTGCCAGGCACCGATCTGGCACTTGAGGCGGGCCTCGAGATCGCCCGGATTGGCCTTGACCTTGGGCAGGCCATCGGCGAGCAGGCGAAGGGCACTATCGGCAATTCCGTCGCAATAGTCATTGGATTGCAGCGAGCCTAGGGTTTCAACCGCATGGTCAACCGAGCGCACGCCGGTCGATAGCCACAGCCATTCGGGCGTATGAACGGTGATGGCGGGGTCCAGAATGACGGCGATCGGCACCATCATGCGCTGTTCAAAGCCTTGTTTCAGCTTGATGCGCTCATCCGTTGCGCCGGACAGGGGATTGAATTCACCGCCGGACAGGGTTGTCGGCACGCAGATGGCGCGGATATCGGGGCCTTCAAACACAGGCTGAACGACCGTGCCATTATCCTCGACATAAGTGCGGAAGCCATCAAAGCCCTCGATCGTCGTGATATTGTGCTTCAAACAGATCAGAATGATCTTGCCCGCATCGGTGACCGAGCCGCCTCCGACCGTGACCACCAGATCGGCCTTGGCGGCGCGGGCGCGGTCTGCCGCGACCAGGACGTCACTGCGCGGGGCATTCGGCCGGATGCCAGTATGGGTCGCGGCATGGCGACTGCCCAGGGACTCTTCGATCTTTCGGATCTCGTCGGTCTTTTCGTTCAGCGTGCTGCCCGCCAAGATAAAGACGCGCTGGGCGTTTAGGCGTTCAGCCTCGGCAGCTATCGCCTCTGCGGCCGGGACACCGAGATGGACCCGATCGGTGGCTGTTAAGACGACTTGTGATGCCGCAACCATGTTTCCTGATCCCTTTTTGATGAGCCGCTTTGCTGCTCTTTTTTATGAACTTACCGGACAGTAGCAAAAACCATGTCTCGGTCAATCAGGCTTGGCATGGCGTAGCTCTAGGCCGCGCATATGGCGACGCTGAAAGCCTTTCCAGACCGTGGATCCGCCCGTTGCGGTGCTATAGGCGTCATAGGACGTGGTCTTGTCATAGGGCCAGACCCCGTCATCGGAGACCACGGTGGGCACATCAAGATAGGTATCCATCTCTGCGACGCCCTTGACCTTAAGGTCCAAGAAGGCGGTGATGAAGTGCAGATTGATCGCATTGACCCGGTCGGTGCGCCAAATCGGATCGTCGAACCAGTCCTTGTCCCACAGCCTTACCTGCATTTCGGGCGGGGCGGGGTTTAGGCCCATGGCATGGCCCGCCTCGCGGAAGGTCAGCAGATAGCGGTCCGAGTGAATGGCCTGGTTAAAGACGGTCAGGGCACCGGTTTTGTAATCGACCGTCGGGTCGCGGTCGCCTGAGATCAAGAGTAGGGGCGCGGTTATGTCGGCCAGGCCCTCGCTATTCCAGGCAGCGAGTGCACCGCCGCCGGCGGGCGCAATCGCTACAACGGCCTTTAGGCCCTGGACCTTGATGTCACCTGCTTTTGCTGCGCCCTTGGCATAGGGCAAGAGCGCGCCGCCAGGTATAAAGCCCATGGCCGGACCCTTTGGATCCAATGACGCCCCGCCAGAGGTCAGGACGCCATAGCCGCCCATGGAATAGCCGATCAGGGCCACACGGTTTGGATCGATTTGGGTCCCCAGGCTTGCTTGAAGGTTACGAGTGGTGAAGCCGATATCGATCGGACGGCGTAAGGTCGGAATCGCGCGGGTTACTGCGTCGCTTCGGTCTGGGTCTGGATCTTCGTGATGGATTGCCGCAACCACATAGCCTTTTGAGGCCAGGTTTTCAGTCAGCCAGGTCATGGCGGCGGGATGGTTGCTATAGCCGTGAGACACAACGACTAGCGGGTAGCCGCCGCCGTTGGCCGGGGCGTCGCGAACGGCAAGGCCAGGCACGCTAAAGGCAGACGGGGGCAGGGGCGGCTCGCCCCGAAACTCTGCGCGATAGGTCTCTAGCTTGGCATCCACCGCTGGGTTTGCCGGATACCAGATATCGACCACTAGCGTGCGGTCCTTAAGGGTGGGTTTGCCCGTCTTGGGATTGATATCGGTAATGTCGGCTTGTTTGGGCTGGACCAGGGTTAGGGTCCGGACTCCGACCTGATGGGGGCCGAGCGGCGCTAATTGCGGCGCATCTATGCCATGCCTGCTCGGCACAGTCTGACCATGGGCCTGAGGGCTGATGGCTGCGATCGAGATCGAAAAGGCTGCTATCAAAAACGCTGCGGCGATTTGCGTCGGGTTCATGTGGGGTCCTAGCCTTTGGGTCGCACCGCGCGGAAACCGCGCTGGGATTGGCGTCAAACCCATTGGAGGCCAATTGCCCCTTATTCGTCAATGGATTGCGTGAGACGCATTTGGGCCGGCTGCGGGCCCACTATCCAAAAAAGTCATGACCGCTTGATGATTTTAGGCATGGATCGTGCCCAAAACTTGACCGTGCCATCTGAAAAAGCCCGAACAATAGCCAAATGTGTCAGGTTAATGACAAATACATGATAAAAATCAGTTTATTATAAATTCAGGGTCGGCACGGCTTGGTCCGATACCGGCGTTAGGGCCGTGGCACGCGCGCAACTCATGCCTGTAAACCTCTTACTTAGAGGTGATCACTTGCGACTCTTTGCCAAGTGCTGAATTGCGCGCTTTGGTAAACTGAGTTTGAATGGCAAATCGCCCCATGATCCAAGGTCGGGGGCCGACGAATAAGAATCAATCGAGGGGAAAAACATGAAGAAAAACTGGAAATTATCTACAGCGGCGATCGCCCTGTCGATCTTCGGCGCGGGCATCACGTCCGCCCAGGCGCAGCAGGCCGCCGACAATAGCGCAGATCGCACCATTGAGGACATCGTGGTGACCGCGTCTCGTCGCGAAGAAGCGGTCAACAAGATTCCTTTGGCTGTTCAGGCCCTGGGTGGTGAATCGCTTCAAAAGCTGAATGTCGTCAATTTTGAGAGCCTTGTTCAGTACCTGCCGAATGTGCGCACCGCTTCGCGTGGTCCAGGGACGTCTTCAATCTATATTCGTGGCCTCTCGACGGACACCGCCGGTCTTCAAATTCAAGGGACCGCCGGGTCTCAGCCCGTTGTTGCGCTTTATCTGAATGATGCGCCAAGCTCGATGCCTGGCCGTAACCTCGACGTTTATGCTGTCGACCTTCAGCGTATCGAAGTCTTGGCGGGTCCTCAGGGCACCTTGTTCGGCGCGAGCGCCATGGGCGGCGCGGTGCGTTACATCACCAACAAGCCGGATCTGAAAGAGTATCACACGGGCTTTAACGCCTCTTATGCCTTCACCAAGAACGGCTCGGAAAGCACAGCTGCAAATGCCTTCGTGAACATTCCGATCATCGAAGGCAAGCTGGCCGCGCGTCTGGTGCTGTTTAGCGACCAACAGGGTGGCTATATCGACAATGTGGCCGGCACCTACCAGATGCCGTTCAATGGTCATGTTGGCGAAGCGGGTAAGCTGCCTACCGGTAACCCGCTCCTAGTCATTCGCGCCCTGGAGTCCTGCTCGGGCGTCGCCAATTGTACCGGTAGCGGCTATAAGGTGCCAACGCGTCAGAGCATCAATAACGATCAGTTCGTGAAGAACGACTTCAACGATGCGTCCTATGCCGGTGCTCGCCTCGCTGTTACCTATCAGATCAATGACAACTGGTCGGTTGACGCCATGCATATGCGTCAAAACCTTAAGTCCAACGGCGTGTTCGATTATGAACCCGGCGTTGGTGATCTGAAGGTCACGCAATTTGGCCCCAACAGCCTGCGCGATGACTGGGATGTCTCTACCCTTACCCTGAACGGCCGCATGGGTATGCTCGACATGATCTATACCGGGTCGTTCCTGGAGCATACAGCGGCGCAAAAGGCTGACTATGCGTCATACTCAAATATCGGCCTGTATCTGCCATATTATGAGTGCGACCGAGGCGTCTACTATACAGCGGCGTATAATGGCAATATCGGCAATACCTGCTATACGCCGAACAAGAGCTATTCGATCAAGAATAAGAACAAGCGCTCGACGCAAGAATTCCGCGTCATCACGCCTGCTGACAAGCGTTTGCGCGCAACCGGCGGCCTGTTCTATGATGAAAACACGCTCTATGATAATACGGACTGGGCCTATACCCAAAAGGGCGCTGGCTTCATCTATCCTCGTGCGCCAGACCCAAGCGTCAATGCGCATGACGGCAGCGTACGCCCGGTTCAAGTCGGCTTCTTTAATGACGTGTCCCGCAAGGACCGCCAGTTCGCGGTCTATGGTGAAGTGTCTTACGACGTGATTCCTGAAAAACTGACGGCAACGATTGGTGCCCGTCGCTACGATTTCCGGTCGTCTATGACCGGCTCGTCGAATACAAGCTTTGGCTACGGCTCACGCGGTAAGTATGACCCTGTGACTGGAACCTATAGCGCGGCTGCCGTGCCGCCAAAATATTATGGCATCAGCGCAAACCTGGCTGAAACCTTAAAGGGCTTGTCGCCGACGAACAAAAAGGGGACCAAGTATAAGGCTAACCTAACCTATAAGTTCGATAGCGGATCTCTGGTTTACGCGACCTATTCGGAAGGCTTCCGTCCGCCTGGATTCAATCGTAAGCCTTGCGGAACGCTGACCGTCGATTGTGATAACTTGAAGGCCTATGTGCCTGACGAAGTTTCGAACAAGGAAGTTGGCTGGAAACTGGCCCTGTTTGATCGCACCGTGCAGGTCAATGCGGCCGCCTATCTGATGGAATGGAAGAAAATTCAGATCACTGTGTTCGACCAGAACATCTCTAACCAAACCTTCACGACCAAACTGGTGAATGCCAAGATCAAGGGTCTGGAGGGCACAGTTGACTGGCGCGCGACGCATGAACTGACGCTAAGTGGTGCCTTCTCGTATAATGATACCGAGATTACCAAGTATCTGAAGGCGGCAACGGTAATCGTGCCGATCGGCAGCCCCTTGGCCCTTAGCCCCAAATATCAGGGCAATATCCGGGTTCGTTATGAGACCGAGCTGGCTTCGGGCCTGCGCCCCTACGGTCAGGCCGGTGTGACCTTTGTCGATAAGACCTATTCCTCGATCATCGACAATGTCAGCATCCGTCTGCCGACCTTCAATGCGACCAAGGGTTATGCGGCCCAAGTGCCGATCACCTATAATGGCGTGACGGTTAACCCCAAGGATATTATTGTGCCGCTAAAGGGCGCACAGGTCCAAAAGGCCTATGCCATGCTGAATGCGGCTATTGGGGTCTCAAAGGATAATTGG
>JBILKO010000158.1:0-4013 GCA_044376615.1 Caulobacteraceae bacterium
GCTATTTTGGCCCAGTCGGATCGGCTGGTTCTATGGCTGCCGGTGGCCTTTGGTCTCGGTGCGGCTGCCTATCTAAGCGTGCGGTTTGAGCCACCGCTGTGGCCTCTGGCCTTGGCCTTCGGCGTGATGGCCGCTCTTTGCGTGTGGCAGTATCGTCGGGGCGCGGGGATGGGCGCGCTTATCGGCCTGACCCTAGCCAGCGCCTTGCTAGCCGGCGGCTTGGTCGCAAAGCTGCGCACTGACCGGTTTTCGCCCTCAAACCTGCCCCAGGCCTCGAGCCAGCCGGTCTGGGTCGAGGGTTATGTGGTCGATGTGCTCAGCCCTGGCAAGTCCGGTGGCCGGATACTCGTCGCGCCGGTCCAAATCGGGGATATGGCGCCTGAAGCTCTGCCGCGCCGGATCCGGATTACGATTGATGATGTCGAGCAGGCCGCACCGGGTATAGCCATTGGTGTCAATGCCATCCTCAATGCGCCACCGCCGCCCGCTAGTCCGGGGGCCTATGACTTTGCAAGGGATGCCTATTTTCGCGGGATTGGCGGGTCAGGGTTCGCACTCGGGCCTTTGCAGGGCCTTCGTCTTGATCCGCCACCTTGGCGGCTGGACCTGATCCTAAAGGTCAATGCTATGCGCTGGGCCCTGTCGCAGCGCCTGCTGGCCACAATGGGTCCTGAAACTGGAGCGATTGCGGCGGCTATGGTGACGGGGCAGGAGGCCTGGCTTGAGGCAGACCAGGTCAATGAGATGCGGGCTTCTGGCCTGGCCCATATCCTGTCGATCTCAGGCCTGCATATGGCCATTGTCGGCGGCTTTAGCTTTTTTGGCCTAAGGCTCTTGATCGCCGCCTGGCCCTGGCTAGCCCTTAGAGTGCCGGGCAAAAAGTTGGCGGCGGTGGGCGGGCTGACTGCGGTTGGGCTTTACCTAATCCTATCGGGCGCGCCATCACCAGCCATTCGCGCGGCCATTACCGCTGCCCTAGCCTTTGGCGCCATACTGGTCGATCGGCGGGCCGTGACCATGCATGGTCTGGCGCTGGCGGCCCTTATCGTCCTGATCCTGCAGCCTGAAGCGGTCATGGAGCCGGGCTTTCAGATGAGCTTTGCCGCTACGGCCGCCTTAATTGCCCTGAGCGAGGCCTGGCCGCAGCAGGCGCGCGAGATCAATACGCCATGGCCGCTGCGCCTAATTCAAGGAGCGTGGTCTGCTTTGGTTATTAGCAGTGCCGCAAGCCTAACCGCTGGTTTGGCGACGGGACCATTCGCAATCCAGCATTTCAACCGGGTCGCCACTTATGGCCTATTGGCCAATCTGTTCAGCGAGCCCCTGACTGGGTTTGTCATTATGCCGTTTTTGACCCTTGGCGCGATCTTGGCACCGTTTGGGCTGGGTGATGTGTTTTTGCTGGTCGCTCATATTGGGCTGCAGGCCCTTGGGGCTCTGGCGGCCTGGTTTGCCAGCCAGCCCTTTGCCATGGTTACGATTGCCAGCGCGCCGGGTCAGGCGCTTCCTGTCGCGTTTGTCGGCCTCTTATTCATCTGTCTCTGGCGCGGCCCATGGCGCTGGCTTGGCCTGCCATTTGCGCTCGCGGTCAGCCTGTGGCCGCGCGCACCTGCACCTGATGTTTGGATCGCAGCCGATGGGGCCAATGCGGCTGTGCGCGTCGCCGACCGTGCCTTGCTGGCGCAACTGGATGCCAAGCGCTTTGCTGCCGATCTTTGGGCCAGGCGGCGCGGCCTGGCGGTCGAGGAGGACGCTGCCAAGGGCTTTGTATGCGAGAAATCGATCTGCCGCGCCCCGGTTTCCGCGCCGGTGCGCCTAAGCGTCTGGCAAAAGCGGACGGTCCCGTCCGACGATCAATGGCAGGCCTTGTGTCATGGTGCAGAGATCGTGGTGGTTCGTGCCAAGGCGATAGCCCCAGACCTATGTGTTCAGGCCCTAGTCCTTACCGGCGACGACTTAACTCAAACCGGCTCGGTTGAAATCTGGCGGCACGGGCATGGCTGGCAATGGGTCCAGGCCCAGGCTATACGCGGCGACCGGCCCTGGACGCATTAGCGCGTCTTAGTGATAGCGCCGCATCAGGCCTACTAGCTTGCCCTGAACCTCGACCTGATCGGGGCCGAAGATCCGGGTTTCATAAGCGGGGTTGGCGGCTTCCAAGGCAACCGAGGCGCCCTTGCGGCGCAAACGCTTCAGCGTGGCCTCCTCGCCCATAACCAGGGCGACAACGATTTCGCCAGACTGGGCCGTATCGGTCTTGCGGATGACGACATAGTCACCATCGAGAATACCGGCATTGATCATGGAATCGCCATTGACCTCGAGCAGGTAATGTTCGCCCGCGCCGAGCATGGTTTCGGGCACCATCATCCGGTCGCGCTCATGCTGAATCGCCTCGATCGGTGTACCGGCAGCAATGCGGCCTAGCAGGGGCAGTTCCCGCACATCATTGGCGACAATCACGGTATTGGGACGGCCGTCGCCCTCAATAACCTGGGGCGCAAAAGGTTGGCGACCTTTGGCTGGGGCAGAGGCAGTGGCCTGTTGTGGCAGCTTGACCACCTCCAGCGCCCTGGCGCGGTGGGCCAGGCGGCGCAAAAACCCGCGTTCTTCCAGCGAGGTAATTAGGCGGTGAATGCCGGACTTGGACGCCAGGTCCAGCGCGTCCTTCATCTCGTCAAACGAGGGCGAGACGCCGGTCTCCTTGATCCGCTCATGAATGAACATCAAGAGTTCGTGCTGTTTACGGGTCAGCATGATCGGGTCCTATCCTTGACGGCGACGCTAGAACAAAAGGTCAACTTGAGTGTGTTCTCTAAGCGTTCTTTGTTAATGTCAAGTTTATGCGAACATGTGGCGAACATGTGGCATTACATTTTTTTGCTAAGCGAGCAGGGAACGGGTGGCTGCAGCGACATCAGCCTGACGCATCAGGCTTTCGCCAACCAGCATGGCGCGGGCGCCGGACTTGGCTAGGCGATGGGCATCGACGGCGGTAAAGATGCCGCTTTCTGTAACTAATACAATCTCTTGCGGGCAAAGGCTGGCGAGGGTCTCTGTCACGGCCAGATCGACTTCAAACGTCTTTAGGTCGCGATTATTGATGCCGATCATGTCGGCCCCTAGAGCCAGCGCTCGGTGCATTTCGGCGGCGTCATGCACCTCGACCAGGGCATCCATGCCTAGGCGCTTGGCCTGCGCCATCAAGTCAGCAGCCACGGAATCATCGATCATGGCCAGGATGACCAAGATGGCATCGGCGCCCAGGCTGCGCGATTCGGCGACCTGCCAGGGATCGACCAGGAAGTCCTTTCGGATGCAAGGCAGGCTGACCGCCGCCCGGGCCGCGACCAGATAGGCATCATCGCCCTGAAAGCTTGGACCATCGGTCAGGACGGACAGACACGCTGCGCCACCGTCTTGATACGCGCGTGCCAAAATGGGCGGGTCAAAATCGGCGCGGATCAGGCCCTTGGACGGGCTAGCCTTCTTGATCTCGGCGATCAAGGCCAGGCGTCCGCCCTGGCTGACCTGGATCAGGGCGTCGCGAAAACCGCGCGGTGGGCTGGCCTGGGCGACGGCGGCATTGAGGTCAGACGCGGTCCAGCGGGCTTTGCGCTCGATAACCTCAAGGCGCTTATAATCAGCAATGCGGGACAGGATATCAGACACGAGCTCGGCCTTGGCCTTGGGTGATGGAGACAAGCCTATCGAGGGCTGTCAGGGCGCGGCCATCATCGATGACGGCAAAGCTTAGCGCGATGCCGTCCATCAAGGTCTCAACCAGATCGCTGACCAGGAAGGCGGCGGCGGCATTGAGGGCGACAATATCGCGATAGGCGCCCGTCTGGCCGCTGAGCACCGCGCGCAGGGCCTCGGCATTTTGCTCAGGCGAGCCGCCGCGCAGGGCGTCAATCGAGACGCGTTCAAGGCCCACAGCCTCAGGCGTGATCGTAAAGCGCCGGGTCTGGCCATGTTTCCATTCGCAGACCTGGGTCTCGCCAGCGGTCGAT
>JBILKO010000076.1:0-11917 GCA_044376615.1 Caulobacteraceae bacterium
TCGGCAGCGAGTGTCGCAAGATCCGAGGTGAACTGGCCTTCAGCGGCCTGATGGCGCTGACGAATACCTGTACGCTCGACAATCCACTCATCACTGGTATCGACGGTCTTGGCCAGATCAGCATTGGTGACGACAGCTTCAGGCAAATAGCCGCCGACACCGGTCACCACACTGCGCAGGCAAGGACTGGTCATGCGCCAGCTTCCACAGCACTGGGCTCTGGTCGCTTTTTTAGAACCGAGCCCAGTTGCCCCATATTGGCCGATGCCTCCTTAGCGTAGCCGCTGCGCGCCAGACCAGCGGCGACCTTGATCGCATTGGCAAAGCCCTTGGCATCACTGCTGCCATGGCTCTTAACCACCACGCCATTTAGGCCTAAAAAAGGCCCGCCATTGACTGAACTGGGGTCAAGCTTGGCGCGCATCTTGCCAATCCCGCCAGACGCGAGCAAAGCACCGAGCATGTTCAAGGGACTAGAGGTCAGGGCGCTACGCATTTCACCAGCGAAAAACCGGGCCATACCCTCAGCGGTCTTGAGCGCAATATTGCCGGTAAACCCGTCCGTGACTACGACATCGACCGTGCCCTTGGCCAGGTCGGTACCCTCAACAAAGCCATAATAATTCAGATTAAGGCCTGCGTCGCGCAGCAGGCGATTAGCCTCGCGCACCTCGTCATGGCCCTTTTCCTCTTCTGAGCCGACATTCAACAGGCCAATGGAAGGCCGGACCGTTCCATGGACGGCGCGGTGGAAGGCCTCGCCCATAATCGCAAATTCTACCAACTGCTCGGCATTACAAACCACATTGGCCCCGACATCGAGCACAGTCGTGACACCACGCATGGTCGGCCAACTGGCGACAATCGCAGGCCGGTCCATGTCCGACGCCATCCGCAGCTGCAGCTTGGATATGGCCATCAAGGCGCCGGTATTGCCCGCCGACACCGCGGCCTTTGCCGCGCCGGACTTAACCGACTCGATCGCGTTCCACAGGCTTGTACCCTTGCCACGCCGCAAGGCTTGGGCAGGTTTTTCGTCCATCGCTATAACTGTATCCGTATGGCGGATTTCACACGCGGCCAGGGCTTGGGGATACTTTCTCAGTTCTGCGGCTAGGTCGGTTTCACGACCATGCAGGATAAAGCGCGCTGGGCCTGCCAGGCCTTGCTTTATGACGAGCGCAACGCCCCCAACCACAACACTGGGGCCGTGGTCACCGCCCATGGCATCGACAGATATAACAATAGAACCGGTCACAGCCTCGATCATACCCTCGTGTAAAGGACCCTCCCAGATCCGGCGGGCGGACGATACAGGGCATTGGCGGCGATGCAAGCCTTGGACAAACAAACCCGTTCGGTCCGACCTGGTCTAGTCTGCCTTTGGCTTTAGTTGGCGTAAGACCGCAAAGGGTGACGCCTCTTCCGCTGGTTCGGGTGCAACAAACACGGCTCCCGGCTTACGCGGGAACGGATCAGTCGACAGGGACAGGTCTTCGAGCACATAGTGGGCCAGGTTTAATGTCCTGCCAGTCAGGACGTCTGGTGGGTCATCAGCGTCCAAATCAATCGCGATCTCGACAATATTAGGATCGGGCGCATGAACACTACCGTCCGGCACCACCCGCACCTGAAACTGGCCTTGTAGGTCAATGTCAAAATCCTCAAGGCTAACGCCGCAGGTCTGGGTAAGGTTTGCGGTCCAACGAGCATCGATCTGCCCCCCATCAAACCAGCGCGTCAGGGTCAGGCGCGCCGTAACGGAATTAACTGCAACCAGATTAAACCGCTGGGCAATCTGGCTGCAAATTTGCGCGTCCGCGATAAGATTCAGGGTCTTGGGTGTCTCTAGAAACTCTCCCAGACCAACCGGGACGGCCCAGACTTCCTCGTCAGACATTAGCTGGGTTCCTTCTTATTGGACGGGATGGAAGGCCAAGTCAGCGTGTCTTGCTGGCAAACATCCTGACCTGATAGCGCCTCCACACCGTCAAGGGCATATTGGCACAACAGGTTGACCGGCGCATCTTGGACCTCAGCATATACGGTCCGGCCAATGACCGATAAGAGCTCGGTGCGATCAGGCAAGGCGCTGAGCGCCAGGTCATAGGCCTTGATTCGACCGTAAAACGCCTCGCCGAGCTTGCGCATCTTCTTAGCCATGGACAGGTCACCGACCCCCATCTCGCGCAAGGCCGAATCAAGGGCCTGGATATAGGCTTTGAACAGGGCCTGCCCGATCTCCTGCGCCACAGGGTCCTGGCCCTTTAGCCGGTGCAGGATCAGGACCACATGCAGGCTATAAAGCTCGAACCGGCCTTCAAGGGTGTCAGGGACCTTCAAATCCCGATAAAAGGCGGCGGTTCTGGCCTGTAACACCGCAGCGGCATAGAGGCTGCGGCCCTTTTGGGTGACTGGATTTGGTCCAAACCAACGCTTAAAAAACACGTCCGCCTCACTTCCGCCGCAGGTCTGATCGAAATGCAGCCATTGAACTAGGGCCGCAAGATCGCTAGGTCAAAGGCTACAGGAATTTCAGTGGTGAAAACGCTCATGACCGCATCCGCCAAATCCGCGCGCCTTGGTGCCATGGCCCTGGCCAGTGTCCTGGCGCTCGGGGCCGCCGCCTGCACGCCCGTGACCTCGTACCAGGGCTTCCAAGCCATTGAGGAGAAGCCGCAGGACGTAAAGGTCAAGCAAGACACCAAGTCCGTGGTCCTGGCCCGCCTGGGCTCGCCAACGGCGGTTTCGACCTTTGACCCGAATCTCTGGTTCTATATGGCCCAGACCAAGGACACGATTGCCTTTTACCATCCGATCGTTCGCGAGCGGTCCATTGTTGCCATTGCCTTTGACAAGGATAGCGAGCTGGTGACCTCAGTAAACAGCTATACCCTGAAAGATGGCAAGGTGTTGGCCTATAGTGACCGCGAAACCCCAACGCGCGGCCGTGAAATGACCATACTCGAACAATTGCTCGGCAATGTTGGCCGCGGCGGTCTGTTGCCACAAGACGATGAGCGCAACATGCCAGGCGGCGGCAGCAATCGCGACGGGCAATAGCCGCTAACACCTTGTCACAACAAAAAACGCCCCGGAGATCACTCTCCGGGGCGTTATCATTGTAACCCTAACGATCTAAGCCGAGTGGTGAGCCAAGACAGCCAAGAGCAAGAGCGCCACAATATTGGCGATCTTGATCATGGGGTTCACGGCGGGGCCCGACGTGTCCTTATAAGGATCGCCAACCGTATCGCCGGTCACCGCGGCCTTGTGGGCTTCTGAGCCCTTACCGCCGAAATTCCCTTCTTCGATATATTTCTTTGCATTGTCCCAAGCGCCGCCGCCCGAGGTCATCGAGATGGCGACAAAGAGGCCCGTCACGATCACGCCCATCAGCATCGCCCCCAAGGCTGAGAAGGCCTCGGCCCGCCCGGCGATCTGTTGGATGATGAAGTAAAGCGCAATGGGCGAGATAACCGGCAACAAGGACGGCACGATCATTTCGCGGATCGCAGCCTTGGTCAGGATATCCACGGCCTTGGCATAGTCAGGCTTGGCCTTGTATTCCATAATGCCTGGGATTTCACGGAACTGACGACGCACCTCGGCCACAACAGCCTCAGCCGCACGGCCAACGGCAGTCATGGACATGCCACCGAATAGGAAGGGTAATAGACCGCCAAAGAACAGGCCAACCACCACATAGGGGTTAGACAGATCAAAGGCGACCTCGCCCATGCCGGCAAAATATGGGAACTGTTCAGCATTGGCGGCAAAGAACTTCAGGTCCTGGGTATAGGCTGCGAACAACACCAGAGCACCCAGACCGGCAGACCCAATGGCATACCCCTTGGTTACGGCCTTGGTGGTGTTGCCAACGGCATCGAGGGCATCGGTCGAGACCCGAACCTCGTGCGGCAAGCCCGCCATTTCAGCAATACCGCCAGCATTGTCGGTCACTGGACCAAAGGCATCCAGGGCCACGATAAAGCCTGCCAGGGCCAGCATGGTGGTGGTAGCAATCGCCACCCCAAACAGGCCTGCATATTGGAAGGTCACGATAATGCCGATGATGATGGCGATCGCTGGGGCCGCTGTGGACTCAAGCGAAACAGCCAGGCCCTGGATCACATTGGTGCCGTGGCCAGAGACTGAGGCCTTGGCCACCGAGCGCACAGGCCTGAAGGCGGTGCTGGTATAGTATTCAGTGATCACCACAATGGCTGCCGTCACGCCAAGGCCCACCAGGCCGCAGGCGAACAAGGCATTGGCATCGACCATCTTGCCCTGGATCGACACAGCGGCCGGAACTAGGGTCTGGATGATTTCGTAGACCCCAACAATCGACAACAGGCCTGTCACGATCAGGCCCTGATAGAGTGCGCCCATAATATTCTGGCTCTTGCCCAGACGGACAAAGAAGGCACCGATGATCGAGGCTGGAATACAAATGCCGCAGATTGCCAAAGGCAAAAGCATCATGGCATCCACATGCTCTGTGCCGCGGAAAAAGATGGCCGCCAAAACCATGGTGGCAACCGTGGTCACTGCATAGGTCTCGAACAGGTCAGCCGCCATGCCGGCGCAGTCGCCAACATTATCACCGACATTATCGGCAATCGTGGCAGGGTTACGAGGATCATCTTCGGGAATACCGGCCTCAACCTTGCCAACCATGTCGCCGCCAACATCGGCACCCTTGGTGAAGATACCGCCGCCGAGGCGCGCAAAGATCGAGATCAAGGATGCGCCAAAGCCAAGGGCGACCATACCATCAATGACCGGGCGGCCCGTTGGATCGAGGCCTTGGACCTTGGTCAGGAAGGCAAAATAACCAGCAACACCGATCAGGGCGAAGCCTGCAACCAGCATGCCTGTGATCGCGCCCGACTTGAACGCCATGCCAAGGCCCTTTTGTAGGCTCTCTGAAGCGGCCTGCGCGGTACGCACATTGGCGCGAACCGAGATCAGCATCCCAGCAAAGCCAGCTAGGCCCGAAAGGACCGCGCCGATGACAAAGCCAATGGCGGCTTCCTGACCGATCAGGAAATAGACCACGCCCAAAATAACCACGCCGACCATGGCAATGGTAGTGTATTGGCGACGAAGATAGGCCTGCGCGCCTTCTTGAATAGCGGCGGCGATTTCCTGCATCTTATCGCTGCCCGCTGAGGCCCGCATCAGGGTTGCGCTTTGAACAATGCCGTACAGCACTGCCAAAACCCCTGCGGCGATAACCCACCAAATATATGAATCCATATCTGAAACGACCCTTCCCTGTTTCTTGCCTCTTGGATTCGCAAAAGCGTTCCAAAAGTGTCCAACTGGACTTAACTGACCAGGACGGCCAAGGCTAGACCTAGCTCGGCAATCCTGTACCGGCCGGAACCTGCCAAAACTGACGAGGCAAAGCAACTGCTAGCGGGTCACTAGGGAGAATTGGAACTAAACAGGCTGACAACAGGCTAAAGCAGTGGGCCTGGTCGGGTTTCCAAAATGACGATTCGGCCCATATCTTTCGGATCCAGATATTGCCTCCAGGCCGACTTAATCAAAGCATTTAACTTGTTACTATCCAACACTCCAGTTTTTGAGGGGACACCAAGATAAACTTGATAGCTAGCTCGAATAATCGTGTCACGCATAAACGGACGTGCGTAGTATATTTTAGAAATATTCGTCGTATCGTCTGTTTTAATATCAACACGAAAGCGAACAAATACATACTGTTTCAGTATATTATTCTCGACTATTGGAAAAGCAATTCCAGCAAATTCAATAAATTTTGGCGTCTTCTCTTTCTTCTCGGCCATCACAGGTGAGGCGATGCTCATGGAAATAAGCAAAAGGGCGACGAACCGCCAGATTGATGGGCGCGGGATGGACATGGTCCAAGCCTAAGCGCGAATCTTTAACCAAGCCTTTCGACAGTTTTTCACACGTGCTGAAAGCCTCGCGAACCAATTGACACGGCGTTGGCATTCCAGGTTACGGATTGGCCCGAATCCTTAGCCATTCGTCCAACAATCGTGAGTGGAACCTGGCTAGGAACTGCCGCATGCATCATGGCCTCGATCTCATCGGGCGCCACAGCACACACGATCTCATAGTCATCGCCCCCGGTCGCTAGGCTGGCCACGGCCCGAGCCCGATCGGCCTGGCGTTCCAACCAATTCTGTGCAGCCGGTGAGAGCGGTAAGGTTTCCAACTGCACGATGCTGCCAAGAGCGTTCACCGCAGCCACGTGCCCGCAATCGGCAAGCAGTCCATCTGAAACGTCTGCTGCGGCATGGGCATGACTTAGCAAGGCTTGTCGCAACGACAATCTCGGTTGTGGACAGTGAAACCGGTCTAACAGAAACGCCTGGTCCTTTTTGCTAAGCCCCAAATCGTCACCCTGGGCGAGCTTTAGTCCCAGGTAGGCGTCGCCGATCGTGCCAGACACGACGATCGCGTCCCCAACCTTTGCACCTGCTCGCTTCACCATGGAACCAGCCTTAACCCAACCCAACACGGTCAAGCTTGCTGTTAAGGGACCGGGCGTAGCGGTGGTATCACCGCCGAACAACGCCATCCCGAAATGTGCTAAATCGCCTTTTAGCGCCGCTGCAAAAAGATCGCGCGCTGCGGTATCGTAGTGAGCTGGCCAGCTAATCGCTAGAAAGCAGCCATAAGGCTCTGCGCCCTTGGCGGCCAGGTCTGACAGGTTTGACCTTAACAGCTTCAGGGCAATCCTATCGGCCCGCTCACGTTCAACGAAATGCACACCCTCAACCACAGTGTCTTGGCTAATGACCAGATCATAACCTGGCCGACCGCCAATCAAGGCCGCATCATCGCGCAGGCCTAGGGCCTCAGGCGACCCAAAGCTTAGCGGCGCGAACCGCCTGGCAATATCACCAAACTCGTCAGACCCGCTCATGCCGGGCAATGGCATCAAGGGCAGCGTTAACAAACCCCGGCTCCACCCCTTCGAAGAAAGATTTTGCGATCTCGAGATACTCATCAATGATGATTTCAGTCGGGATATCGGACAGGTGGCTCAGTTCAAAGGCGCCAGCCCGCAGGATTGACCTAACGGTTGCATCTAACCGGTCGAGCCGCCAATCCTTGGCCAGGCGCTTAGCGATCATCTGATCGATGCGCGACTGATCCGCGACGACACCGCGCACGATCTCAGCGAAAAAGCGCTCATCGGCCTGAGCCAAAGGCTCGCCCTCAATATCGGCGTCAAAACGGTGATCGACAAATTCACGGACCACCGCTTCGGCACCCACGCCTGACACCTCCATCTGATAGAGGGCCTGAATCGCTGCAAGCCTGGCCACAGAACGCGATTGATGAGATTTGACGGCCTTGGGCGCACTCATCGCAACTGACCAAGCAGCCGACGTTTTAGGGTGATCATATCGAGCATAGCCTGGGCCGCGCCGCCACCCTTATCGCCTTCACTGACCCGCGCCCGCGCCAGGGCCTGGGCCTCGTTCTCGGTCGTCAATATGCCATTACCGATGGCCAGCTTGCGATTAACCGTCAGATCCATCAGGCCCCGCGCGGACTCATTAGAGACGATCTCAAAATGATAGGTCTCGCCCCGGATCACACAGCCCAGCGCAACATAGCCATCATAGCGCACACCCGTTGGGCGATGGCCACTGTCTTCGGCCAGGGCGATCGCCCCTGGAATTTCGAGGGCGCCGGGCACGGTCACGACATCAACATCGCAGCCCGCCTTGGCCAGGACCTGTTTGGCACCCGCCAATTGCTCATCAGCAATATGGGCATAGTAGCGCGCCTCAATGATCAGAATGCGCAAGGGATCTTGCATCATGGTCTAGGCCTCCCCTTCCCTAGTCTATCCAACCGGGCCATCGGCAATGGGCTGGCGGGCGGTGATCTTCAGACCATAGCCTTCCAAGGCCGCAGGTTTGGCTTGGCTAGAGGTCAAAAGGATCATGTCGCGGACGCCAAGATCAAGCAGGATTTGCGCGCCAACGCCGTAGTCACGCAGCGCACGGGTCTTGGCTTCCTGGCCGTCCTGCCCGCCATAACGCTCTGACAACCACGCCGGATTGGAGTCGCGGATAAACACCGCAACCCCTGCGCCATCATAGTCGGCCAAGGCCTTCAGAGCCCTGGGCACATAATCGCGCCTCGCCTCAATATGGCCGAGCATATCAGCGGCAAAATCGACCTGATGCATACGCACAAGCGTCGACTGGTCCGGATCAATCTTGCCCTTGACCAGGACGACTTGCTCGGTGCGGTCAATCACATTGCGGTAGATCAGCATGCGAAAGTGGCCGCCATAGACGCTTTCAAACGGGGTCTCGACTACGCGCTCAATATTACGCTCTGTGCGGCGGCGATAGGCGATTAGGTCGGCAATGGTGCCAATCTTGAGCCCGTGCAATTGCGCAAAACTGACCAGGTCCGGCAGGCGGGCCATGGATCCATCATCATTCATGATCTCGCAAATCACCCCGGCCGGATAAAGCCCGGCCATGCGGCTAATATCAACAGCGGCTTCGGTATGCCCAGCCCGCACCAAGACGCCGCCATCCTTGGCAACCAGGGGAAAGACATGGCCGGGCGATACGATGTCATCCGCGCCGCGTGTTGGATCAATGGCAACGGCGACGGTCCGCGCACGATCATGCACCGAAATGCCCGTTGTCACCCCCTCCTTGGCCTCGATCGAGACGGTAAAGGCGGTGGAGTGCTCAGCGCGATTATCCGCCGTCATGGGCGGCAGGCGCAGCTGGCGTGCACGGTCCGCCGTGATCGATAGGCAGATCAGGCCGCGCGCGTGCTTGGCCATGAAATTGATCTGTTCGGGCGTGGCCATCTGGGCCGGAATGATCACATCGCCTTCATTCTCGCGGTCCTCGGCATCGACCAGAATATAGGGACGGCCATTGCGCGCGTCTTCGATAATGTCTTCGATCGGCGAGATCGGGGTATCGGCTGTCTTTGGCATAGCTCTAAGCGGTCTCCTGCCAGCGCGCCGCATAGCGGGCCAGCATATCGATTTCAAGATTAACGCGTGACCCCGGCTGGATCTGACCCAGTGTGGTCACCTCCCAGGTATGGGGAATGATATTGACCCCAAAAACATCGTCATGCACCGCATTGACGGTCAGGGATACACCTTCCATGGCGATTGAGCCCTTTTGCGCGATGAAGCGGTGCAAGGGCTTGGGCGCACGAATCTCCAGCCGGTGCGAGCCACCCTCCGAACGAACGGACAAGACCTCGCCCAATCCATCGACATGGCCAGAGACAATATGGCCGCCGAGCTCGTCGCCGACCTTGGTCGCACGTTCAAGATTGATCCGCGTACCGACCGCCCAATCGCTTAAGGTGGTCATGGACAGGCTTTCGGCGGACACCTCGACGGCGAACCAATCGGTACCCTTTTCCACAACGGTGAGGCAGCAGCCTGAATGCGCAATTGAGGCGCCAATATCAACGGTCGCCAGGTCATAGGCTGTTGTGATCTCAAACCGCCGGTCACGGTCTGTATCCTTGATCGCGCGAACCTGGCCGATATCGGTGATTATGCCGGTAAACATTCAAATCCTCTCATAGCGTTCCCAGACATCGTCTCCAAGCGGCACAATCTGGGTGCGCCGAAATCTCGGGGCCGAGGCCAGGCTTTTGGGCCCAAGTGCGCCAAGGCCCGGTCGTCCCTCCTGCCCCAAAACCATCGGGGCTCGAAACCATTCTAACCGGTCTACCAGGCCGCTGAGCATAAAACTGGCCGCCAACTGACCGCCGCCCTCGATATAGAGGCGCTCAAGTCCAATCCCAAGGCGCACCCCCAATTGCGCCAGTTGCACCACCGCATCAGCAACACCTGGCCTACTCCCCTCAAGGCAAAGCCCAACTACCCCTGCGTCCGTCAAGGCCGAATTTAGAGGGCGGGTGCTAATCAAAAGGGTTGGAACAGCGTGTGCGGTTTGGACCAGACGCGATGTGACCGGCAGCCTTTGCTGGCTGTCAAACACCACCCGCGCGGGCTGTTTGCCTTTATAGTCTTTGATCCTGACGGTTAGTTCGGGGTCATCAGCCAGAGCCGTACCAATACCAATCACCACCGCGTCGTGCTCAGCCCGCAGGCGATGGCCTTGTTCGCGCGCGAGCGGGCCGGTGATCCAACGGCTTTCGCCGCTGGCCGTCGCGATCTTACCGTCTAGGGAGGTGGCTAGCTTTAGTGTGACCAAGGGCACGGGCATCAGCCTTCGGACTCGTCGCTTAGCCCTTCTTCACCGAGAAATTTGGCAAAGTCCTGGGTTTCGCGGAAATCGCGATAGACCGAGGCATAGCGGACATAGGCGACCTCATCTAAGGATTTCAGCGCCTTCATGACCAGCTCGCCAACCACATGGCTGGGCAGCTCCGACTCCCCCATGCTTTCCAGCTGACGCACAATGCCAGACACCATCCGCTCTACCCGTTCGGCATCAACGGGGCGCTTGCGCAGGGCGATGAATAAGGAATTGACCAGCTTGTCGCGATCAAACGGTGTGCGACGGCCAGAGCGTTTTAGAATAGTTAGTTCGCGCAGCTGCACGCGTTCGAACGTGGTGAAGCGGCCGCCGCATTCGGGGCAATTGCGCCGACGCCGGATCGCCGCCCCATCTTCCGAAGGGCGACTATCCTTAACCTGACTTTCCAGGTGTCCGCAAAATGGGCAGCGCATAGTCTAACTCCCTGCCATGCGGAAAATGGCCTAGTTATAGATCGGGAAACGCGCGCAAAGGGCAATAACCTCTTCGCGTACTGTCGACTCGACCTTGCCATTATTGTCGCCATTTGTCGCCAGCCCGTCCACGACCGTAGCAATCAGGCTGCCGATCCGGGCAAATTCCGCCTCGCCAAAGCCACGCGTCGTGCCCGCAGGCGAACCCAAGCGCACGCCCGATGTGGTCATGGGCGGGGTCGGGTCAAACGGAATGCCGTTCTTATTGCAGGTGATATGGGCACGCTCGAGGCTGGCTTCCGTTGCCTTGCCGGTCACGCCCTTGGGCCGCAGATCCACCAACATCAGATGGCTATCGGTGCCGCCAGAGACAATCGCCAGACCACCGGCTTCCAGGCTAGCCGCCATGGCCCGGGCATTCTTGACCACCTGCTGCGCATAAAGCTTGAACTCAGGACGCAGGGCCTCGCCAAAGGCAACCGCCTTGGCCGCAATCACATGCATGAGCGGCCCACCTTGCAGGCCAGGGAACACGGCTGAATTAAACTTCTTGCCGAGCTCTGGGTCATTGGACAGGATCATGCCGCCGCGCGGACCACGCAGGGTCTTGTGGGTGGTGGTGGTGCAAACATGGGCGTGTGGCAAGGGGCTGGGATAGGCGCCGCCCGCAATCAGGCCCGCATAATGGGCCATATCGACCATCAGATAGGCGCCGATACTGTCGGCAATTTCGCGGAACTTGGCAAAATCGATATGGCGGCTATAGGCCGAGCCCCCGGCAATGATCAGCTTAGGCTTTTCGCGCTTTGCCGTTGCGGCCAGGGCATCATAATCGATCCGGTGGGTCACTTGATCGACCGTATAGCCAACCGGGCGGAACCATTTGCCAGACTGATTAGCAGGCGAGCCATGCGTCAGGTGACCACCAGCAGCTAAGTCCATCCCCAAAAACGTGTCGCCGGGCTGCAATAGGGCTAAAAACACCGCCTGGTTGGCCTGGGCACCCGAATGGGGCTGAACATTGGCATAGGCGCAATTGAACAAGGCCTTGGCCCGCTCAATGGCCAGGGTCTCGGCGACATCAACAAATTCGCAGCCACCATAATAACGACGGCCCGGATAGCCCTCGGCATATTTATTGGTCAGGATCGAACCTTGGGCCTCAAGCACTGCGCGCGAGACAATGTTTTCAGACGCGATCAGCTCAAT